>NZ_DKGR01000020.1:166033-166332 GCF_002453335.1 Arsenicicoccus sp. UBA6765
GGCTGCGGCGGGTCGCGCCGGGTGGCTGCGGCGTGCGTGCGGCGGTGCGGGGAGGGTCGGCCAGGGTCGTCATCCGGCTCACGCGCCCGACGTCTCGAGCAGGGACTCGGGCGTGGCCGCCGGCCCGGTCGTGTCGACGACCACCCCGTAGCGCAGGAAGACGACCCGGTCGGCCCAGGCCGCGTGCCGGGCCTCGTGGGTGACGAGCAGGCCGGCCGCGCCCTGGTCGCAGCGGCGCCGCAGGACCTGCAGGATCGCCTCGCCGGTGACCGAGTCCAGGGCGCCCGTGGGCTCGTCGG
>NZ_DKGR01000048.1:0-30559 GCF_002453335.1 Arsenicicoccus sp. UBA6765
ACTTTAAGAGACACGCCCTAGCGCACCGATTGCGAGGACGCATCACCATGACCGAGCTGTTGCCCAGCCTGCAGTCCGATCAGGTCCGTCGTGGCCTGGTGGACTACCTCACGACGACCTTCGCCTTGGCCGATGCCGAGCCGAGGAGGGCGCTCGCGGAGTTCCTGGAGGACGCGACGGACGGGATCTTCAAGGGACCCTACGTACGGCTGCGGCTGCCCTTCGCGGAGGCGGCGCCCACCTGGGGCCAGTACCTCGATTGGAAGCCCCCGTTCCCGCCGTACCGGCACCAGGCTGAAGCCTATCGACGACTGACGAGCAAAGACCTCGGTGCCGAGAAGCCACGTCCGCTCCCGACGATCGTCACAACCGGCACGGGGTCCGGCAAGACGGAGGCCTTCCTGCATCCGATCCTCGACCACGTGCGCAGAGCCCGTGAACGGGGCGAGGCCGGCATGAAGGCCCTGATCCTGTATCCGATGAACGCCCTCGCTGACGACCAGGCGGGGCGCCTCACTCAACTGTTGACCAACGATCCTGCGCTGTCGAGGGTCACCGCCGGTCTGTACACCGGTGATGCGCGTGAGGGGCAGGCCGGCGAGGGCCGCACGCGGGTCACGCCAGAGGGGCTGATCACCAATCGCTCGATTCTGCGAGACGATCCGCCGGACATTCTGCTGACCAACTACAAGATGCTCGACCAGCTGCTGCTGCGTCCCTCGGACCAACCGCTCTGGGCCAAGAGTGCCCTGTCCCTCACCTATCTGGTCCTGGACGAGTTCCACACGTATGACGGTGCTCAGGGCACGGACGTGGCGATGCTGTTGCGCCGGTTGGGGCTCGCGCTCAGGGACCAGGTGCCGGCGGATCACCCCGAGCGGGCGTCGTTCGACGCCCGTCCCCTAGGCCGACTCACTCCCGTGGCGACTTCGGCCACCTTGGGGGACCGTGGTGATCCTGAGCGAATGCTGTCGTTCGCCCAGCAGGTGTTTGGCGAGGTATTTCCGGACGACTCGGTGATCACCGAGACGCGCGTCGACGTGGACGCACTGACCGAGGCAACGCGCGAGGCGCTGGGTGACAAGGCGATCCGACGGCTCTCCGGCCTCGTGACTGGCGCAGTCCGCGACCTAGCGGAGACCGGTCTCCAGCACCGCGGCGACGGGGACTCTTTGGTCGCCACTGTCATCGACGCGCTGTATGACCGTGCGGCCCTCCCCAGGGATCTCGCTGATGCCCAGCTCCTTGCCGCCCACCCCGACGTGCGAGCGATGGTCGAGGCGGCGGGGGATGCCATCCCGCTGGATGACCTCCGCGACGAGCTGCTGCCGCGAACCGCTGTGGCAGACGATCCAACAGCCGCTCGGGGCGCGATCGAGGCCATCCTCGCGGCCCTCAGCCACGTGCGGCTCGGCCATCGCGACTCCGTGTCGGTGGAGGTGACGATGTGGGTGCGAGAGGTGACGCGCGTGGACCGGCTGGTGTCGTCGCAGCCGAGCTTTCGGTGGGGTGACGACGGGCAGCTCGATCCAGCTGCGGAGCTGGCGGGACGTGCGCTGCCGGCCATCTATTGCCGGGCCTGTGGTCGCTCGGGCTGGGGCGCGACACTTGCATCTACCGGCCGTGACCTCGCGGATCGCGACGAGAGCATCCGCCGCGACCACCTGCTGCATCGGGGTCGCTTCCGGGCCCTGCTGCACGCGCCCGGTGAAGCCTCCTTGCACCTGACCTCCAACGGGGGCGGGGCCGTTGCCTCAGATCGCCGTACGCCCAACCTGCGTTGGCTGCACATGGGCCAGCGGACCGTCCTGGCGCGACGCCCAGCAGATGACGATCCCGACCTCCTTGAGGGTGATGTCCTGCCCGTCCTCATGCTCGATGGTGAGACAGAAGACGTCGAGAAGCGTGCTCAGAACGACGAGTGCCCATCGTGCGGCAAGAGCGACTCGATCCGCTTCCTGGGCAGCGCGATCGCCACGCTCTTGTCCGTGAGCCTGTCGACGCTTTTTGGCGATCGCCACCTCGACCCGCGGGAGAAGCGCGCCCTCGTCTTCACTGACTCCGTGCAGGACGCCGCCCACCGAGCCGGATTCGTGGACCACCGCTCGCACGCCATGTCGCTCCGTGCGGCCCTACGCGAAGCGTTGACGGAGCCGACGGCGCTAGACGTGTGGGTGGACGAGGTGCTGAGACGAGCCGAGGGTGACGCCTTTGCCCGCTATCGGCTGGTGCCAGCCGCCGTCAGCGAGCACGAGCGCTTCGCGCCGTACTGGCGAGCCGGCACATGGAGTCGCGTGCCGACGCGATCCCGCACGGCCGTGCGTCGCCGACTTCTCTTCGACGCGGCGCTGGAGGTGGGCCTGCAGTCCACCTACGGCCGCACCCTGGAGGCGACGGGCTCGGTCGGAGTCCATGTGTCTGCAGGGCCCACCTCTGCTTTGGTCGCGGTGGCTCGAAGGGCGTTGGCTGCCGACGACATCGACGTCCTGCCCGGCGAACTTTCCGACATCACAGAGCAGCAGCTAGCGAGATGGGTCCGAGGCAGCGTCGAGCACCTGCGTCGTGACGGCGCCATTGACCACGAATGGCTCAAGAAGTACGTCAGCGATGACGGAAACCGCGTCTGGATCTGGGGAAGGCGGCGCCGAGATGAGGGTGCCCCCTCCTTCCCGCGCGGGCGCAGCGCCCCTGCGTATGCCGTGGCCGGCGGACCTGCCAACGACCGCAGCGCCTTCGTCCGCGTGACGTCATCCCTGAGCTGGTATGCCCGCTGGGCGCAGAAGTGCCTCGGTATCAACGCGGGCCATGGCGCGGCGGTGGCTGCGCGGCTTCTCGCCGCCCTGGCGCAACGAGACGTGCTAACACAAACCACGACGGACAAGGGCGGGAAGGCGTACGGCATACCGCCGACAAACGTCGTGATCACCCCCCTGAGCGACTCCACGATCGCCACCCAAACCACCCTCCTCGTCTGCGACACCTGCCGGTCTCCGCTGCCTGTCTCCCCGGCGATCGCCGAGGAGCTCCTGGACGGTCCCTGCCCCTCTGTCGAGTGTGTGGGGGCGCTGCGTGCGGGCCACCGTGAGGCCGACTCGTTCTATCGCCGGCTCTTCGAGACGACGGACATGCGTCGAGTCGATGCTCGCGAGCACACCAGCTTGCTGCTCCCCGCGGAACGCCGCGAGATCGAAGCGGGATTCAAGAGGTCGGATCAGCGGCCAGGCGACCCCAACGTGCTGGTGGCAACGCCAACGCTGGAGATGGGCATCGATATCGGTGACCTGACGACCGTGATGCTCTCATCTCTACCCGACTCTGTCGCAAAGTACCTGCAGCGCGTGGGCCGCGCCGGTCGCCTCACGGGCAGCTCGCTGGCCCTCGCCTACGTCACGGGCCGGGGTGAGCAGCTCCCCCGACTCGGCGACCCCACGTCGATGATTAACGGGGAGGTCCGGCCACCGGCGACCTATCTCGACGCGGAGGAGATCCTGCGGCGACAGTTCCTCGCGTCCGTCATCGACGGCATGGTGCGGGACGGCTACGAGCGCGTTCCGCGCCGGTCCGGTGACGTCTTGGCCTCGGCCGACCCGGGCACCCTGCTCGGCGACGTCATCGAGCGGGTCCGCGTGCGGGGCGAGCATCTGCTCGACCGATTCGTCGGGACGTTTGATGACCCCGCGACCGCGGGATTGCTGGCGCTGCGTCGGTGGGCTCTGCCCGACCAGGGCGATGACATGCCTGCTGTCGACCCTGCTGTGGAGCAGCAGCTTCCCCAGAAGGTCCGTGGCGTCGACACGCTGGAGGCGACGATCTATCGGGCGGTCCAGGAGCACACCCGTGAGGTGGAGGAGATCAGACGCCAGCGGCGCGAGATCGAGGATGCCCTCCCTGAGCTGCGTGAGGCGGCTGAGCGAACCGCTGCCACCGAGGATGACAGGGCGGCTTCGCGGTCCGCGAAGGGTGCCATCCACCTGCTGAGGCGAGTGCTCAGGGAGCTGACCGAGGAGCCGTGGATCACCGGCCTCGAGATCCGTGGCCTGCTTCCCAACTACTCCCTGCTTGACGACTCCGTCGAGCTGGATGCCCAGGTCTCATGGATGAACCCCGAGACCCAGCAGTACGACACCGATCCCCTGGTCATCGACCGCGGGTCCGCTCGCGCGCTGACGGAACTTGCCCCCGGCGCCTACTTCTATGCCCGAGGGCTAGAGATGCGGGTCGATGGCGTCGAGATTGGGCGGGACGACGCAGAGGTGCGGCTGCATGCCGCCTGCGACTCGTGTGGCTACGTGTGCGACCTCGGCCCAGGTGGGGCCAAGGAGGCGCCCCGCGCCTGCCCTCGATGCGGGAGCACGGGCATCGCCGACATGGGCCAACGCTTTGAGGCCGTCCGGCTGAAGCGGGTGTTCTCCGACATACGACGGGACGACGCACGCATCGGCGACGACTCCGACGAACGCCGCCGCACGCCCTTTGAGGTCGTCACCGCCGTTGACTTCGACCCGGCTCTCTGCGAAGGGCGATGGTCGGTTGCACGCGTCGGTCTGGGAGTGGCCCACTACCGGCGGCTCCCGGTGCGGTGGTGGAACCTCGGCCGGGTGACCGGTGCCCCCACGATCAACCGGATTGCCGGTCGTGACGTGACGGCGCAGAAGTTCCGGATCTGCGAGGCCTGCGGGAAGCTCGACAAGGATGCTGGGTCGAGCTCACCGTCAGAGCACCGGGCATGGTGTCGACACCGCCACGATGACAAGGAGCACACGCGGTTGCTTGCCCTTGGGCGGGAGCTCGTGACACAGGGGGTGGCGATCAGCCTTCCCCTCGTGGTGACCGACGGGCTCTACAGCCTCCCCGGCCTGTCTGCCGCCCTGCTGCTTGGCCTGCACAAGACCATGGGTGGCGCGCCTGACCACTTGCGCGTGGAGATCGTGCCCCATCCGGTCGGCGACGGTGGTCAGGTGCTGGAGTCGCTCTTTCTGCATGACACCGTCCCGGGAGGCACGGGCTATCTCACTGACCTCGCCTCGCCAGATCGACTGTGGGGCATCCTCGTGCGGTCAGCCCAGGTCCTCGAGAAGTGCCCGTGCCAGGACGAAGCGCGCGCCAGCTGCTATAGGTGTCTGCTGCCCTTCGTGCGCCACGCAGATCAGGCCTACCGCGTCGAGGCGCTGCGCGCGCTCAAGTACCTGCTCCAGGTGGACCAGGACGAGTCGGTGGCTGAGCTCGATCCCGATCAGCCCCGATGGTCGATCACGCACGGAACGGCTGGGTGGGTGTCTCCCGAGTCACCGCTCGAGCAAAAGCTTCGCCTAGTCCTGAAGGACCGACTGGGCGGGGTCGCCTCTGTGCGAGAGCGGCCAGGGTCGCGCGGCACTGAGCTGATCGTCACCGGAGCCAACAACCGGACCTGGACACTGGCGCCTCAGGTGGACGTCGCGGGCACTCGACCCGACTTCGTGCTCAGCACCCCCGGAGTCGCCCCCATCGCGATCTATGCCGATGGCCGTGCGTTCCATGCGACGCAGGCACACAACGCCATTGCCGACGATGCGCGGAAGCGAGAGGCGTTGCGGGCCAGCGGATATCAAGTCATTGCCGTGACCGCGGCGGACCTGGATCAGGCCTCGCCTCCCGGTTGGCTCAACGAGGTGCTCATTGGTCAGATGATGGCTCTCCCCGCAGGAGTGTTAGGTGCGGGAGTGTCCCGCGCCGCCGCAGCGGAGCACAAGGGTGGGCCACTGGCGCTTCTGGAGGGGGTCATCCAGTCGCCCGAGGACAGCGCTCGGCTGCGGTTGGCCAACGCTGCACCCCTCCTGCTGGGGCTTTACACGGGGCGCGGTGGACGGTCGAGCATCGCTCCGGACGAGAGCCTTGTCGGCGTCGCCCTCGGCATGATTGCAGCAGCCCACGTCGAGTCCGGGGCTGGCGACGATCTCTTGACCTATCGCATCCCGCACCTGACGTTCGCGGCCAGGCTGCGCGGCAACCAGCCCGTCGAGATGGCGCTCGTCGTGGACGACACCGACGAAGCTGTCGGCAACGCGGACCACGAGGAGGCGTGGCGTGAATGGCTGCGGCTGTCCAACCTGCTTGGCCAGTCAGACGTTCCCTGCACCATCACGTCTCGAAGCGACCTGGAGTCTTGCGTCGACGTGCGCGACCGGGCCGAGCGCAGTCGGGGAGTGTGGGAGGGCACGGACCTTGAGGGTCTCGACGACGACATCGTGCAGCTCGCCCGCGAGCTGTCCGCCGCTGACGCACCCCCTGCCTCGGTCGGCGAAGAGCTCGACGGTGGTGTGGCTGCAGAGCTGTCCTGGCCCGCACCCAAGGTGGCCGTGGTGTATGCCGAGATGCCCGACGACGACGTCGCCGTGCTGCGCGCTGCAGGATGGGTGGTGCATCGTGCGCAGGACGACGTGAAGGCACTCGCCGACGAGGTACGGGAGTCCCTGAGCAGCCGAGACAAGGAGTAGGGCATGCCCACGCTGATCTGGAGCAAGGTCAAGGACGGGCTGGACCCCTCCATGAAGAAGAAGGCCTACGCCTTCTTTGAGAAGCTGCAGGAGGACGACACCCGGCCCGGACTGCACATCGAGCCCATCAAGGGCAGCGTCGACGAGAGGGTCCGGACTGGCCGCGTCGATGACAACTTCCGGTGTGTGCTGTTCAAGATCACCTCGGGCGACGATTCGTTCTATGTGATCCATGGCGTGTGGCCGCACGACAAGGCGAATGCCATCGCCGAAACTGTCCGCCTGTCGATGAACCCCATCAATGGCGTCCCCGAGGTCGAGCGCGTCGTTGACGCCTACCGTGATGCGGCGACGGGGAACGCGGATCCTGCGGTGACGGCGGCGCCGGACACCGTGTCGCGGAAGGCCGTGCCTGTTGACGCCGCCATTGAGGATTTGGCGGTGTCCTCGGAGCCGAGTGGGCACGACGTCATATCGGGTCAGCCTCCCCAGGAGGCCGCCCCCAGCTGGCCGGCAGGACTGACCCCCGAGTTGCTCCACGCAGAGCTGGGCATCGAGGCCGGGTTGGCGGAGTCCGCACTTGCGGCGCCCACGGAGGCTGCTCTCACGGACGTCATTTCGCAGGCGCGCGTGGAGTGGCATGGTGACGCGTTGCTCGAACTTGCCACCGGGGCGGCCGTGGAGGATGTCCGAGCGACCTTCAAGCTCGACATCCCCGTCGACCTCGGCCAGGGCGCCGAGGAGGAGCAGCTGCTCAAGAGCCTGGAGCACCCGGCCGCCCAGGCGACGTTCCATTGGGTCAAGGACGACGCCGACCTGCGACAGATCATCGAAGCTGGGGACTTCGGCGCCTGGCGCCTTTTCTTGCACCCAGAGCAGCGCAAGTATGTCGACGCGGACTACAAGGGGGCTTTCCGGCTGTCCGGGGGTGCAGGAACCGGCAAGACCGTCGTGGCGGTGCATCGCGCGCATCGGTTGGCGGCCAACAACCCGCAGGCCCGAGTCCTGCTGACGACATACACCCGGAACCTTGCTGATGACCTGGCGGCAAGCTTGTTGCGCCTGGACGACCAGCTCAAGCTGCAATCCCACCTGCGAGAGCCCGGCATCGTCGTGAAGGGAATCGATGCGGTCGCGTGGGCCGTCGTGCAGCGCGCGGAGGTCTCCATCGAGCCCGCTGTCGCGGAGGTGCTGGGTGAGGGGCGCACGTCCGTCTTGGGGAGCAGCAGACCTGGCCTGTGGGATGAAGCCCTTGCCGAGGCGGGCTCTGGCCTGCCTCCCGAGCTGGCGACCGAGACTTTCCTCGAGACCGAATACGCGCTCGTCATCCTCCCAAACAGCATCACGAGCGAGACGGAGTATGTGCGTGTGCGGCGGGCGGGGCGTGGCGTGGCCCTAGACCGTGCGAAGCGGAAAGCCGTGTGGGGGGTCGTTGAGCGGTATCGCTCCAAGGCCCGGGCGGACGGCACGACCGACTTCGACGAGAAGGCTGCCATCGCCTGTGCATGGCTGGAGCAGAACGGACCAATCTTTGACCACGTGCTCGTGGATGAGGCTCAGGACCTGACGCCATCGCGGCTGCGTCTGTTGCGTGCGCTCGTCGCCGACGGGCGGAACGATCTCTTCATCTGCGAGGACTCGCACCAGCGCATCTATGGGCAGAAGGTGACGCTCTCGCACGTCGGGATCAACATCCGTGGCCGCTCTCGCCGGCTGACGCTGAACTATCGGACGACGGCGCAGAACCTCCGATGGGCGATGGGGATCCTCTCTGGAGGGGCGTTCACCGATATGGAGGGCGAGGACGAGGCGCACGGCTATCGATCGGCGCGCTCGGGACCCGTGCCCCACCTCATCGAAGCTCCGTCGATGGCGGGTGACCTGGACATTGCCGCTGAGCTGATTCAGTCCTGGCTGCCGGGGTCCCAGCCCATGGCGGAGGGCCGAGCGCCGGCCCCCGAAGCGATCGCAGTGCTCGTGCCAGATAGGTGGGTCCGCAGCAACGTCGTCAACGGCCTGGCCGAGCGCGGCGTGGATGCGCGCTCGGTGGAGCAGGAGAACGTCAAGCCCGGCAAGCCCTTGGTGATGACCATGCATCGGGCCAAGGGCCTTGAGTTCACCCATGTGTTGCTCTTTGGCGTGCACGAGGGGGCCGTTCCTCGGGTCGTCAAGGACTATGAGGTGAGCGAGCAGGACAAGGCTGACGCGCTCCTGCGGCAGCGATCCCTCGTCTACGTTGCGGCGACGCGGGCCCGAGACGTCCTTGCTGTGACGTGGTCCGGGGCTCGCTCACCCTTCATAGGCTGACTCGCGTCCGTCTGCTCACGCGCCCGGTCCAGATCAGTCGGCGGGGCGAGGGCTGCTTCGCGTTGGGCGGTGGGAAGCTGTCGCCATGCTGAGTCTTGCGGACGAGACGCGCCTGCGGACCGAAGCCATGGCGTGGCTTGCCGCCCGGACGAACGATGGGCGGGACGCCATCACGCGCCAGGAGCTGACTCAGTTCGAGTTCGACGGGCAGCGACTCACGCTCATCGACACCGGTCGAGGCATCCGAAAGCCGAAAAGCTGCCGAGCCGCACTCACGATCATGACCGTCCACACGCCAGAGGGGCGCGAACGTCCCTACGAGGACGTGCTCGGATCTGATGGGCTGCCTCGCTACAAGATGCGCGGCGATGCGCGCAGTGGCGCCGACAACCGCGGCCTTCAGGCCGCCATGGAACTCGGTCTCCCTGTCATCTGGCTCGTCGGCGTCGCTCCAGGACTGTTTCAGACGGTGTTCCCGGTATTCCTCATCGGCGAGGAGCCGGCTCTGCATCAATACGTGCTTGCGTATGACAAGGATCAGGTTCATCAGGCACCCGACTCACCTCTGGAGGAGGTCATGCGGCGCTGGGCCACCCGCGAGACCGAGGTGCGGCTGCATCAGCGCGTCTTCAGATCCATGGTGATGCTGGCGTACAACACGACGTGCGCCGTGTGTTCGCTCAGGCACAGCTCACTTCTAGACGCGGCCCACATCGTCGAGGACAGGCACGCGCTGGGTGTCGCGGCCGTTCGGAATGGTTTGTCGCTCTGCAAGATCCATCATGCTGCCTACGACGCGGGCATCCTGGGCATCAGCCCCGAGCTCACCATCCACATCCGTGCGGACATCCTGGATGAGATCGATGGGCCACTGCTCGAGTACGGCATCAAGGGCCTGCACGGACAGAAGGTGTCAGTGCTGCCTGAGCGGCGTGGAGATCGCCCCGACCCTCAGCTGCTCGATTGGCGCTACCAGCGCTTCCTCTCGGCCTAGGCCGCGCGACCATCCAGGTGGGCTGTCGCGGCAAAAGCCGGCGCCTGACACCTTCTCTACGTTAAGTTGCAAGTTGTCACTCTATGTAGTTGGGCCAGTCGGGAGTCGAAGATGACAGACGTGTTGAGCCATGACGCCGCGACGGTGCGATCGGCGCTAGAGGCGGTCTTGCCTCCAGAGCCGGAGGCCTGGCCCGGCGGCTACCCCGACGATGTCGAGCTTGCGCTCATCGACGCAGTCCTATCGGTGAGGACTCATTACGGACAGCCCCACAACGGTGTGCGTGGGCGAACCGCGAAGTGGCGCGACCACAGGGCCGGCTCAGCCAACGACCTAGCGGCCTTGGCCGGGGACCCGGACCTCGCGGCGGTGCTTGATACCACGCAGAAACTCGGCGGCGGCAAGGTGCTCAAGACGGATGCGATTCGTGAGGCTGCTCGGCGTCTCAGTGAGGCAGGCCTGCGCACCGCTGCCGACGTGGTTGGCCAGCCCGCGATGGCCAGATCGGCCTACACGAGCGTCAGAGGGTTGGGCGGCGTGACGTTCGCCTACTTCATGATGCTGGCGGGCGCCGAGGGCGTGAAGGCCGACACCTGGGTGCTTCGGTTCCTGGAGCAAGCTCTGGAACGCCCCGTCGGCCCCACCGAGGGCGAGGAACTGCTCAGGGCCGCGGCGGAGCAGCTGGGTCACTCGCCCAAGCAGATCGACCACCTGGTGTGGAAGTACATGCGGGGCTGAGCAGCACGAGCTCAGCGTCAAGTGACGTTCGGCGCTGAAGGGTATGTCGGTGGGCGGCGCCATCATGTGAAGCATGCCCCTCATCAACGAGTTGCTCGCTGTGCAGCCGACTCCCGTCCCCACTCTGGTGTCGACGGGGTGGCCGACGCTCGACAAGGTCATGGGCGGGTTCCCCAAGGCCGGGGTCTGGGTCGTCACAGGCGGGCCGAGGAAGGGTGCCAGCACGGTCCTCGTCGAGTGGGTGGGGCGCCTCGCGCTCGCCGGCGCCCCGTCGTTGCTGACTGGACCGGAGCTGGACCCTGTCGCGACAGCTCACCTCCTGGCAGGGGTCCACCGAGACCGATCGGACTGGGGCGACGTGCCTCTACACATCGAGCGCTCCCCCTCGCTGCCGCGCAACGTGGCGACCTGGCGGGCGGTTGCGCTCGACCGGGCGGACCGCGTCCGTGGCGCAACTCCCGGCGCCATACGAGCGATGGCGGATGAGGGCCGGTGCGTCATCGCCAACGTGCCGCTGCGCAAGGTCGTGCATGGGGCTGGGGCGACGGCCGAGCTGGACCACGTGTGGGCGGAAGCGGCCGATGTCATCGTCGAGGTGGAGCTGTATCGCGGTCTGGGGAAGCAGCTCGAGGACCACGAGGTGACCCTGTCAGTGCTGCACAACCGGCACGGGCCGATGACCCAAGGCGCGGGGACGTGGCTCCGCGGGTATTCGCCGATCACGGAGTACGACTTCTGACAGTGGGATGCCTCGCGCCTGGCGGCATCACTCCTGGCTTGGCCTCAAGGGAAAGTCTGGGCCGGGGAAGTGCCGGACCTCCGCCAGGTGGTTGCTCAGGTCTGGGACCGCACCCCTGATGGTCACCTCCACCAGCGCATCCCCCGACTTGCCACGCTTCCGCTGCCAGGCGGCGTGGTCGTAGTCGGCAAGGCGCTTGAAGGTGGTCTTGCCGCGGACGGGCGCGTTGGGCACGTGCGCCGAGCCCGAGTTGTAGGGCGACAACTCGATGAGGTCCTCGTAGCCAGACACCAGTGACGCGGTGTCGAGCGTCAGCACCACCTGCTGCATGGCGCGGTAGTGGCGCCCGTTGAGGAGCCGGAGCAGTCGCGCCTCGCTCGCCCAGAAGAAGCACCGGCTGTCGAGGATCTCGAGGAACTGCTCAACCGACGTCTCGTCGTCCAACACTTCCGAGAGGAACTTCAGGGGCTTCTGATCGCGCAGGATGGCGACATGCCCCTCACCGGGCAGCGTGACGAGCTCAGAGTCAGCGCGGCGCGCGGACGGGGTCGACGCGCCGAGGCCGGCCGTATCCCTGAGCTGGTTGGCCGGCAGCAGGCCGAAGCGCTGGATCGCCGGCCACGCTCGCGCGTCCGCCGTGTGGTAGATCCGCGGGTAGCGGCTGATCAGCTCGTCTGGGGTCACCGGCCGATCGTAGGGCCGGGCCTGCGGCGACGATGGACTGGCGGTTGTGCAGGGAGCCGGCCGCTGGACGTCTGAGGCGGGCAGGATGGAGGCATGGCTCCACGCTGCAAGGTCCTCAAGGTCACGCTCATCAGCGGTCGTGGGGAGGAGTTCGACCCCGCTCCGGGACGGGTCTTCGCGATCCCGCCACGCACCACCTATGCGGCCCTCGCCGACGCCATCGACCGATCGTTCGGCCGCTACGACCTGGGCCACCTCGTCCAGTTCGCGTTCGAGGATGATCTGGTCGTCACGGACGAGGAGACGATCGACGAGCTCGACGACGGCAGCGGCACGCCGCGCTACAAGCCGCTGGAGAGTCCGCTGACCGCGCTCAAGGTGGGTGTCACGTTCACCTACACCTTCGACTTCGGCGACAACTGGCTGCACCACTGCGAGGTGCTGCCCACGATGGACCCGCACGAGGTGCTCGGCGGCCTGGTCCTGCAGGTCGTGCCCCTTGACGGGTGGGGTGACGTGCCCGACCAGCACGGGCGGAAGGTCTGACCCCGACGAGCGTCCCTAGATCGAGCCTGGCTAGGCGCTCGACCCAGTCCACGCACCATCACGAGCACGCTCGTCCGATCGGCGCGGCGACCGAGGGTTAAGTCGGATACAACTATTCAGTCATGGGCTGTATCTGATGTTCCGATTTTGGGTTACCCTGGGGATGGGTGCTCGTGGTGACGAGGGGGGCGCGTGAGGCTCGAGTTCGAGGATGACGAGCTGCGTCGCCTTGCCGCCGGCGAGATCCAGGACGTGAAGCGGTGGCCGCCAGCGGTCACCAAGATGTTCCACCGCCGCATCCAGTTCCTGGCGGGTGCGGCGGACGACCGCGACCTCAGAGCGATGAAGTCACTGCACCTCGAGCAGCTCAAGGGCAACCGATGGCGTGGGCACTCGTCCATCCGCCTCGACCAGCAGTACCGACTCATCCTGCGCTTCTACACAGACTCGCAGGGCCGCGTGACCGTCATCGTCGACGGACTCGACTACCACAAGGGGTGATCAAGATGTCCACACAGAGCGTCATGGCCTTCCCCCCTGGCGACTTCCTCGCCGAGGAGCTGGAAGCGCGAGGGTGGACCCAGGCAGACTTCGCCGAGATCATCGGCCGTCCTGCGCAGCTCGTCTCGGGCATCGTCTCGGGCAAGAAGGAGATCACTCGCGAGACGGCCTGCGAGATCGGCACTGCCCTCGGCACGTCCGCGGAGGTGTGGCTCAATCTCCAGAACGCCTACGAGCTGTGGCTCCGAGAGAGCGACCCCAGCGCTGCCAGCAAGCTTGCTGACGTCCGCACGCGCGCCAAGATGAATCAACGCGCACCCATCTCGGTGCTGCGCAAGCGTGGCTTCCTCCCCTCAGGTCCCCTTGTCCAACAACGCGACGCGCTCCTCCGCCTGCTGGGCATCGAGACCTTGGACGACGAACCCGCGTTCGCGGCTGCAGCCCGCCGTCACAACTCCGGCCAGCCCATCACCTCCACGCAGTGCGCCTGGCTGGCCTGCGCGCGTGCGGTCTCACGCGACCTGCGCGTCGCTTCTTACGATCGGGATGCCTTGCTCAAGCTCGCCGCAGGGCTGACTCAAGACGTCCGATCGCCTGAGGACCTGGCGGCGCTTCCGGAGCGTCTCGCGGCTGCAGGTGTGCGGCTTGTCCATGTCGAGGCATTCCCGGGGAGTCGTCTCAGTGGGGCCTCGTTCTCCGAGGGTGATGGCGGCCCCGTCATCGCCCTGTCGGGCTATGGCAAGCGACTGGACCGGGTCGTCTTCACGCTCCTGCACGAGATCGCGCACGTCGTCCTGGGTCACGTGGTCGGCGGCCGCATTGTCGTCGACGAAGGCGTGGATGCCAGCGATCCCCAGGAGGGCGAGGCAGACGAGCTCGCCGGACGATGGGCGCTCCCGCATGTCATGGATCCACCGGCCAACGTCCGTCGCCCTTGGGTGTACGCCGAGGCGGACCGCCAGGGAGTGCACCCCATGATCATCGTCGGTCGGCTGCAGCACGAGGGCCGACTCGACTGGAAGACCGAGCTCGCACGGGGAGCGCCGACGGTCGACGCTGTCCTGGCTCGGTGGTGATCTATCGGGCCCAGGCGAAACATTGTGGCCTGCGCCGCGACACAGGGCGGAAACGCGTGAGGCCTAGCTTCTCGGCATACGGCCAAGACACCCGCTGAGGAGCACCCATGCCGAGCACCGACCCCGCCCACCTCGTCGCCGCGCTGGAGCACGGGCTCGGGCGACGGCGCCTGCTGCAGGCCGCTGCCGCCACCGGGCTGGGCGTCACCGCCGCCGCCGTCGGGGCCGAGCAGGCGCACGCATCCCACCAGCTGCCGACGGGATTGACCGAGGCGACGCTCTCCTGGCGCAACCCCAGGGGCGTGCTGCAGCCGCGCACGGGGCCGATCAAGGGGCAGCACTACCTGGCGTCGGAGACCGACGAGGTGCTGTGGGGCTACGTGCCGACGGTGCACGCCACGCCCGTGCTGACCGTCCGCTCCAGGGCCACCGTCACGATCGACGCGCTGTCGCACGAGGGGATCCTCGAGGACCAGGGACGCGACCCGGTGGCCTGGTTCGGGTCCAAGGGGGTGCCGCGCGCCGGGGTGCTGCGCGACGCCGTCGACGTGGCGGCGCACTACGACCGCACGCCGCGCAGCTTCGACAAGGACGGGCCGCACGTCGTCACCGGACCGATCGCGGTGGCGGGCGCCGAGCCCGGCGACGTCCTCAAGATCGAACCCCTGCACCTGCTCCCCCGCGTCCCCTACGGCGTCGTGTCCTCCCGCCACGGCAAGGGCGCCCTCGCGGTCAAGGCGGACGGCACTGCGCCGGCGGGCATCTCGCTCGCCGAGGTCATACCGCCGCGCGCCACCGACGGCCGGGCGAGCGGCGACCCGACGCGCTACGGCAACGTCTCGGTCTTCACCGGCATCGAGCGCGGCAAGGCCGTGATGCGCAGCGGCAGCCGCTCGATCCGGTTCCCGCTCAACTACTTCTTCGGGATGATGGGCCTCGCGTATGCCGACGCCAACGGCCTCACCGACCCGCTCGCCAACTCGGTCCCGCCCACCCTCGGCGGCGGCAACATCGACATCCGCCAGCTCGGGGTCGGCTCCACGTTCTACCTGCCGGTGCGCGCGCCGGGCGGGCTGTTCTACGTCGGCGACCCGCACATGGCGATGGGCTCCGGCGAGGTGGCGCTCACGGCGATGGAGGGCTCGCTGCGCGGCGCCTTCCGAATGACGGTGTGCAAGAAGGGATCCGGCGACGCGCCCACCGTCGCCCACCGCTATCCCTGGGCCGAGACCCGCGACCACTGGCTCCCCATCGGCCTGTCCGACCCCGACGGCTCCGGTGGCGGCACCAACGACTCCGACCTCGACGTCGCCATGCGCCGCGCCGTGGTCAACGCCCTGGACTTCCTCGAGCAGGAGCAGGGCATCGACCGTGCGGTGGCCTATGCCTACCTGTCGGCGGCGTCCGACTTCGTGGTGTCGCAGGTCGTCGACCGCACGACGGGGGTGCACGGCCTGATCAGCAAGGCCGACTTCCGCTGAGCGCCGTCCTCGGTGCATTCCTCAGTGCATTCGTCACTGACATCACTGCATTCGGCACTGTTCAGTGAAGGAGGTAGCACGCCACTGATGGCGGAAGCCTGGGCACCGTCCAGCGTGCCCAGGTTTCCGCAATCGTGTGGTCAGGTCTCCCCGTGACGTATGCCGCTGCGGGGTGTCAGGACGATCAGGGCGTGTAGCGCTGCGCCGTGAATGCTGGCGCCGGCCCGGAGCACCTGCCGATGACGTCCGGGTTGAGCCACGCTCCCTTGGCGCGCAGCTCGGAGCACAGCGGCACGTCCTGACCGGACCAGACCTTGATCCAACGCCCCTTCTTGACGCCCCACATCGCCATGCCGCCACCGCAGCCGGAGCCGAACTCGCTGACCATGGCCGAGCTCTGGGCGTCGAGGGCCTCCACCGTGATCGTCATGGGGCAGCCGTCGTTCTCCTTGGTGACCTGGGCGAGCTGAGCGCGGGCGAAGGCGCGAAGCCCGTTGGTGTTCGGGAGCTTCTGCACGTCAGAGGGCTCGGCGATGGTGAGGTTGGGGCGTGTGACGGGGCCGAGGGCACCGGTCGCGCCCGCGCCGCCAGACGAGCCAGAGGATGGCGCTGCGCGGATGAACCACGCCTTGGTGATGCGCTCCTTGGTGATCTTGCCGGTCTTGACGGTGTCGTAGCCCAGGGGCCCGCGGCGGGCGTACCAGACGTCGCCCTCCTTGATCAGCCCGAAGTCATCGACGTTGCCGGGCGCCGTCAGCAGTGCCTCGCTCTCCCCGCCGCAGCCCTCGGAGCACGAATACATGGCGGCGGTCTCCTGCGGGCCGGGCGGCCAGGCCCCTCCGGAGCGGATGAACCACCGGGACCCGTCGGCCAGCTCGATCCCGAGCGGCACGGGGTTGGCCGGCTTGGACGTCGTCGGCAACGTCCCGTCGACCGGGAAGCGAGTGGCCTTCCTGGCCCACGGCTGCATGGCGCACAGGATGTGCGAGCCACCGTCGTCTGCCACGCAGGCCACGGCGGAGGCGGCGCTGGGACCGCACTGATAGGTCCTCGCGCTCGTCGCCACCATCGATGGCCCGCCGCCGCAGCTCAGTGCGTCGGCGGACTCCTCGACCTTCCACCCGCCGTCGGGGTTGGGCAGCGTGAGCACGATCTGCTTGGTCGCGGGTCCCCCGGTCGCCGTTGAGGTCGCGGTGCCTCCCGACGTGGTCGATGCGCTTGCCGAGCCCGACGCAGCGGTCGACGCCGGTGCCGCCGTGGCGCTCGTGCTCGTCGGCGATGCCGTCACCGTCACGGTCTTGGCGGACTGCGCGCCGGGCGACCCTCCGCCCCCGCACGCAGCCAGCAGTGCCGCGGTCAGCGCGGCGATTCCCCAGCGTCCTGCACGCATGTGAGCCCCCCTCAGAGATGCAGTGACAACACTGTGGCATCCCTGATCGCTCCATGTGAGCAAAATCCCCCAGTTGGCCGCCTGACCAGCGTCACCCCCACCTCGCCGCCCCAAGAACCCCCGATCACGCGAGGGAGCGCGGAAACCTGAGCACCGTCCAGCGTGCCCAGGTTTCCGCAATCAGGCGTGCCCAGAGTTCCGCTGTATCTGCACGCGATGCAGGCTGGCGGACCGGCAGCGTCATCTGGGTGGGTCGCTACATGAAACCTACTCTAAAGATTTTTTAGAGTAGGCCTCACGCGGCTCCGGCAGAGCGGATCCACGACGGGCATGCAAGACCCAGGAGTGTGGCGCAGGTCACATCCAGAGGTCTAGCGTGGGTACGTGGAGATCCAGCTCGTGCGATCCTTCCTCGCCGTGGTGCGGACGGGTTCCGTGACGGGGGCGGCGCGCGAGCTCGGCTACTCCCAACCCGCGATCACCGCTCACCTCAACGCTTTTGATCGCCAGGCCGGCGGCTCGGTGCTCGAGCGTGGCCGGGGCGGCGCCATACTCACCCCGCTCGGTGAGCGCATGCTCCCCCGAGCCGCGCGCGTGGTCGCCGAGCACGACGCGCTCCTCGCCGAGGCGTCCGACGCGGGCGGGACGGGCACGCACCTGGTCGTCGGCTACGCGACGTCGACGATCCTGCCGTATGTCGAGCGCCTGGCGCAGATCGCCGCCCGGGCACTGCCGCGGGTGCGGCTCAGCCTGGTCGCGCTGGAGCGGCCCGCCCAGATCGGCAACGACCTGCTCGCCCACCTCGTCGACCTGCAGGTCGTGCCCGGTCCGCTCGACGACCCCCGGCTCGTCTCGCGGCCGCTGCACCCGCTGCGGGTGGGGGTCCGGGTGACGGCCGCAAGCCCTCTGGCCCCCATGGCGAGCGTGCCGCTGGAGGTGATCCTCGGTCGACCGCTGCACCGCTTGGAGGGCGTCCCTCTGGCGTGGGACCGCTACTGGTGCGCGTGGACCGGCCACGGCGGTCCGCCCGAGCCTGGTCGCGACGTCGGGACGTTCGCCGAGTGCCTGTCGACGATGCAGGATCGGCGGCACGTGATGATCTGCCCGTCAGCGCCGTTCGTGGTGCCGCCGACCGGAGACGTGTGGCGCCCCCTCACCGGCGTCGGCGAGGTCTGGCTCGAGGTCGCCCATCGCGCCAACGACCACCGCCCGGAGGTCCGGGCGGTGGCCTCGTTGGCTCCGGCGACGGTCCGGTCGGCCCCCTCGGCGACCGTTCCCACCGCCGACGAGCCAGGTCAGGGCTCGGGCGCCTCGACCACGGTGGCGGCGAGGGTCTCGAGGGCCTCCGCCATCGGATAGGGCCGCCCCGCCTCGAAGGCCGGCGGCGTCGGCTCGCTCGGGATCACGACGTCGCGTGAGGGGTCGGCGTCGTCGTGGAGCCACAACCCCATGAACAGGCACGCCGGCACGCGCAATAAGCGTTGCTCCAGCGGAGCTCCGCCGCCGAGCTCGTCGTCCAGGCCCCGCGCCGCCTCGCTCAGCCTGGCGACGCCCTGGGCGAGGTCGCCATACGAGACCTGCCGGACCTCGGGCGACGCATCCGCCCGCACGTCCAGCTCGGCCAGCGCGGTCAGCCCGGCGCGCTGCACGACCGCCAGCCAGCCGATCGGCACGACCTGCGAAAGCGCGTCGCCGGAGCGGAGGGCGTCGGCACCCAGGTGGTATGCCGGCCACGACGCCTGGGGTGCGGCACCGCCTGCCTGGTCGTCCACGGGTTCCTCCGTCCGGGCATCGATGAGATCGGTGACGGTGCCGGCGATCTCGTCGCCGAGGCCGGGCGGTGGTTCGGGCACGTAGGTGCTCATCGGCATACCTCTCAGCGTGTCAGGTAGGTGTGGGTCACCGAGCCGGTGCCCAGGTAGGAGCTGTGGAGCGTGGAGAGCCGCACGTCGGACGCGCCGGACCAGGGGTCCTCGACCCCGACGAACTGGTCCACCGCGAGGTAGCCGTCGACGACGACCGCGTGGCCGCCCCCACCGCTCCACTCGATGCGCACGCCGACCGGCCGGCCCCCGTCGATCTCGCCCCGCACGGTGTCGAAGCTCGGCCGCGACTCCGAGAAGCTCGCGAGGTGGCCGGCCGCCCGGATCGCGGCGCCCAACCCGGTCTGCTGGTTGCACGGTCCCGCGCCGCCGGTCGCCGTGCAGCAGTCGGTGCGGCTGAGGTAGGTGTTGGCGAACGTGCACTGCATGAGGTTGGCGCCGTAGAAGTTGGCCACGCTGACCGCGACCGCGCACCAGCACCAGTTGGTCTGCTGCTGGTGCTGCACGGTGAAGGCGAGCCGCCGCCAGTCCAGCGGCGGATGCTGGGAGCCCCGCGGGCGGTCGAGCAGCACGATGTCGGTGACCACGTTGAGCGGCGCCCCCCACGCCACGTCCACGACGAACGTCACGCCGTGGTTGGCGTCGTAGGGCGGGCCGTGCGGCGTGACGTTGCGGACCGTGATGGTCGCGTCCCCGACGAACCGCTGCGACGTGGTGGGCGCCGCGCCGTTGGGCGTGTACTCCGACGCCGTCACGTAGACGGCCGAGTCAGCGTCGACCTGGTCCCAGTTGATGTTGAGCGGGACGCGACCCTTGAGGCCGCGCCAGTACTTGCGGATCGCGACGTCGCTCATGGCGTCCCGATCCAGACCGGCTTGGCGTCCAGGACGGTGATGTCGGTGACCACGTTGAGCGGTGCCCCCCACGCCACGTCCACGACGAAGGTGACCCCGTGGTTGGAGTCGTAGGGCGGGCCGTGCGGCGTCACGTTGGCGACGGTGATGCTCGCCGCGCCGACGAAGCGCTGCGACGTGGCCGGCGCGGCGGCGTTGAGGGTGTACTCCGAGGCCGTGACGAGCACGACGGAGTCGTGGTCGATCGCGTCCCAGTTGAAGTTGAGGGCTCGGCGGCCCTTCAGTCCGGTCCAGTGATGTCTGATGGTCTGGCTCATGACGGTGACGCTAGGGATGACGGGGGCGTCGTGGTCCGCATCATCACGAACCCTGATGACCTACCTCGGGTGGTCACACTCGGCCGGCTCGCGGCACGATGTGGTCATGGCTCGTTGCAAGCTCATCAGGGTCCAGCTCGTGTCCGGCCTCGGCCAGCGCCTCGACCCCTCGCCGGTCCGCCTGATCGTGGTGCCTCGACGAATCCCCTACGCGCAGCTGGCGATCGCCATCAACCACGCCTTCGCGCGCTGGGACGTGGACCAGCCGTGGACGTTCACGCTGCCCGACCGCTCGCAGGTGACGCACTCCCTCGACGGGGCAACGCCGGTGCCGGGGATCCTGCCGCCGTCGACGTCCATCGGCCCGCTCAGCGACCACCAGGAGTTCACGTTCGACTACGACCCGCAGCGCGGCTGGCGGCACGAGTGCCGGGTCCTCGTGACGCGAGAGTCCGTGCAGGAGTGGGGTCGTGAGATCACCGAGCCCACCGTCATCGACGGCTGGGGGCCCATCCCGGACCCCTTCGGCCGCGACGACCCGCTCGACCGGGTCGCGCGTCTCGCGCCGGAGGACGGCGGGCCGGAGGTGGCCCGGCTCGACCTGGGTGCGCTTCGTATGGCGCAGACGCCCGCCGACCTGGCCGCCGCCATCGGCTCGGCCGACGTCACGTTCGCGCTGCAGCAGGTGGGGCTGCGGCTGCTGGCGATGTGGCTCGACGACCGCGATGGTGCGGCGGAGGTGCTGGGCGACCTGACGTCTCGGCTGACCACCCAGATCCAGGAGCGGGAGTGGTACGGCGACGACGAGCTCGCCGCGCTGCTCACCCTGGTGCGGGACGGTGGCGCGCTGCCAGAGGGGGCGCTGGCGATCGACCTCCAGGAGGTGGCGGACGCGCCGGGTGGGGAGGGCGAGGACGGGGCCTACGTGAATCGCCATACGGGCGAGGTGGTCCCGGCGTTCCTGACCGAACCGGGGATGACCATGGACGACGAGCTGGTGGACGTCGACGGGCCGGAGTGGGTGCACGTCGTGCCGGACGGGCGCAGCGAGTACCGCGACATGGAGGTCTTCGCCGCCTGGGTGGAGGACGAGGACCCGCGGTTCGCCGACCTGCTGCGGCGCTCGATCCAGGGCCGCGGGGCGTTCCGCCGTTTCCGGGACGAGCTGCACCAGCAGGGCGAGTGGGTCGACCGCTGGCACTGCTTCGTCGAGGACCGCACGCTCGGCCGGGTGCGCCGCGACCTGACGTGGGAGGGCATCACGCCCCTCCCCGCCTGAGACGGTCGGGCGGCCCATGATCGCGGAAACCTGAGCACCGACAAGGGTGCTCAGGTTTCCGCGATCACCGTGCTCAGGTTTCCGCGTTGTCCCTGCAGGGGCGCGACCGCCGGCGTCGTGGGTCGGGTCGCGGCCGAGCAGCCATGGGATGCCGCCAACAGGACCGACTCTTGACCGCCCCCGCCCGCACCTCGCCACCTGCCGCGAGACGGCGGGCCGCGACCTGCAGGACCCCGCCGACGACCCCTATCCCGACGCGCCTGCCCACGCCTGACCCACGCCTGACCCGCGTCGGCCGTCAATGAGGGTGCAGCACAAGCGGGGCGGAAGCACACTGGGGTATGTCGAACCTCCCACCGCACCACATCGTCACCGAGACCGATGACGTCGCCGCCGCACGGGATCGGGTCGCTGCTGTCCGTGAGGCGGCGGGTTCCGGTGCCGGCTACTACGGATCGACGTACCTCGCCGATCAGCGGCAGGAGTGGCCCTCGTGATCGTCCGCGCGACGCGGGATCCTCGATTCACCGAGCTGCGTCACCCCTGAGCCGGACGGCGCCATCCGGGAACGGGTGGGATCGGCCACCGTCATCGGTGGCCTTCTCCACCCGATGATCGAGCCGCGTCGTTGCCAGGCTGGCAAACGGTCTGGGCGACCTGTCATGGCGGGGCGGACCGTGGGCGCATGGACTCCACCGAGCTGCACGCACCCCCGACCCGCGACGCCACGCCTCTGCCCTCGGGGTCTACGCCCTCGGGTTCAGCCTGTTCGCGATGGGGAGCGCCGAGTTCCTGCTGGCAGGGGTGCTGCCGGCCGTCGCGAGCGACCTCGACGTGCGGGTCGCCGGCGCCGGCTTCCTGATCACGGCGTTCGTGGTGGGGGTGGTCGTGGGTGGCGGCGGGTCAGGTGGCGTCAGTGGGTGCGCAGGAAGGGCTCGAGCGCGTCGGCCAGCGCCACGGGCTGCTCGAGCATCGCGTAGTGCCCCGACTCCGGCAGCACCACGACCTCGGCGTCCGGCAGCAGCCGGCACCACGTCTCGCGGACGGTCCCCTCGCCAAGGGCCGGGTCGTGCGCCCCCACCACGACGAGCGCGGGCAGGTCGCTCGGCACCTCGTCCGCGAAGTCTGCGCTCGTCCATGCCTGCAGGTGGCGCCCGAAGGACTCCTCCGTCGAGTGCTCCCGCGACGCCGCCACCATGTGCTGCACCCACGTCTGGCTGTGGCGGTTGCCCGTCGTGAAGTCGATGATCCCGGCGCGGTTGCCGTCGTCGGCCGGCGCCCCGTCGAAGAGAGCGCGTCCAGCGTCGTCGAACGGCGTCGGCGTCGCGCCCACGGGACTGATGCCGACGATCGCGCGCACCCGCTCCGGGGCGCGGGCGGCGATGCGCAGCGCGGCCGCCCCGCCCATGGAGTGCCCGACGAGCGTGAACCTCTCCACGCCCGCGGCGTCCAGCCGCGCCAGGACGTCGTCGGCGATCTCGTCGAGCGTGTACTCGCCTGTCTCGCCGAGGCGTTCGCCATACCCGCGGTAGTCGATCCAGTGGATCGTGCTGTCCTCGCCGGCGGCCCGCGCCAGCAGCTCGGGGAAGTCGGCGCCCCACCCCTGGCCCCAGCCGAACCAACCGTGCAGCGCGACGATCGTGTGGGGTTCGCCCTCGTGGCGTGCGGTGTCCGTCATGGCCCCGACCCTAGGGCGAAGGCGCAGCCCACGCACCCGGGGCGGTTCGTCATACGACCGAGACCGGATCTGCGACGACCGCGCTCGGCTCGGTGAGAGCATAAGGACCATGACAGCGACGTCTTCACCAGGCCAGACCGCCACCGAGGTCCGCCGCCGCGGGGTCGAGACCACCGGCATCGAGATCATCGACGAGTCCGCGCGCACCGCACGCCCGCACGACCTGTTCTGGCCGTGGTTCGCGGCCAACGTCAGCGTCTTCGGGATCTCGTACGGCGCCTACGTGCTCGGCTTCGGCATCTCGTTCGCGCAGGCTGCCGTGGTCGCCGTCGTCGGCGTGATCCTCAGCTTCGCTCTGTGCGGGATCATCGCGATCGCCGGCAAGCGCGGGTCCGCCCCGACGATGATCCTCAGCCGCGCGGCCTTCGGCGTGCAGGGGCAGAAGGTCCCCGGCGTCATGTCCTGGCTCGTGTCGATCGGGTGGGAGACCTTCCTCGCCATCATGGCCGTGCTGGCGACGTCCACGATCTTCGGCCGCCTCGGATGGGGTGGCGGGACGCCCACCAAGGTCGTCGCGACCGTCGTCGTCGCGGCGATCATCGTGCTCGCCTCGGTCGCCGGCTACCACATCATCATGCGGCTGCAGTCGGTCCTGACCTGGGTCACGGGTGCGGCGACGATCGTCTACATCGCCCTCACCGTGAGCCACGTGCGGTGGGATGCCGTGCGCGAGCTCCCCTCGGGCCCATGGCAGTCCGTCGTCGGCGCGCTGGTCATGGTGATGACCGGCTTCGGGCTCGGCTGGATCAACATCGCCGCGGACTGGTCGCGCTACCAGCGCCGTGACGCGTCCAGCGGCGCCATCGTCGCGTGGAACACCCTGGGCGGCGCCGTCGCTCCGACGCTGCTCGTGCTCTACGGCCTGCTGCTCGCCGGATCCGACCCCAAGCTCTCCGAGGGGATCACCGCCGACCCCATCGGCACGCTCGCCACGATCCTGCCCACCTGGTTCCTCGTGATCTTTCTCGTCGCCGCGGTGCTCGCACTCGTGTCGGGGGCCGTCCTCGGCATCTACTCCTCCGGCCTCACGCTGCTGTCCCTCGGTGTCCGGATCCCCCGTCCCGCAGCGGCTCTCGTCGACGGGATCATCCTCACGGCCGGCACGATCTGGGTCGTGTTCTTCGCCCAGAGCTTCCTCGGGCCGTTCCAGAGCTTCCTCATCACGCTGGGCGTCCCGCTCGCGGCGTGGGCCGGCGTGATGATCGGCGACATCGCCCTGCGGCGGCGCGACTACGACGACGACGCGCTGTTCGACGGTGGCGGGCGCTACGGGAGGTTCGACTGGACCTCGTTGGCGCTCATGGCGATCGCCTCGGTCGTGGGCTGGGGTCTCGTGGTCAACACCTTCGCCGCCGACGCCCCGTGGAACAACTGGCAGGGCTACCTGCTCTCCCCGCTCGGCCTCGGCACGCGGGCCGGCGACGCGTGGGAGGGCGCCTGGCCCTACTCCAACATCGGCGTCCTGCTCGCCCTGCTGATCGGTCTCGTCGGCTGTCTCCTGCTGCGCCGCAACCGGGTTCGCCGACAGGAGGCCGGCACCTATGGCCGACTCGACGCCTGACGGTGACGCCTGGCTGGTGGTGATCGACCCGCAGGTCATCTTCGCCTCGCCCGAGAGCGACTGGGGCTCGCCGATGTTCGCGGCGATCGTGCCCCGGGTGCACGCTCTCGCACGGGGATTCACGGGGCGGGTGGTGGTGACGCGCTTCGTCGCGCCGGCGTCGCCGCAGGGGTCGTGGGCGGACTACTACGCCCGGTGGCCGTTCGCGCGCGTCGAGGACAGCGACCCCTTGTATGCCGTCGTGCCCGAGCTGGCGTCACTCGCGGCCGGGGCGCACGTGGTCACCGAGCCGACGTTCGGCAAGTGGGGTGCCGCCCTGCGCGAGATCGTCGGCGCCACACCGCGGCTCGTCGTGACCGGCGTCTCGACGGACTGCTGCGTTATTGCGACGGCCCTGGCGGCGGCCGACGCGGGCGCCAGGGTGACGGTGGTGTCCGACGCGTGCGCCGGCTCCACGCCCGACGACCACGCGGCGGCGCTGCGGGTGATGAGCCTGTTCGAGCCGCAGATCACCCTCACCACCACCGCCGAGCTCCTGGCCTGACTCCGCGGGGAAGTCTGCGCACCGACAGCGGTACCCAGACTTCCCCAGGAGGCGGCTATGGACGTTGGTATGCCGCAGCCGCCGCCGTCAGAGCTTGCGGGAGTAGGCCCGGGGCAGCGGCATACCGCGCTCCGCCATGACCAGGCGCCCACGGTCCGGGTAGTTGGTGATCAGGCCGTCGACCCCCAGGTCGATCAGGTGGTGCATGACGGCCGGGTCGTCGACGGTCCACGGCACGACCTTGAGGCCGGAGGCGCGGGCCTGGCGGATCATGGCCGCGTCGACGTAGTAGCCGGACGGCTTGTTGCCGATGTCCCAGCCGGAGGAGAAGACCTTGACGCCCTCGATGGAGGCGGCGGCGCGCACCACGTTGCCGCCGAAGTCGTCGATGTCGATCCCGCCGAGCCACGGGGAGGCGCCGGGCTTGCCGACCTGCTGGTTCTCGAAGTTGTCGAGCGCCACGAGCGGGATCCGCCGGTCGAGCTTGTGCATGAGCCGCAGCGTCGACCAGTCGAAGGACTGGATCATGACCTGCTCCTGCAGGCCCGCGCGACGCACCTCCTGATAGACGCGCTTGACGAAGAACGGCAGCGGCGCGCTGTTGCTCCGGTCGCCGGCATCCGACTTGGTCTCGATGTTGAGCATGACGCCGCGGGCGCGGTAGTCGTTGACCAGGTCGAGGACCTCGCGCAGCTCGACCAGCGGGCCCTTGACCAGCTGCTGGCCCGGGTGGTCCGGCAGCGTGCGGTAGCCGCACTCGACGGTCTTGATCTGCGCGAGGGTGAGCTTGGCGATGCTCTTGCCGACGTAGGGGTACATCGGGTCACCGGCCGTCAGCGGCTTGGTGTCGCGGCAGTTGACGGCGTTCATCGAGAAGTCGTGGTTGAGGACGACCGCGCCGTCCTCGGTGACGACGGTGTCGAGCTCGAGGGTGTTGACGCCGAGCGCCAGCGCCTTGGCGAAGCCGGGCACGGTCTCCTCCGTGGTCAGGCCGAGGCCGCCGCGGTGCGCCTGGAGGTCGAACGTCGGCAGCGGACGGTAGAGGCCGCCATGCTGACCGGGCTTGCCGGGCTTGCCAGGCTTGCGCTTGTCGGCGTCGCCGGCGTCCGCCGGGGATGAGGCGGCGGCTGATGCGGCGGCTGGCGTGGCGGGGGTCGCGGCGGCTGGCGTGCCGGTCGGCTTGGGCTGCTGCTCGGCCTGGGCTGCGGTGGCCAGGCCGGCGAAAGCGGTCGCGGTGGCGAGGACGGTGGCAATGGTGCGGCTCGTGCGGATCATGGCTTCTCCTGGAGCGCGTGGGATGGATCCCTCGACGCTAGGCCCCGCCCGGCGAACCTCGCCCGAGAGCGAGATGACATGTGCGTGAACGCGCCACACGTGGGGCCGGGTCGTCAAGCCATCCGGTCGAGCCGGACGAGCACCCCACCGTCGTGCTTCCGCACCTCTCCCGTGCGCAGCACGCCGCCCTCGGCGACCCGGTCACCGAGCGCCGACACCTGCTCGAGCGTCCCGAGCTGCAGCACGGCGGCGCCGCCGGGCACCAGGTGGTGCGAGATCACCTCGAGGCAGAGCCGCGCCACGTCGAGGCCGTCGTCGCCGCCGTCGATGGCCAGCAGCGGGTCCTGCGGGAATCGCCCCGTCTCGGCGCGGGGCACCCACGGCGGGTCGGCGATCACGACGGCGAAGCGTTCGTCTGCGTCCAGGACCTCGTCGAGCTGTCCCAGGCGCACCTCGACCTGTCCCGCGAGCCCTGCGGCGGCGGCGTTGTCGGCGGCATGCTCGGCCGCGGTCGGGCTGGCGTCCACGGCCACGAGACGCCGGTCCGAGCCGGCGATCGCGAGCAGCCCGATGTGCCCGGCGCCGGTGCACAGCTCGAGCACGCCGCCCTCGGGCGCCTGCTCGATCAGCTCGGCGGCCCACGCCGACTGGGCCGTCGTCCACGGGCGGGGCTCGAGGACGCGGTCGTCATACCGGATCTGCAACGACCCGAATCTCATGGTGCGCGTAGCGATCTCAGCCACGGCGCACCACCTTGTGGGTGCCGTCGCACCAGGGCCGGCGGCTGGACTTGCCGCACGCGCAGACCGCGACGACCGGCCGGGTGACCGGGTGGGACTCGCCCTGCTCGTCACGGATGACGTCCGCCCCCCGCACGAGGAGCGGGCCTCCGGGGCACAGGCGCACCGTGACCTCGGCGCCTCCCGGGCTCACGCCTCCGCCGCTCATGACGCCCGCCCGACGGGCATGTCGGGGACCCCGACGGGAACCCTCACGAGGGAGGTCGTGCCGGCCTGGACGGACGCGGCGTCCCAGCGCTCGAGCATCCGGGCCCCCGTCACGGCGTCGAGGTGGAGCGACGTGGCGACGCCGAAGAGCACGTCCTCGCGCAGCTGCGGCTCGCGGGCGACGAGCCCTGCGCAGACGTCGCGCACCGCGACCTGCTCGTGCACGGCGTCGGCCTCGACGTGCTCGGAGAAGTACTCGGCGGTCGCGGCGGGCAGGCCCACGCGCTCGATCCCGGTCGCGATCTTGCGGCAGGGCAGCGAGCTCGTCGTCTCGAACGCCGCGAGGAAGCCCATCGCCGCCCCGCGCAGCCGCCGGCGCATCCCGAAGACGGCCTGCACGGTGTTGGCGGCCAGGGTCTCGACGCGCACCTCGGGCAGGTAGGCGCCGTAGGTGCTGTCGAGCCCGGCTGCGTCCAGCGCCGCGGCGTACAGGGTGGAGTGCAACCGTTCGGGGTGGCCGCCGCCGTACTCGTCGTACTGGATCTCGGCGAGCGCCGCCTTGACCGGTCCGTCGAGGCGCCCGAGCACGAACGAGTGCGCGTCGGACTCCTTGAGGGCATAGAGGCTCCGCTGCCGCAGGAACTCCAGCACCTGCTCGCGGGTGGCGTGCCGCTGGAGGTATGACGCCACCGACGGCCCGTCGTCCGCCGCGACGAGCGCGAACAGGTCCTCGGCGAGGTCGCCGCTGTCGGGTGCCGCCTCGACGACGGCGCGGGTCGCCGCGCGCAGCTCCTGCTCCATGCCCGCCTCGAGCCCGCCGCGCAGGCGCAGCAGGTCGGGGTCCCACTCGCGGTCGCCCACGGCGTCCTCGAAGCCGCGGAAGTGCAGCTCGAAGAGCATCCACAGCGCCAGCTGGGCGTCCTCGTCGTCGAGGACCGCGGACGGCGCGGCGACGTGCGTGGGCAAGGGGTCGCCGGTGCGCAGCGCCGCACCGACCGCCTCGCTGAGCGGGCCTCGCGGCTCGGGAACTCTCATGTCCTGGTGGTACCCGGGGCTGCGCACCCCCAACCCGGTTCGCCTCCGGCCCCGCGCAGAGCGGTGCAGGTCGATGGTCAGATGTGACGTCGAACCTGCACCGATGTGCGGAGGATAGCGTCGGCGACGCGGTGCGGGTGCTGCAGCATCACCATGTGCCGGGCCGGGCGGATGACCTCGCGCGTGACCTGCGCCGCCGGGTTGTCGCTGGACAGCGCCGCGGCCTGTCGCCGCTGCTGACGGGCCCACCACGACCAGCGTCCCGGCATCGAGCCCGCCAACGCCGTGACCGCGTGCACCGGGATGGCGGGCAGGGGCCGGGTCGAGCGCAGCTGCGCCATCTCGTGCCGCAACCGTGCGTATGCCGCGTCCTCGGTCGCGATCGTCCGCCAGACGTGGGCCCGGGCATAGGTGCGGGCGGAGCGCTCGCGGTGGCGGCGACCCCACTCGCCGGTGGGCAGCCCGCGGTCACCGAGACGCCGCAGCAGCGGTCCCAGCCATCGCCATCCGACCGTGCGGTCACCGATGGTGATCAGGGTGGCCACGGGGCTGGAGTCCTGCTCGGGAGCCGTCTCGTCTCCCTCGCACACGCTGCCGTCCACCGTCACCACGGCCGACACGCGGCGGGGGTGCAGGCGGGCGGCCGCCTCGGCATACCAGGCACCCATGGAGTGCCCGACCAGCACCGCCGACCCGACCCCGCAGGCGTCGAGGACCCCGACGAGGTCGTCGGCGCACCCCACCAGGTCCACCACGACCGGCTCCACGGGCTGCGGGGAGTCGCCGCACCCGGGCCGGTCCATCACGATCACGCGGGCGTGCGGCTCGAGCAGCGCCTGCACCCCTGCCCAGTCGAACCATGCCCCCGCGAGCCCCGAGGCCAGGAGTATGACGGGCGCCGGCCGCCCCCCAGGCCACCCCGAGTCGGCGACGTGGACCTCACGCCCGCCCACGTCGAGCACCCGGGACGTCATCGCGTCCGGGCCCGTCGTCGCGCGGGACGTTCCCAGAGCGGGACCGCGGCGACGACGGCGAGCCAGGCGGCGATGGAGGTGATCTGCAGCCGTTGGCTCCAGCCGAGGGCGTCGAGACCCGTGAAGGGCAGCATCCCGCTGTGCAGCGCCACCTCCAGCAGCACCCACGCCGTGACGAGCACGAAGAAGCCGGCGAAGACGACATACAGGCGCACGACCCACGGCCGCAGGACCGCGGCGCGGGCGCGTGCCACCAGTGCGGTGGCGACCATGGCCACCGTCGTGCCGAGCCCGGCGAACGAGCTGGAGACGCTGTGGACCTGGTGGTGCAGGCGCACGGAGCCGTCACGCTCGGCCTGGCGGCAGGCCTCCGAGGCGGTGGGGGTGCAGCCGAGCGGCGACAGCGCGTCGATGATCGTGGCCAGCCCGAAGACGGCGGTCCCGAGGATCGCCGCGGTCAGCACCCACCTCGGGACGTCGGTGACGTGGCGCCGGCGACGCCAGGCCAGCACGGCGGCGAGGGTGACGAGGCTCCCGGCCGCGACGTCGGCCGCGCGCAGCAGCCCCGATCCGGGCTGGTCGTGGACCAGCAGCTCGCTGACGAATGACGTCCGCGGCGACAGCTGGGAGGGCGAGAAGACCCACATCATGTAGAGCAGGGCCGCCCCGATGGCCAGCACCCTGATCGCGAGCGGCGTCCGCGGCGTCGAGGTCATGCACGCATTGTCACAGACTCGTCGCTGGGTGCGATGGCCCCGCGGTCGCGGCATACAGCCTGCTGACGGTGCGCACCCGCCCGCTCCAGCCGATCGGGCAGCCGCCCAGCGCAGCGCACCGTCACCGGTGCCCACCTCGACCGATCCGGTGACATCGTCGTCGAGCTCGCGCACGGCGAGGGCGTGCCGGGGGCCTCGACGCTCGCCTACGCCACCAAGCCCGGGCGCAACGTCGTGCGCGACCTCACCTACTCGCTCACCCAGACCGCGCCCGTCCGCCTCAAGAGCGGCGCCGCCGTGCAGCTCACGTCCTTCCACCAGGGCGGGGTGGTCGACCCCGAGGTCGACGCCTTCGGCGCCGGCGCGTCCCGCAACGGCCTGAAGTACCGCTACTACGCACCCAAGAAGTCCCTGCGCCCGGCCCGGTCCAAGGCGCCGCTCATCCTCTTCCTCCACGGCGGCGGCGAGGGTGGCTGGAGCAAGGCCAGCAACAACGACCTCCCGCTGCTCGCCAACCGGGGTGCGCTCGCCTTCGCCACCACCGAGTCCCAGCAGATCTTCAAGGGC
>NZ_DKGR01000059.1:0-29602 GCF_002453335.1 Arsenicicoccus sp. UBA6765
GTCGGGTTGAGCCCAGGGCGGCCGCCGACGGGATGTGACCTGTCGGGGCGGGTCGGGTCGGGCCCGAGTCCGCCAGCCGACAGGTAGTGACCTGCCGGGCCGGGTCGGGTTGAGCCCGAGGCCGCGACCCGACGGGACGTGACCTGTCGGGGTGCGTCGGGTTGAGCCTACGGCGGCTAGCCGACGGGAAGTGACCTGTCGGGGCGCGTCGATCGATTAAAGCGACGTCGTCAGGGCTCTGCCTGCCCCGACGGGGCACCTTTGGGCGCGGAGGTCGGGGCGCGAGTTGAGTCCCCGATAGTGGTGTAGCGCGGTCGATGGGCGGGGGTGGCGTCAGCCGAGAAGGGGGACGTCGAGGTCGTAGGCGAGCACGATCGCTCGCGCGAGCTGGTGCTCCTGGTCGTCGCTGAGGAATCCGAGCGTGCGTCCGAGCAGTGACGCAGGGATGGTCACCACGTTGTCGAGGGACACGGCGCCCGCGTGGTCCAGCCCGTTGACGCGACCCACCGGGACCTCGTTGCTCAGGCCCTTGACGGTGGAGGTGATGGGGGCGACGGTCACCTTGGTCATGGCGCCTCGGGCGGCCTCGCGCGTGAGGACGAGCACGGGCCGAGTCTTGTCGACGCGCGCCAGACAGATCTCCCGCACAACCGTCAGCGGTCCAGGTCGGGGGAGGACGCGGACCACGTCACGAGGTCGTCGAGATCGTCGCCCGCGCCGTGCTCGGCGAGGATCGCCGCGTCGCGGACGGCGGCCCGGTGCCGCATCTCGCGCTCGATCGCCACGGCGACCAGCGCGGCCCGGCTCGGCACCTCGCCGGCGGCCACGGCCCGGTCGAGGTAGGTCACCATCTCGTCCGGCAGGCGGACGGCGATCTGGGTGGACATGGCGACATCCTACCGCCCCTGCATCCCGAGGTGGGATGCAGGTGGTCCGGGGCGGCTGCCGCGACGCCGGGTTGGGTGGGTCGTCATACATTGGCCGTATGACGCAGACCGGGGAGACGTGGCAGCAGCGGGAGGCTGCGCGCAAGGACGTCGCCCGCGAGGCGCGGGACCTGCCCCGCGAACCGGCTTCGTGGGGACCGCGGCTCGCGATCGCGGTGGCGACCCTCGTCTGGCTGACGACCCTGGTGTGGCTGGTCGTGACGCTGCCCGAGCGCGTGCCGACGCACTGGTCGGGCAGCACGGTCCCCGACGGGTGGTCGAGCCGCGGCACGGCGCTGGCGATGTCGGTGCTCCTGCCGCTGGCCCTCGCCTACCCGATGGTCTGGCTCTCGCGACTCGCCCTCGTGTGGCCCGACGGGATCAACGTGCCCCACAAGCAGTGGTGGCTCGAGCGGCCGCGCCGGCTGGTGAGGTTCGAGCGGCTGGTGCGCGAGGACCTGGTGCTGCTCGTCGCGGCGACCGTCGGGCTGCTGACGGCCGTCGACGTGCAGATCGGGATCGCCGCGCACCGCCCCGGCGGCGAGACGCCCGGATGGAGCGTCCCCGTGCTGCTGGGGACCTACCTGCTGCTGGTCGGCCTGGTGGTAGGGCGGATGGTGGTGGGGCGGCGCTACCGGCCGCGCGAGGACGACGCCGAGCTCGCCTGAGCGACCTCGCCTGAGCGATCTCGCCCGATCGACATCGCCTTCGCGACCTCGCCCGATCGACGCCGCCCCCGGTCCATGCTCCGGCGGTCAGGTGACGGCCGGCTCCCACACCGACCGTCCTGCCTCGGCTGCCTCGAGGTCGGGCACGAGCGCGCCGTCGAGCTGCTCGCGGAGGATGTCGGCGTGGCCCGCGTGCCGCGCCAGCTCCTCGACCAGGTGCAGCATCTCGTAGCGTCGGGTGGCCGTCATCGCCGGGAGGCCGTTCCACGGTGCCGGGGGCTGCAGGGACTCCTCGTCCGGGTCGGAGGCCAGGGTGCGGGCCCGGCAGTCGGCGCGGGCGGCGTCCAGCTCGGCGAGGACGCCGTCGACCGTGTGCCGGTCGTCGAAGGCGAAGGTGTCCATGAACGCGGCGACACCCTCCTCGGAGAAGTCGCCCGGTCGTCCCGACCCGGCGTGCTGGCGCAGCACCCAGGTGGTGTGCCGCACGAGCCCGCCGAGGCTCAGCCGGCTGCGGGCGGGGTGATCGGCTGCCTGCTCGTGGGTGAGGCCACGCAGCGAGGCGCGCAGCGCGTCGACCTGGGAGTCGGCGTAGCCCGCCAGCATCGCGAGCTCGGGGTCGGTGGTGGGTGCGTACATCAGCGGATCCCCTTGCCGGTCAGGATGTCTCGGCGGGCATAGAGGTCTCGCAGCAGCGCAATCTCGGCGCCGTGGTGGATGACCTCCCGGTTGATGTGGAGGACCAGGGCGGCGAGTGGCAGGTCGGCATACGGGCCCTCGGTGGGACCGCAGGGTGCGGCGAGGTCGTCGGGGGAGAGGGCGGTGGTCCCGGCGCGCCAGGCGTCGTAGGCGTCGTCCAGCTGGGCCAGCGCCCCGTCGGCCGTCGTCGCATAGGTCCACGACTGGTAGTCGGCGGGCGGTCCGCCGAAGTGGCCGTGGTTGCGCATGGCGAGGACCCCCACGATGACGTGGGCCAGCCGCCACGCGATGGTCGTGACCGGGGCGGGCACCGGCTCGGGATAGGCGAAGTCGATGGTGGTCGGCTCGCCCGGGTGGATGGTCCAGGCGGGCTGGGCCGGCTCCCAGAGGTACTCGTCGTCGGTGAGCCCGTCGAGCCTGGCGCGCAGCTGGTGCGTCCAGTGCCAGTGCAGCTGCTCGTCGAGCTGAGCGGCCCAGTCGAGCGGCGATGTGGTCCGTGTCGTGTTCATGGCTTCACTGTCGCGCCCCTTGCGGACACCTTCTGTCCGCAGTGTCCGGCAGGATGGGACGTATGGCGGACACCACCGCGCGGGCGCTGCGCCTGCTCTCACTGCTCCAGTCCAGGCCCGTGTGGGCCGGCCCCGACCTGGTCGCCGACCTGCACGTCACCGACCGGACGCTGCGCCGTGACATGCAGCGCCTGCGCGACCTGGGCTATCGCGTCGAGTCGGCGGCGGGGACCGGTGGCGGCTACCGCCTCGTGACGGGACGCGAGCTGCCCCCGCTGCTGCTGGACGACGACGAGGCCGTGGCGCTCGCGGTGTCCCTGCGCCTGGCCACGCAGGCCACGGTCGAGGGCATCGGCGACGCCTCCGTCCGGGCGCTGGGCAAGCTGGAGCAGGTGATGCCCGCGCCGCTGCGCGAGCGGGTGGCCGCGGTGCAGGAGTCGACCGTGGCGCTGGCGCGCGGGGGAGCGCGGGTCGACGTGGGCGCCGTCACCGACCTGGCCACCGCGGCGCGCGGACGCGTGCAGGTGCGCTTCGGCTACGTCAAGCGTGGCGGCGAGACGGGCGAGCGACGCGTCGAGCCCTACCACCTCGTGGTGGCGGGGCGACGGTGGTACCTCCTGGCGTGGGACCTGGATCGCGACGACTGGCGGGTCTTTCGCGTGGACCGGACCTCGGACGTCCACGTCACCACCTGGCGCTTCACGCCCCGGCCGTGCCCCGACCCGGCCGAGCACGTCCGCCAGGCCCTGGGGACGCGCGGGCAGCGCCATACGATCGTCGTCCGCCTGTCCGCCCCGGCGGACGCGGTGCGCGACCAGGTGCCCCCGACCATCGGCGTCGTGACCGAGGACGGGCCCGACCGCTGCGTCCTCACCGCGGGCACCGACGACCTGATGGGGGCGGCGTGGCACGTCCTCGCGCTCGCCGACGCGGTGGAGGTCGTCTCGCCACCGGAGCTCGTGGACGCCATGGCCGTGCTCGCGGCACGCGCCACGGCCGCCGCCCGTCCACCGACTGGTCAGGGACGGGCGGGGGTGGGTGCCGGGACGTGACCGGTCGGCGGGGTCCTGGGGCTCAGCGCGGGGAGGCTGCGCGCGGAGGCGGGGGTCGCAGGCCCTGCTCGCGCAGCTCCATCAGCGCCAGGGCGTGCACGACCTCGGGGTCGCCGCGGCGCCAGGCGCCGACCGGGTCCGGCGAGATGCGGGTCAGGCGCTCGAGGGGCTGACGGGCCATGGCGCGCAGCGCGAACAGGTCCAGGTCGGCCTCGGAGTCCACGAACCGCTGCGCGGCCGTCGCCGCCCGCACGAACGCCACGCGCCGCGACACCCACCACAGGGTGACGAGCAGGATCGGGACGGCCGCCGTGAGCAGGCCCAGCAGCCAGCCGATCTGCTGGATCTGGGCGACCAGGTCGCCCGACGACCGCGCGATGCCGTCGCCGGTGCCCGACGCCTTGTCGAACGGCACCTTGAGCGTGTCGCCCACCATCGGCAGGTCACCGACCGACGAGCTGGCGTCGCGCATGGTGCGACCCAGGTCGCTCGCCCGTGACTGGATCCCCACGACGGGGTCGGCGAGGCGGACCACCGTGTCCTGCACCAGGCGCCCGACCCACACCCACGAGGCGATCCACCCGAGCAGCAGCAGGTCGCCCAGGACCTGTCGGAGTCGTCGGGCCGGGGCGGCGGCATACAGCGTCATGGGCCCAGTGTCGCCGGGACCCCACCCCGCAGGAGGGGGCGACACCCCCGTGGCTAGACTCGCGAGTGTCGGGCGACGGGGGCGATCCCTCCGGAGCCAGGTCGAGCACGGGGCCGACGGCGTCCCCGGCGTGGACAGGAGAGAGCACATGTTGGTTGGCATCCCCCGCGAGATCAAGAACAACGAGTTCCGTGTGGCGATCACCCCCTCGGGTGTGCACGAGCTGGTCGCTCACTGCCACGAGGTGTTCGTCGAGAAGTCCGCGGGCGCAGGGTCGTCCATCACCGACGAGGACTACACGTCGGCCGGGGCCACCATCATCGACTCGGCCGACGAGGTGTGGGCGCAGGCCGACATGATCCTCAAGGTCAAGGAGCCGATCGAGGCCGAGTACCACCGCATGCGCGAGGGGCAGACCCTCTTCACCTACCTCCACCTCGCGGCGGACCGCCCTCTGACCGAGGAGCTCATGAGGCGCAAGGTCACGGGCATCGCCTACGAGACCGTCCAGCTCCCCGACCGCTCGCTGCCGCTGCTGGCCCCCATGTCCGAGGTCGCGGGCCGCCTCGCGGCGCAGGTCGGCGCGTACTACCTCATGAAGACCAACGGCGGACGCGGCGTCCTCATGGGCGGCGTGCCCGGCGTGCAGGGCGCCAACGTCGTCGTCCTCGGCGCCGGCGTGGCCGGCCTCAACGCCGCGCAGATCGCCGTGGGCATGCACGCCCGCGTCAAGCTGCTCGACATCAACATCGCCCGGCTGCGCTACCTCGACGCGATCTATCAGGGCCACCTCAACACGGTGACCTCCAACGCGCTCGAGGTCGCCCAGGCCGTGCGGGAGGCCGACCTGGTCATCGGCGCGGTCCTCGTGCCCGGCGCCAAGGCCCCCAAGCTCGTCACCAACGAGCTCGTGTCGCAGATGCGCCCCGGCTCGGTGCTCGTCGACATCGCCATCGACCAGGGCGGCTGCTTCGAGGACTCGCGGCCCACGACCCACGCGGACCCCGTCTACCAGGTGCACGGCTCGACGATGTACTGCGTCGCCAACATGCCGGGCTCGGTGGCCAACACCTCCACCTACGCCCTCACCAACGCGACCCTGCCGTATGCCGTGGCGCTCGCCGACAAGGGCTGGCGTGCGGCGCTCGAGGCCGACCACGCGCTGGCGCTGGGGCTCAACACCTACGACGGCCGCGTGACCTTCCCCGGCGTGGCGGAGGCCTTCGACCTGGAGTGCACGCCGGTCGACGAGGTGCTGCGCTGAAGCCGGAGCGCGCCATCCGTGGGTGGCTCGACCACCTGACCGTGGAGCGGGGCGTGTCCGACAACACGCTCTCGTCCTACGGGCGTGACATGCGCCGCTACCAGGCCTACCTGGAGCAGCGCGGCATCACCGACATCGCGCAGGTGCGCGAGGAGGACGTCGCGTCCTTCCTCGCGCACCTGCGCACGTCGGCGCCGGGCGAGGGTGACGCGCCGGGGCGCACGGCCCTGTCGGCGTCCTCGGCCGCCCGCACCCTGATCGCGGTGCGCGGCCTGCACCGGTTCCTGCTGCTCGAGGGCGTGACCCAGGTCGACCCCGCCCGCGAGGTGCGGCCGCCCGCCGTGGGGACGCGGCTGCCCAAGGCCATCCGCATCGACGAGGTGGAGCGACTCCTCGAGGCGTCCTCCGTCGGCGACCCCCCGGTGTCCCTGCGCGACCGTGCGCTGCTGGAGGTCGTCTACGCCACCGGCGCCCGCATCTCCGAGGCGGTGGGGCTCGACCTCGACGACCTGCCCGGGCCCGACGTGCCCGAGGAGGAGGCCGCCGTCCGGCTGCTCGGCAAGGGCGGCAAGGAGCGGCTCGTCCCCCTCGGGTCCTTCGCCCGCGAGGCGATCGGCGCGTATGTCGTGCGCGCCCGCCCCCTGCTCGCCGCCAAGGGATCCGGCGGACCCGCCCTGTTCCTCAACCAGCGCGGACGCCGGCTGTCCCGGCAGAGCGCGTGGGCCGTCATCCAGGTCGCGGCCGAGCGCGCCGGGCTCGACCAGCACCTGTCACCGCACACGCTGCGCCACTCCTTCGCCACCCACCTGCTCGACGGCGGCGCCGACGTCCGCGTGGTGCAGGAGCTGCTGGGGCACGCGAGCGTCACGACCACGCAGATCTACACCCAGGTCACCGTCCAACGGCTCCGCGAGGTCTTTGCCGAGTCCCACCCGCGTGCTCGCTGAGGTCGCGGGTGGGTGCGGCGATCAGGGCGCTGATCCCTAGGATGAGGGCGTGATGCTGCCCGAGTGGTTGGTGTGGTGGGCGCTGCCTCCTGCGGAGCGCTACCTGCGGCGACGATCGCCGATGGCCCCCATGGTGCCGACGAGCGGTCAGCTGCCGCGCGGTTCCGCGCCATACGCCCCGCTCACCGATCGACCGCTCACCGAGGACGAGCTCGGCCGGTGGCAGGCGGAGAACCCGATGCCCGAGCCGGACGAGGAGGAGCTCGAGCGCGGGTTCTGCGCAGAGCAGCAGCGCCAGCGTCGTCGGTCGCGGCGCCGGACCCGAGGTGGTCGACGAGGTCGCCCTGCAGGTCGCCGGCGCGCTCGCACAGGTCACCACGTGACCGGAGTGTGATCACGCACCGTGGTCACGGTATGGTCACGTGTGACTGATCTGCGCGACGCAGACCGCCGCACCAGCGTGGGAGATGATCGACCGGTGAGCCACCCGGAGCAGACCCAGCAGCAGCCGAGCGCCTACGAGTCGCCGCGTCATGACGTCCTCCCCGGGACAGACGGGGTGTTCGAGGGCAACATGGGCCCGACCGGCCGACCCATGATCGACTTCCCCGAGCCGCCGCCGCTCACCAGCCACGGCCCGGCGCGCGTCATCGCCATGTGCAACCAGAAGGGCGGGGTCGGCAAGACGACCACCACCATCAACCTGGGGGCGGCGCTCGCGGAGCTCGGGCGCAAGGTGCTCATGGTCGACTTCGACCCGCAGGGCGCGCTGTCCGTGGGTTTCGGAATCCGCACCAACGACCTCGACACCACGATCTACAACCTGCTCGTCGAGCGCGGCCTGGACGTGCGCGAGGTCATCCAGCCGACGCGCACCGACAACGTCGACATCATCCCGGCCAACATCGACCTGTCCGCCGCCGAGGTCCAGCTGGTCGGCGAGGTCGCGCGCGAGCAGATCCTGGCGCGGGTGCTGCGCCCGGTGATGGACGACTACGACGTCATCCTCATCGACTGCCAGCCGTCCCTCGGCCTGCTCACCGTCAACGCGCTGACAGCGGCGCACGGCGTCGTCATCCCGCTGGAGTGCGAGTTCTTCGCCATGCGCGGCGTGGCGCTGCTGGTCGAGACGATCGAGAAGATCATCGACCGGCTCAACCCGCGCCTGCAGATCGACGGGATCCTGGCGACGATGTATGACGGCCGCACGCTGCACAGCCGCGAGGTCGTCCGCTCGGTGGTCGACCACTTCGGCGACACCGTCTTTCACACCGTCATCAGCCGCACGGTGAAGTTCCCGGACGCCACCCTGGCCGCCGAGCCGATCACGACCTACGCGTCCGCGCACAGCGGCGCCGAGGCCTACCGCCGGCTGGCGCGGGAGCTCATCGCCCGCGGTGGTGCCGCCTGAGCGTCATGACCGAGCCAGGTCGGGCAGCGGAGGCCACGCCGGGCGGCGTCATCACCCGACGAGCGGCGGTCACGCCGTTCGAGGTGCACCTGGACAACTTCGACGGGCCGTTCGACCTGCTGCTGGGGCTGATCAGCAAGCACAAGCTCGACATCACCGAGATCGCGCTGGCCACCGTCACCGACGAGTTCATCGCCCACATCCGCGCTGCCCAGAAGGCCGCGGACGAGGGCGGGCAGGACTGGGACCTCTCCCAGGCGTCGGAGTTCCTGCTCGTGGCGGCGACCCTGCTCGACCTCAAGGCCGCGCGCCTGCTGCCCAGCTCGGGGCCCGACGACGAGGAGGACCTCGCCCTCATCGAGGCGCGTGACCTGCTCTTCGCCCGCCTGCTGCAGTACCGCGCCTACAAGCAGATCGCGGGCGCCTTCGCCGAGCGCATGTCGACGCACGGCCGCATCACGGCACGCCAGGCCGGGCTCGAGCCGCAGTTCGCCCGGCTGCTGCCCGAGCTGGTCATGGCCGTCACGCCGGAGCAGCTGGCCATGATCGCGGCCCGCGCGCTCACCCCCCGCGAGGCGCCGACCGTGGGCCTGGCCCACCTGCACGCCGCTCAGGTGTCGGTGCGCGAGCAGGCGTCGATCGTCGTGGGCCGGCTGCGCTCGCACGGCACGATGTCCTTCCGGTCCCTGGTCGCCGACGCCGACTCCACGCTCGTCGTGGTCGCACGGTTCCTGTCCCTGCTCGAGCTGTTCAAGGAGGCGGTCGTGTCCTTCGAGCAGGCCGAGGCCCTGGGCGAGCTCGACGTGCGGTGGACCGGCGAGGACCGCGAGGACGTGGAGATCACGGGGGAGTTCGACGCCGCCGACATGGCTGCAGCCGCCGACGCCGCGGAGGTGGCCGCCGCCGCCGTGCTCGCGGGCGGCGAATCCGTGACCGAGCGCGACGGGGACCCCAGCGACGAGGAGCAGCGCCTCATGGCGGAGGCCGCCCTGGCGGCGGCGAACGACATACCTGCTGGTCAGGACCGGGAAGGAGGGCGGGCGCATGTCTGAGGCTCAGGTCGAGGTGCAGGCCGTCGAGCCGCAATCTCAGGTCGAGGAGGATGTCTTCGATGTCCGCGACTTCCCGGCCGGGCTGCGCGGTGCGCTCGAGGCCGTCCTCATGGTCGTGGAGGAGCCGATCGACGAGAGCACCCTCGCGGCCGCGCTGGAGGTCCCCCTCGACCAGGTGCGCAAGCAGCTCGTCGACCTGGCCCGGGAGTACGACGAGGGCTCGCGTGGTTACCAGCTGCGGGACTTCGCCGGTGGCTGGCGCATCTACTCCCGCCCGGAGTACGCCCCGGCCGTCGAGAAGTTCCTGCTCGACGGGCAGCGCGCCAAGCTCACCCAGGCCTCCCTGGAGACCCTGGCGGTCATCGCCTACCGGCAGCCGGTGTCCCGGGCCCGCGTCAGCGCGGTCCGCGGCGTCAGCGTCGACGGCGTGATCCGCACCCTCATGACCCGTGGCCTGATCACCGAGACCGGCCACGACGAGACCACCGGGGCCGTGCTCTACGGCACGACCCCCTACTTCTTGCAGCGGATGGGCCTCTCGAGCCTGGACGAGCTGCCGGCCCTGGCGCCGTACCTGCCAGACACCGACATCCTCGACGAGATCGCAGAACAGGGGCGCTGACATGAGTCCGCAGCCGAACAGGTCCAACAGGTCATCCGGGTCCGCCGGCGGAGGCCGCCGCGGCGGCACCGGAGGCACGGGTGGCGCCGGCCGCTCCGGCGGCACGGGAGGCTTCGACCGCTCCGGTGGCGCCGGTCGCTCAGGTGGGTCGGGCGGCACCAGCCGCTCGAGCGCGCCGGGAGCCCCCCGCCGCATGGGCCCCGGGGCCAAGCGCATCGCCGGGCAGCGTCGCGCCGCCCAGCAGCCGCAGCGCGCCCGCTCCACCGAGCCCTACGTCGACGTGCACAACCCCGAGGGCACCCGCCTGCAGAAGCTCCTCGCGAGCGCCGGCGTCGGCAGCCGCCGCACCTGCGAGCGACTCATCGCCGAGGGGCACGTCCAGGTCGACGGCCACGTCGTCACCGACATGGGGGTGCGCGTCGACCCCGAGACCCAGCAGGTCCACGTGGACGGCGACCGGGTGATCTTCGACGAGAGCAAGGTCTACCTGGCGTTCAACAAGCCGCTCAACGTCGTGACGAGCATGCACGACGAGCTCGGCCGCGTGGACATCGGCGACTACCTCGGCGAGGGCCGCAAGCAGCGGCTCTTCCACGTCGGACGGCTCGACCAGGACACCGAGGGGCTGCTCCTGCTGACCAACGACGGTGAGCTCGCGCACCGGCTGCAGCACCCGGCGTACGGCGTCACCAAGACCTATCTCGCGCAGGTCCCCGGCCCGCTGCCGCGCGACCTGGGGCAGCAGCTGCGCGACGGTGTCGAGCTCGAGGACGGTCCCGTGCGCGTCGACTCGTTCAAGGTCGTCGACTCCTCGCCGGGCAAGGCCGTCGTCGAGGTGGTCCTGCACGAGGGCCGCAAGCACGTCGTCCGCCGCATGATGGAGGCGGTCGGCCACCCGGTGCTCAACCTCGTCCGCATCAAGGTCGGCGAGGTCGGCCTCGGCACCCTCAAGGCCGGCAAGATGCGGGCCCTCACGCGCGCCGAGGTGTCCTCGCTCTACGACGCGGCCCAGCTGTGACCCGAGCCCGGATCGTCGGCACCGGCCTGATCGGCACGTCGATCGGCCTTGCGCTGCGCGCCGCCGGGTGGCAGGTCAGCCTGCAGGACCCGTCCCCGACGGCGGCGGCCCTTGCCCGTGACCTCGGGGCCGGGACCATCGACGACGAGACGCCCGACGTCGTGGTCGTCGCCGCGCCCCCGGACGTGGCGGCCCGGGTCGTTGCCGAGCAGCTCGAGCGCTGGCCGGGGGCCGCGGTGACCGACGTCGCCTCGGTCAAGGGCGCCATCGCCTCCGGGGTCGCGGCCCTCGCCGGCCCCGGGTCCGTCGAGCGGTATGTCGGGAGCCACCCCATGGCGGGGCGCGAGCGATCCGGCGCGGTGGCCGGACGGCCCGACCTGTTCGAGGGCCGGGCGTGGGTCGTCGTGCCGACGCCACGGTCGGCCCCCGAGGCCGTGGACGCCGTGCGCGCCCTGGCCGCCGCCGCCCGGGGCGAGGTCGTCGTGATGACGGCCGACGAGCACGACGCGGCGGTCGCGGCCGTCTCGCACGTCCCCCAGGTCATGGCCACCCTCACGGCCGCGCGCCTGCGCGACCGCGACGAGCACGCCGTGGGGCTCGCCGGCCAGGGCCTGCGGGACGTCACCCGCATCGCCGCCAGCGACCCGCAGCTGTGGACCCAGATCCTCGCGGGCAACGCCGCCGGGGTCCGTGAGGTGCTGCTCGACGTGCAGGAGGACCTCGCCGCGGCCCTGGACGCGCTCGCCGCGCTGGCCGACGAGGCCTCGACGAGCGGCGCGGACGACGGCCCCCACGGCGAGCGTCGTGGCGAGCACGCGAACGCGCTCGGCGGGCGGTACGCCCCCGCCCCTGGTGCTCCCGGTGCCCGGGCCGTGCTCGCCCGGCTCCTCGACGACGGCAACCGCGGCCGTGCCCTCGTCCCCGGCAAGCACGGTGGCGCGCCGACGGCATACGACGTGGTCACGGTCGTGATCCCCGACGAACCGGGCTCGCTGGGGCGGCTGTTCGCCGAGGTCGGCGACGCGGGCATCAACATCGAGGACCTGCACCTGGAGCACGCCGTCGGTCACCCGGTGGCGCTGGCCGAGGTGTCGGTGCTGCCCGCCGCGAGCGACCGGCTGCGCGACCACCTGCGGTCCACGGGATGGCGGATCCACTAGGCTCGCGGGCATGACCAGCAGCGCCTCGCAGACCCCCGCTCCGACCCCGCCAGGCGACCACATGAACGGCCCTGACCTGGTCGTCGTCGCCATCGACGGGCCCTCGGGGTCGGGCAAGTCCAGCGTCGCGCGAGCGGTCGCGTCGCGGCTGCGCTACGGCTACCTCGACACCGGGGCGATGTATCGCGCGGCCACCTGGTGGTGCCTCGACCAGCACGTCGACCTGACCGACGCCGAGGGCGTGGCCGCCACCGTCCGGGCCATGCCGCTGACCATCGGGACCGACCCCGAGTCGCCGGGCGTCGAGGTGGGCGGGACCGACGTGTCCGTGCCGATCCGCACGACCGAGATCTCGACCCAGGTCAGCGCCGTCGCCACCAACCTCGAGGTCCGTGCCGAGCTGCGTCGGCGGCAGCGCGAGATCATCGGGCTGGTGGGGCGCGAGCGCGGCGGCGTCGTCGCCGAGGGGCGTGACATCACGACCGTCGTCGCGCCGGACTCCGACGTACGGATCCTGCTCTACGCCAGCGAGGAGGCCCGCCTCGCGCGACGCTCGACCGAGCTGCACGGCAATGCCTCCACCGCCAACGTCGAGGCGACCCGCGACCAGATCGTGCGCCGCGACCGCGACGACTCGACCGTGTCGAGCTTCATGCAGGCCGCACCCGGCGTCACCACGATCGACACCTCCGACCTGACGCTGCAGGGCTCGGTCGAGGCGGTGCTGGACCAGATCGCGTCCGACCTGGGCCGCATCCGTGACTGACCGCCGCGAGCTCGACCCCGCCATCGCGAGCGACCGGCTGATGGGGGCGACGGCCCGGGCGGTGCGGGGAGTCCTGCGCCTCTATCGCCTGTCCGTCCTCGGGCGCGCGTCGTTCCCCGCGTCGGGGCCGGTGGTCCTCGTCGCCAACCACAGCGGGGTGCTCGACGGCCCGCTCGTCGCCGCGGTCGCGCCCCGGACCCCGCACTTCCTGGTCAAGCAGGAGCTGTATGCCGGCCGCGTCGGTCGCCTCCTGCTGCGGCTGGGCCAGATCCCCGTCGACCGCACGACCGGTGACCGTCAGGCCCTGGCCTCGGCCCGCACGGTCCTGGATGCCGGGGGAGTAGTCGGCGTGTTCCCCGAGGGCACCCGCGGCACCGGAGAGGTCGCCGCCGTGCAGCAGGGCGCCGCCTGGCTCGTGCTGCAGACCGGCGCGCAGGTCGTGCCCGTGGCCTGCGTCGGCACGCGCGCTCCCGGACGAGGTGCCGGGTCGCTGCCCGGGCCGGGTGCCCGCATGGTGGTGGCGTTCGGCGAACCCTTCTCCGTCGAGGCGCCCGCCGGCGTCCCCGGTCGCGAGCGCCTCCGCCTCGCGACGTCCCAGATCCACGAGCACCTGCGCGAGCACGTCGCCGCCCACCGATGATGGCCATGGCTCGTTATCAGATATGATCATTCTATGGATGGGCTCTCGGAGGTGCTGCAGTCGGCCGTCCGGCTCCAGCGGCTGGTGCCGGATGCCGTGCTGGTCGGTGACTCGGCAGCCGCCTACTACGCCGGTCACCGCCAGCCCTTACACCACGACCATGTCCTGACCGACCTGGTCGAGCGCTACGGGGCTGTCCTCGACGCGGTCGAGGCGAGCGACGGCTGGGCCACCAGCGTGCGGGCGTCGTCCCCGCCGTTCACCATCCTCGGCTCCCTGGACGGGGTCGAGGCAGGGCTTCGACAGCTGCGACGGCGTCGCCCGCTGGAGACCGCGTGCGTCGAGGTGGCCGGCGCCGGGGAGCTGGTGGTGCCGACGATCGAGGAGACCCTGCGCGTCAAGGCCTACCTGGTGGTCCAGCGCAACCAGACCCGGGACTACCTCGACGTCGCTGCCCTGGCGGACGCGATGGGTCACGCGCCTGCCGTGACGACGCTGCTCGCCATCGACGACTACTACGCGGACCGATCCGACGAGCAGGGTGCCGTGTCAACACTTCTCGTGGAGCGGTTGGCCCAGCCCGACCCCCGCGACCGCCGCACGATCGACGAGCTGCCTCGATACAAGGGGCTGCTGCCCCGGTGGCACGACTGGTCGGCGGTGGTGCAGGTGTGCGCAGACCTGGCCGCGGCCATGGTGGACGGAGGCGAGTGATGGCGCTGAGCTTTCGCAACGTCGATGCCGACCCGAGCGACCCGGTCGAGTCGTGGGCCTACGAGGGCCTGGTCACGGCCGTCGAGCGCGGCGGTCTGGCCGACTGGCGCCGGATCCATCGCGCCGTCCAGGCCGACCCGTGGGGCCCGGTGGCGCGCTCGCTCGAGGACTACTTCAGCTACGAGCAGCCGTATGGCGTGACGCCGCTCCTGCAGCGCTCGATCGCCGACGCACGCGCGGCCGCCGAGGCGGCCGAGAAGGCGGCGGTGGCCGACGAGGTCACGGCGCTCGTCGCGGCGAGCGGCCTGTCGCGCAAGGCCTTCGCCGAGCGGATCGGCACGTCACCGTCGCGGCTGTCGACCTACGCGTCCGGCAAGGTCTCGCCGGCGGCCTCGCTGGTCGTCCGGATGCGTCGCGTCGCCGGGGTCGGCTGAACGTCATCGGCCACGACCTGTCGACATCCACTCAGGAGGTGGTTGAGCGCGAGCGCGGCGTTGGTCGCCTGGTCGTCCGGGGTGGCGGCCCACAGATGGCCCACCTGGTGGTCCACGGCAGCAGTCACGCCGGCGACAAGCAGGCGCCCCTCCTCGGTCAAGGCGTCTTCTCGTAGCAGGCCACGCGCGTGGAGCCCCGCGACGATGCCCACGGCATACGGGTATTGACCCTCCCCGGCGACGAAGTCCGCGAGCGAGCCGGCGGGTCTGCGGTCCTGAGCCAGCCTCAGGGTGACCCACTCCGGTTCGCCGAGGTCATGGTGCTCGAGGATCCTCTGCAGGACCCGGTTGAGCGCCTTCTCGGTCTGGCCTATCAGCCGCGGGCCTAACGGAATCATGGGTCCCCCCTGCTTCCTGGGAGATGACCGTCCTGGGGGATGAGGTCCTCACGGCGGTCCCGGGCGGTCGAGGCCAGCTGGTCCAGGAATGACCGCGACGGTCGACGCCGCCTCCTGGTCGAGCGTCGCGGTCAGCGCGTGGCCAGGACCCCGGTGAGGGTGGCTGCGCGGATGCCCGTCCGGCGGGACAGGTGGGCGCGTCGCGTCGCTCGTTCGGGCCGCGGCGGGGCGTGAGGGACAATGGGATGCCGGTGCCCGCTCCGCGGCATACGGCAAGGACTGCTGAAGGACCGCTCACGTGACCGACCACGACAACCCGACCTCCGACGAGACTCCGGTGGGATCCGCGGCGGACGACACCCTCGACGAGGGGGTCGAGCAGGCGCTGCGTACAGGGCTCGAGGACTTCGAGCTGTCCGAGGAGGACCGCGCCCTCATCGACGCCGAGCCGGGCTCGCAGGACGACGACGACAACGCCGGCCCGCTGCCGGTGCTGGCCGTGGTCGGGCGTCCCAACGTCGGCAAGTCCACCCTGGTCAACCGCATCCTCGGCCGCCGCGAGGCCGTCGTCGAGGACGTGCCCGGCGTGACCCGCGACCGCGTCGCCTACGAGGCGGAGTGGACCGGGCGGCGCTTCACGCTCGTGGACACCGGCGGCTGGGAGGTCGACGCCCGGGGCATCCACCTGCGCGTCGCCGAGCAGGCCGAGGTGGCCGTCGAGCTGGCCGACGCCGTGATGTTCGTCGTGGACGCGACGGTCGGCGCGACCGACACCGACGAGGCCGTCGTCAAGATGCTGCGCCGCTCCGGCAAGCCCGTGATCCTCGTGGCCAACAAGGTCGACGACCAGCGCGCCGAGGCCGACGCCGCCATGCTGTGGGGCCTCGGGCTCGGTCAGCCGTGGCCCGTCTCCGCGCTGCACGGCCGCGGCTCCGGCGACGTCCTCGACGAGGTGCTGCGGGTGCTGCCCGAGGTGTCCAAGGTCGGTGGCGCCTACGAGCGCGGCGGGCCGCGTCGCGTGGCGCTGCTCGGGCGCCCCAACGTCGGCAAGTCCTCGCTGCTCAACCGCCTGGCGGGCGAGGAGCGCGTCGTCGTCGACACCGTCGCCGGCACCACCCGCGACCCCGTCGACGAGCTGATCCGCCTCGGCGACACCACCTGGCGGTTCGTCGACACCGCCGGCATCCGGCGGCGCGTGCACCAGACGCGCGGCGCCGACTTCTACGCCAGCCTGCGCACCCAGTCGGCCCTCGAGAAGGCCGAGGTCGCCATCGTCCTCGTCGACGCCGGCGAGCCGATCTCCGAGCAGGACATCCGCGTCATCCAGCAGGTCGTCGACGCCGGCCGCGCCCTGATCGTCGCCTACAACAAGTGGGACACCGTGGACGAGGAGCGCCGCTACTACCTCGAGCGCGAGATCGAGCGCGAGCTCGTCCAGATCCAGTGGGCCCCGCGCGTCAACCTGTCGGCGCTGACCGGGCGCAACACGGGCAAGCTCGTGCCCTATCTCGAGACGGCCCTGGACTCGTGGGACATGCGCGTGCCCACCGGGCGCCTCAACGCGTTCTTCGGCGAGATCGTCGCCGCCCACCCGCACCCCGTGCGCGGAGGCAAGCAGCCGCGCATCCTGTTCGCCACCCAGGCGTCCACGCGACCGCCGCGGTTCGTGGTCTTCGCGTCCGGCTTCATCGAGGCGGGCTACCGGCGCTTCCTCGAGCGGCGGCTGCGCGAGGAGTTCGGCTTCGAGGGCACGCCGATCGAGATCTCGGTGCGCGTGCGCGAGAAGCGCGGCCGGCAGTCGCGGTAGGCACCCGGCATACGGCCGGGGAGAGTGGGGCTGGCACCCACGGCACCCGACCCACGACGACGTCGAGGAGGACCTGATGACGAGCACGACCCTCGCCACGACCGGAGCCACCGGACAGCTCGGGGGGCTGGTCTCCCGGCTCCTCGACCAGGCCGGTATGCCGCACCGCCTCGTCGTGCGTGACCCGTCAAGCCCGCGGGTGCCGCACCACGACGCAGTCACGGACGTCGCCGCCGCCGAGTTCGGCGACCTGGACGCGGCGACGCGGGCGCTGGCCGGCGTCGACGTGCTGTTCATGGTGTCGGCGTCCGAGAGCGCGGACCGCCTGGCGCAGCACCGCACCTTCGTCGACGCGGCCGCGGCGGCCGGGGTGCAGCACGTGGTCTACACGTCGTTCCTCGGAGCGGCGCCGGACGCGACCTTCACCCTCGCGCGCGACCATCACGCCACCGAGGAGCACATCTTGGCCTCCGGCATGGCGTGGACCTTCCTGCGTGACAGCCTCTATCTCGACTTCACCGAGGCCCTGGTGGGCGAGGACGGGGTCATCCGCGGGCCTGCGGGAGAGGGCGCCTGCGCGTTCGTCGCGCGAGCCGATGTCGCGCGCTCGGCGGCCGCGGTGCTGTCGGACCCGGCCGCGCACACCAACCGCACCTATGACCTCACGGGGCCGCAGGCGCTGACCCTCGACGAGGTGGCGAGCACCATCTCCGCGGTGCGGGGGACGCGCGTCAGCTATCACGACGAGACGCTCGACGAGGCGTACGCCTCCCGGGCCGGCTACGGCGCCCCCGACTGGCAGGTCGACGCCTGGGTGAGCACCTACACCGCGATCGTCGACGGCACGATGGCGACGGTGAGCAGTGCCGTCCGCGAGCTCACCGGTTCGCGGCCGACGAGCTTGGGGGAATACCTGCGCAGCACCCCGCCGCGCTGACCTCCTCGCAACCGCGGTCCCCGCACGACAAAGGCGCGGATCCACCTCCAAGGGGGTAGGAGGTGGATCCGCGCCGGTCTGTGGGCCGAGCCCGCGTCACTCGTGGCCGGTGGGATCGCTCTCGGTGCGGCGCGCGATCACGCCGCGCAGCTCCCCGTGGGTCTCCTGGTGCTTGCGCAGCAGGTGTCGGGCGTCGAGGTAGGCCTTCGTGCGGTGTGGGGACATGGGGGTTCCTCTCGGTGGTTCCTGGATCGTTCAACGACCGGGAGAGGGCAGACATTCCGTTGTGTGAGGGTTGGGGCGAGCGCTCCTGCGGGGCGGCAGCGGCAGGCGGGATCGATTGGGAATCGTGGCCGCTCGTGCGCTAAGGTGACGTGTCGCTCACCGCGGTGGGCAACGGGCTGTAGCGCAGCTTGGTAGCGCACTTGACTGGGGGTCAAGGGGTTTACCCCGCTCTGATCGGCCCGAACAACTGAAAATCGATGCCACGGGATGTGGCGCAGCTTGGTAGCGCACCTGACTGGGGGTCAGGGGGTCGCAGGTTCAAATCCTGTCATCCCGACAGAAAAGCCCCGATGAGAAGCCATTTTCATCGGGGCTTCGTCATGTCTGACGACGGGTTTTTGTTGGTCCCCCTCTGGTCCCCTCGCCAAGGCATCGATGCCGCATCACAGACGTCGGAGGGCATATCTGGCTCTCTGGAAAACGCCGCCTGTGGATAAGGGGACCAAAAGGGGACCAGAGCCCCCGGTCGTGGCTTCCGGCTCCCCGTCACAGTGGCCTCGAGGCCTCACGCCGGCTCGGTCTGCTGGCCTTGGCGGATCGGGCGAGGAAGGCGTTGGCCTGCTCTGCGGCGGATGCGAGGTGGCGGTCGTCGGGGTGCAGGTATCCGCGTGTGGTCTCGACGGAGGCGTGGCCGAGGATGTCCTGGAGGACGTGCAGCGGGATGCCTGCGTCTGCCATCCAGGTGGCTCCGGTGTGCCGGAGGCCGTGCCGGGTGAGGTCGGGCAGGCCGAGATCGCTGACGATCTGGTCCCAGTTCGTGGCGTCCCGCACGGTCGCGGTCGTGAGAGCGCCGCCCTTCGGGCCGATCAGCAGCCGGTCCTCGGGCTCCTTGCCTTCCGCGAGCCGCTCGAGGATCGGGCGGAGCGGGTCGAGGATCGGGACGCGGCGTTCTCTCCGGCCTTTCGTCTGTTTCGTGATGAGCCCGCCTTTGCCGGGGTAGGTCTGCCGTGCGATCATCACGATGTTCTTGTCGAACCGGACGTCACCGGCCTGAAGGCCCGAGACCTCGGATGAGCGCGCTGCGAGGAGGGCGGCGAGCATGACGAAGTCGGAGTAGGACTGGTGAATGTTCCCGCAGGCTTCAGCGAGCGTCGTCAGCGTTGCCATGTCGGGGATCGCATGCGCGCGCGGGGAAGCATCCTCCGCAGGCTGGAGACGGAAGGCATTGCGGTTCAGGCTGCGCTTGGCACGGTTCTTCGCGGGGTTGATCGGGATGAGCCCGTCGCGCACCGCTTCATCGAGGACCCGCACGAGCGGGGCGATGGAGTTCTTGATCGTTGACGCCCCGTGCCGTTTCTCCCAGGCATCGATGGTGCGGTCGATGATCCCGGCGGTGATCTGCGCGACCGGCAGGTGCCCGAGGGCAGGTAGCACCCGGAGCTTGAGACCGTACCCGTAGGTCTCCCCGGTGGAGGTGGGGTCGAGGCCGCGCGCCCATCGGTCGCCGATCGTGGTGACGAACTCGGTGAGCGTCATGGACACGTCCATGCCCTTGGCCGATGACTGCCGCAGCGAGTCGAAGAACTCGTGCGCCGCAGCCTCGTCATCGACGATCTCGGAGCGGATGATGCGGCGTTTGCTGATCGGGTCCGTCCAGCGGGCACGGGCGCGGATGCCGTAGGAGCGACGTTCCAGGTCGGTGGAGATCTTCACGCCGACCGGAGGCACCGGCTTTGGCTGCGCGTGCGGGAGCGGCTCACCCTTCCGGGGCATGGCTGTCCTCCAGCCCAGCCAGCCAGGCGTCGACCGCGTCGATGCGGTACCGGGCGATCCCGCCCAGCCGCAGGAACGGCGGCCCCTGACCAGCCGAACGCCACCTCGACAAAGTCGACTCGGACACCTTGAGATAGGCGGCGATCTCCCGACTGTCCATTAGAGGCGAGACCACGATCGTGCCGCCGGTATCGCTCATGCGACTTCTCCGGTGTTCGGGTCGAGTCCGGCATAGAAGTCGTCCTCGGCCTGGCGGCGCGCGGCGACATCGTCGAGGACGAACTGCACGAAGTCCTGATCCCGGTGAGCGATGATCGTGTCCTCGACCGGGCCTGCCGGGTCCTCGCCGGGCCAGGTGGTCTGCCGGGTCGGGCGGTCTCGGTCGAGACGGGTTCCGGAAGCGGCGACCCAGTCGCGGAGCCGCTGGCGGGCGTCGGCGAAGTCGCGATGCCAGCCCAGCGGCGCGGAGCCGTTCTGCTCCGGGTCGTAGGCGGACAGCCAATGCAGGTGCAGAGCGCTCAGCTCCCACAACAGCTCCGGGTGGCGGTGCCAGAACGGCGGAACTACCGAAGCAGGCAGCCCGTAGGTGCGGCGGAGCCAGTCGACCCAGCGGTTCAGCTCCAGCCACTCGGCCTCCGCTTCCTCGCTGGTCAGGAGGTTCCAGTTGATCGGGTGCGGAGGCTCCGGGATCAGCGGCCCGTCGAACTCCGCGGCCTCCCCGTCCAGGTCCGGTTCGTCGGTCTCGGGGGCGGTGTCGTTCTGGTTCATCACGGTCACCGCCGTTCAGAGCCCGAGCGCCGGTGCGGCGCCGCGTGATTCGCGGCGGGCGCCGACATCGACGGTCTGCCCCGCGGTCTCCTGCGTGACGGCGGGCTGGCGGCGGGTGCGGTCGACCTCGTAGCTCGTGCGGGCGAGGTCGTGGCCGAGCTTCTTCGCGACGAACTCCTCGGACTTGACCACCTCGCCTTCCGGCGTGGCGCGGTCGTACTCGCGGGTGTAGCCCTCGGCGACGAACTTGTCTCCCTTGGCGAGCCGGTCGTGGGCGCGCTCGGCGGTCTTCTTGAACGCCACGAGGTCGTGGAAGGTCGTCTCGGTCTGCGTGAACGACCCGTCCGGCTCCTTGCGATAGTGCTCCTGCCCGATCTTGGCGTAGAACCGGGCATCGCCCCGCTCCGTGTAGGTGAGCTGCGGGTCGGAGGCGATGAACCCCGAGACGGATTCCTGCGTGTGGAGAGCCATTGGACTGCCCCTCTTTCTGACATCGGCGGCGACCCCACGGTGGGGCCGCTCTGTCAGGCAGGTGCGCCCGGCGGCTCCTCCGAGCGGTGCTGCAGCGTCGCCTCGATGTCGGCCCGGTCGTCGCGCAGCTGTTTCGCGTCGGGCCGGTCGGTCCAGGTCCGCAATCGGGTGACGATGGGTGGTGCGGAGCGCAGCAGCACCAGTGCAGTCCCGAACGGGAGGGTGCGGATCGTGTCGGGCGGCATGATCGGCACGCGGCGGATGGAGCGCTGTGCGGAGCGGGAGCCGTGGTCTCCGACCGTGGTGGAGTCGGTCACTTCGTCGCGCTCGCCGATGAGCGTGGTCAGGTCGTGCAGGTCCTTGGAGTTCGACGCTCCGCCGAGGACGATCTTGACGATAGAGGCGTCCCAGATCGCGCCGGCCGCGTTCTCCGACCACTTCTCCCGCGCCTGCGCGAGGCTTTGGAGTACGGGCATGGTCGTGATCCCGGTTCCGCCGCCCTCTGCCATGAGCGTCGGCAGCGAGGGCAAGGGTGCGAGGTTGCCGACCTCATCGAGTGCGAGCAGCAGTGGCGGGTCGAGGCGGGCGCCGGGGCTCGTGGCGGCGAGGCGGCGGGCGGCTTCCACGACGTCTTCCACGAACGCCGCCACCAACGCAGCGGAGTTGTTGGCGCCGGCTCCGGTGGCGAGCAGATAGAGGGTTCCTCGGTCGCGGAGGAACGCTTCGGGGTCGAAGTCCTCGTCCTCGCGCGGCGAGACGGCGTCGAGCACGCGCGGGTCTGCCAGCGCGGCGAGGGCGAGGGAGACGCCTTGCCAGATGGAGTCGCGCGTGCGGGGGTCGGAGTCGATCATCGCCTGCAACGAGTCCGCCCACCCAGTCGCCGCTCGCGGGTTCGCGGTGAGGATCGCCACTGCGTCCGCGGCGGCGGAGGGGTCGAGGGTCCAACGGAACAGCTCCGAGGGCGGCCGGTGATCGAGGGCGGCGGCATGGAGGAGCGCCTGGAGCGCGGTCCTCGTCTTGCCCTCCCAGAACCCGCCTCCCTCGACCCCGCCGGCCGAGAGACCGGTGCCGGCGGCAAGGCCGGTCGCGCGGATCATCGCCGTCAAAGGGTCCTCACACCCGCGGATGGGTGACCACCTGAGCCCGGCGGGTAGGCCTTCGGCGAGGTGCTGGGGGTCGAACACCGCGACAGGGCCGATCTTCTGCCGGGCGCGGAGCGTCGCGGTCAGGTTGTCCGGCCGCGTCGATGTGGTGACGACCGCGCCAGGGGCGTCCAAGATGGCGTTGATGACGATGTGGGCGCCCTTCCCGGAGCGGGGCGGGCCGATCAGCAGGATGCTGTCTTCGACGGACGCCCAGACGCTCGTGCCATGTGAGGCGCCGATCCGGTAGCCGACATCCTTCGGCTGCGGCTGGTGGAGCGAGGGCCGCAGGTGACCGGCCCGGCGCAGCAGCGCCGCCTCCGAGGCGGCCTTAGCGACCTCGTTGCGGGTGGCGATCCCGGCGATGCGGTACGGGTCGGTATTCACTTGACGGCCGTGCTCGCGGAAGAACCGCCACGTCCACCAGCCGGCCACTCCGGCGCCGAGGACCAGCAGACCGGCGGTGATCCAGTACGCCACGGCGCTCAGGCCCGGTGCGCCGAGCGCGGTCGCTGGGTCACCGGGGCCCAGCAGCACGCCCAGTCCGGCTTCGACTCCGCCAGTGGGCTGGTTGACGCCGGTGATCCAGGCGGCGACGGACCCGGCGCCGCGGAGGATGGCGGCGAGGACCGCCGTGCCGATGAGGATGCCGATGCCGAGGTTGCTCAGCTCGTCCCCGAGCGCTCCCGTGGGCCGGGGCGTGCTCATTCGGGGTGGCCGATCGTGAGGGTGCCGGAGACGCGGCCGAGCAGGATGACCTCGCGGGTCGGGGTCCCGGCGAGCTGGTGGGCTTCGACGAGGCCGCGCATGGTGCCGTCCGGGGCGGCATCGCCGTGGGCGATGACGACGGCGATCGCGACGTCCTCGCCGGGAACGAACCCTTCCCCGTGCAGCGCGACGAGTTCCGCCGCCGGTCGGCGGGCCGGTTCTTCCGATGCCGGCTCTGGATCGGGTTCGGTGCGGCGGCGCCTGCTCGGGGTGATGATGTCGGTGAACACGGTTCCGTCCGCTTCGCGCACCTCGACCCGCACCGGGGAGCGGCGCAGGTCGGTGAGCTGGTCGAGGACGCGGGCGAAGTCCTCCCGCCGCCACGGCGGCGCGAACGGCTCCGGCTCGAACGGCGCCCCGTCGACAGTGACGGTCATGCGGCCGTCCTCGGCGATGGTGATGGCGACGAGCGGGAGCACGACCGGCACGGGCTCGGCACTCCCGCTTCGGGATGCGGGTTCGCCCCAGGATCGCTTGTAGCGGGGCCGGAGCATCAGGAATCCTGCCGATCGTTCGGGATTCCTGAAGGCACGTCGAGATTCCCGAACTCGTGCGCATCTGTCCCAACCGCCGTGAGTTCGTTCGCGGTGTAAGTCGGTCGCAGTCTCATATCCATCAGGTACGCGGGCGAGTACGGCCAGTGCTCCGCGGCTGACGAACGTTCAGGATTAGTGCGAGGAGTTCACGATTCGTGAAGGAATCGCAGGAATGGTGAACGCTCGGCTCGGGCTGGACTATCCGACGTTGAGGGCGGCGAGTTGCTGCGGGGAGCCGGTCACCACGAGCCGCAGGTCCGAGTGCTGCTCCTCGATGCGCCAGTCGACGAAGGAGCAGCAGGAGCTTTCGGCCTCGACCAGCCCGCGAAGGCGGGCGATGGAGTCCTCGACCTTGGCGTAGTGGATGGTCAGCCGCGTGTCGGTGCGTTCCGTTTCGAGTGCGTAGTCCTCGTCGAATGCTCGCCACTTCTCGATCTGCGCCTTGCCGGCGGTGGGGGTCAGGGTGCAGGCGATGGGCAGGCCGTTGAGCGGGCCGATGTGGGTCACGGGGTGACCTCCTCGTGGTCGTCGTGGTCGAGGTCTTCGAGCACCTCGAAGGGGGATTCGATGTCGCCGCGCCAAGCCTCGATACCCTCACGGATCGCCAGGCCCGCCACCACGAGCGCGGCGATGGAGTCGGCCCACGCCCACCCGAACAGGCCGTTGAGGACGAGCCCGATGAGGACGGTGCCGGAGAGGTAGATGCACAGCAGAAGCTGCTTCGCATCGGCCTGCACGCTCTTGGAGCGCAGCTCCCGGCCGGTGCGAAACTCGAACCAGGCCAGGACGGGCATCACGATCAGGCTGGCGATCGCGATCCCGATACCGACCGGACTGTGATCCGGGTCGCGGACGCCGGTGAGGGCGAGGATCGCATCGACGGCGACGTACACGGCCAGGGCGAAGAACGCGCCCCCGATCACCCGGACGGTGGCCTTCTCCCACCGTTCGGGGTCTCTGCGAGTGAACTGCCAGGCGATCGCGGCGGCAGAGGCGACCTCGATCACCGAGTCCAGACCGAACCCGATCAGCGCCGCAGACGACGCAACCGCGCCGGCCGAGAGCGCAATGACAGCCTCGATGACGTTCCAGGTGATCGTGAAGAAGACGATGAACCGCACCCGCCGGTGCAGCTGGGCGCGGCGCTCGTCGGTCAGGGCCGGCGCGCTCATCATGCGGTGGCCTCGGTGTCGCAGCAGCCGGGCACGCTGCAGGCCGGGTCCAGGCACGGCGCGCTCTCGTCGACGGCGAGCGTCACATCCACCAGCGCGACGAGCGCCGCCGTCAGGTGTGGGTCGGCGATCTCGTACCGAGTCTGCCGACCCTCGGGCTCGGCAACCACGATCCCGCAACCACGCAGACACGACAGGTGGTTCGACACGTTTGTACGGGTCAGGTCCAGGTCGCGGGCGAGCTTCGCCGGATACCCCGGCTGCTCCAGCAGCGACAGCAGGATGCGCGAGCGGGTCGGGTCGGCCATCGCCCGGCCGAGCCGGTTCATCACGTCCACCCGAGAAGCAAGAGTCAGCACACACTGACTATACAGCGATCAGTGACCTATTGGAAGGCTGGAAGGATAAGACTCATGCGGACGGCGGTCGAGTGGATGGAGCGGTGGCAGGTGCCCCTCTACCTCGCCGCGTTCGTCCTCGGCGCGGGCATCGGGCTGCTGATCCCGGCGATTGCGCACCCGGCGGAGTTGGCGATCAACCCCGTGCTCGGGCTGTTGCTCTACGCGACCTTCCTCGGGGTGCCGTTCGCGAAGATCGGGCAGGCGTTCCGCGACTGGCGCTTCCTCGTCACCGTCTTGACGGTGAACTTCGTCGCCGTCCCGATCGTCGTCTACGTCCTTTCGCGGATCGTCGCCCACGATCAGGTGCTCCTGATCGGCGTGTTGTTCGTCCTCCTCACGCCATGCGTGGACTACGTCATCGTGTTCACCGGCATCGCCGGTGGAGCCAAGGATCGGCTGCTCGCGGCCGCACCACTGCTGATGCTCGCGCAGATGCTCCTGCTGCCGCTCTACCTCTGGCTGTTCGTCGGAGCCGAGTTCGTCGCCACGGTCGACTTCGCCCCGTTCATCGAGGCGTTCCTGCTGCTTATCGCGCTGCCTCTCGTTGCCGCGGGGTTCACCCAGCTTGCCGCCGCCGGCACCCGCTGGGGCGTAGCGATCCAGGGCACCGTGCTGGGGGCGATGGTGCCGCTCATGATGCTCAGCCTCGCTGTCGTGGTGGCCTCCCAGATCGCCGGCGTCGGACGACAGCTCGGCGCGCTCCTGCTCGCCATCCCCGTCTACATCCTGTTCGCCGCGGTCATGGTCCCGATCGGTGCCGCCGCCGGGAAGGTTGCCCGGATCGACGTCCCCGGTCGCCGCGCGATCGTGTTCAGCGGCGCGACCCGCAACTCCCTCGTCGTCCTCCCGCTCGTCCTCGCCCTACCCGCCGCGTTCGACCTTGCTCCGCTCGTCGTTGTCACACAGACCCTCGTCGAGCTCATCGTCATGGTCGTGTTCGTGCGGCTCATCCCGCGACTGCTCCCCGACGACATCGACACCGCGAACTCACGACCTCAGATACTCTGAAATGGCCCCTCGGCCCGTGGGTTCCCGCCTCAACTGCCTTCAGGATTCGTGATCTTACGTGGGTTCGCTGGTCATGCGGCCGGTGGTGTCGAACGCGGCGAGCTCGGCGGGATGGAGCTGATGCTGCACGACGAAGGAGCGGTCCTTGATCCGCCAGAGCCCCTGACCGGTCCCCAGGCCGGGGAGCAGCTTCTGCTCGGTGCCGGTGAGCCCGAGCGCGAGGGCGGTGGAGCCGAGCTGGTCCGGCTCCTGCCGGTACACGATCCGGGTCTCCGCATTCGCCAGCAGCGACGAGGCGAGGGCGCGCATCGCGGTCCCGGCATCGCCGACGTTGTCGAGGTCGGAGAGCTTGTGGAAGATGAGCATGTTCGCGATTCCGAAGTGCCGCGCCAGCCTCCACTGGGCGTCCATGCGGCGAAGCAGCGCCGGGTACTGCATGAGCCGCCACGCCTCGTCGTAGACCACCCATCGCTGCCCGCCCGCCGGGTCGGACAGAGCGGACTCCATCCATGCGGACGAGCAGGTCATCAGCACCGAGATCAGCGTGCTGTTCTCCGCGACCCGCGATAGGTCGAGCGACACCATCGGCAGCGACGGGTCGAACCTGACCGTGGAGGGGCCGTCGAACAGGCCTTGGAGGTCTCCGGCGACAAGCCGACGGAGCGCGTGGCCGACGAGACGACCGTCTTCCGCGAGCCGACCGTCCTCATCGTCCCCCGTGTTGGGGGTGAGGATGCGGTCGACGACCATCGGCAGGATCGGCACCTCGGCGCTGCGGACGGCGTCTCGGAGGGCGAGGTCGATGGCGGTGTGCTCCAACGGCGACAGCGCCCGGTCCAGCACGGTCTCTGCGAGGGCGCCGATGAGGTCGCGGCGGCGGGAGGCGACCTGCATCGCCCACTCCGTATCCGACACGGCAGATGGCCGGTGGCCCTCATCGAGCGGGTTCAGACGATTGCGAAGGCCGTGGCCGAGGATGATCGCCCGTCCGCCGACCGCCTCCGCGACAGCCGTGTGTTCGCCCTTAGGGTCGCCGGGGACGTAGACCCTGCGTCCGAACGGCAGGCTGCGCGTGTACAGCGACTTCGCCAGGGAAGACTTGCCGGAGCCGACGATCCCGGCGAGCACGACGTTCGGCGCCGTGATGAGGCCGCGCTGATAGAGCACCCAGGGGTCGTAGACGAACGATCCGCCGCTGTAGAGGTCCTGGCCGACGAAGACGCCCTGGCTGCCGAGGCCGGCCTCGGCCAGGAAGGGGTACTGGCCGGCGAGCGTCGCGGAGGTGTCTTGGTGCTTGGGGAGCCGGAACCGGCCCGGCGTCCGCAACGCCGCGGGCCCCGCCTCGCCGGAGGCGGGCAGGTAGCTCGTGTTGCGGCGTTCAGCCTGCTCCGCCTCCCACTTCGCCCGAGCTTGTGCCTTGCGATGCTGGCGGGCATCGGTCTCGACCTTCGCCGCCGCCTGCCGGCGGGCCTTGCGTGCCCGGCGCCGCTCGCCTTCGGGACCGACGAGCACGGCGGTGTGCAGGCGGCTGTCGTCCTGCCCGGTCACAGCGCCAGCCCCCGTCCGTGTGCGGAGGCGGCGCCGGGGCGGCGGGTGAACCAGTCGGCCCCGTCTCGCCCCCGGCTGACCGCGGGGCCGACTGCACGCGTGGACTTGTGCGCGGCGCGTTCCGCTTCCCGCCTCGACTCCGATGCGGGTGCGGAGGCCGGGGTGTCGATGCCGAGGAGCGCCGGGTCGGGCACGGTGTCGTGCTTGCGCAGCAGCGAGACGTGCCCGAGGAAGGGGTTGTAGGTGAGCGTGTAGACGTCGTGGGTGGCCACCTTGTCGAGCACACCTGCCGGGGGCTCGTCGTAGACGTATCCGTTCTCGAGCGCGGCCTGGGTGGTCTCCGCTCCGTAGTCGTGCCCGGCCAGGTGCTCGATCGCTGCATCCGTCCCGTCGCGGTCGATCAGCTCCAGCACCTCATCGGCCTCGGCGCCTTCCAGGAACACGACGCTGACCCACCGCCTCGCCGGGCCGTCCTCGACGGCAGGTGCGGGGTGCCAGGCGATGCGACCGGAGTGCTGGGAGGCGGCGTCCAGCCGCCACTCCACGGTGTCCAGCAGGGTGCCGGCCTGGTGCAGCTCATCGGCAGCTGCGAGGGCCGAGGTTGCGCCGGCGGCCTGGTTCCCGGCGTCGTCGTGCGCCCTGGCGCGGGCGCTGATGTGGGCGGCTGCGAGCTGGTCGAGCACTTGCCGCAGCGACCTGACGCCGGCGAGCAGATCTCCGATCACCGGGTGGGTGTCGGCGGGGCTCTCGAACGTGCGGGTCGCGTGGGCCAGGCCCCGCAGCGCGGCGGACGCCTCAGCGGCGTCCGCGAGCGGGTCATCGAAGGTCGGCATGATCGGGGCTCCTCACAGGAAGGCGTGACGGTTGGTGAGCAGGTGCGCCGGGTCAGACCGGCCGGCACAACGGCAGCGCGGCAGCGGTGAATGCCTGCGCCTGCTGACCGACGAGCCGCCTGGTCTCGCAGGACGCTTGGATCGCCGCCTGCTCGACCGCGGCCACCGCCGCGTCGAGCTCGTCCACGGTCGGCGCAGAGACGGAGACGAGGCCGGAGACGCGCAGGACGCCGTGCCCGGCAGTCAGGTCCGCCTCCTGCTGGAGCACGTCGTCCAGCTCGGCGCTGCTGGCCGCGTCGTCGATCTGCCCGATCTTGCGCCGCTGGGCGGCATCGGAGATGAGCTCGGTCTTCTTCTTCCGCAGGTCCCGCGCGGCCTGGTCGGCGCGCACCGGGGTGTAGTGCAGGGCGAGGGTGCGCAGGATGCCGTTGGACAGCACGAGCGGCGCGAGGAAGCCGGGATACACCTGCGAGCGAGGCCACTCGGTGATCCACAGCACCGCATGGTGCGCGGAGTCCGACCGCAGCCGGTCCCAGGTCTCGGTAACCGCGACCGGACCTGCGGTCGCCAGGTCACGGCCCAGGTCCCCGTGGCGCTCCAGCGCCGGGGCGGCGGCGGGGTCGTAAGCCGAGCGCAGGACGACGGCGACCTCGCCCGGCGTCAGCCACCCGGTGCTACTGAGCTCCGCGGCGCGCAACGCCGTCGTCAGCGTGCTCATCTCCTGCCGCAGCACCGCAGCCGCGCCGCGTATCCCGCCACCGCTCGTTCTGATCTGCCGGGCGGCGGCCTTCATGTCGAGCGCGAGCGAGATGGTCGTCGCGTGGCGCTCTCCGGCGGGGCCGGCACGCTCGATGAGCTCGGCGTACGTGGTCGCGGCCCAGGAGCCGTCGTCGGTGCCGTGCGTGCGCCACCACTCCGCCAGCCCCGTCCCGGAATCCGGCAGAGTGCGCTCGGACACCTGGATGCGGGCGATCCGCCCGGACCTGCAGGCGGCGGCCAGTACGCGGCCCCAGCCGGAGACGCGACGCTGCTGCTCACCCGGATCAAGGAGCACGAACGCGGGGTGGGAGACGCCGAGGATCGCGGTGAGGGTCTGCGCGTGCGGGTCGTGGACCATCGCCGCGCCGGTCTCGGGGTCTTCCCACTCCCGCAGCGGTGCCGCATCCCCGGGCAGGGCGAGGGTCCCGGCGGGGCGGGGCTTGATGACGCGGCGCCGGTAGATGAGCTGCCCGAGATAGGTCCGGGCGGCCCAGCGGGCGAGGATCGGCACCCACTCGATCACCTTCC
>NZ_DKGR01000059.1:29757-29953 GCF_002453335.1 Arsenicicoccus sp. UBA6765
GCACCCACTCGATCACCTTCCGGCCCCCGGCAGGGATCACCGCGAGCAGGGCGCAGGTCCCCCAGACGGGTGCGGTCCAGGCCAAGCCCATCCCGTCGGCGGTGTAGAGGGAGAAGACGACCGTGAGCACCGCGATACCGAGGACGATGAGCTGCGGCAGGGACAGACCGAGCATGATGCCGCGCCTGGCGAGCCG
>NZ_DKGR01000059.1:30197-30489 GCF_002453335.1 Arsenicicoccus sp. UBA6765
TGATGCCGCGCCTGGCGAGCCGCGAGAACTGCACCGGCGCCAGCGGGTAGTCGCTAGGCGAGTTCGTGACCATCGGTTACTCCTTCCCGGCCGGTGCGGACGACGGCGGAGGCGGCGGGTCCTGCCGGCGCTGGCGCGCGGGCGAAGACTCTCCAGGCCCGGGAGAGGGCGGCGTGGCCGGAGGCGGTGTCGACGGTGCGGGACGCGGCGGGGCGCCCTGCGACGGCGGCGGGGATGCCTGCTCGGCCGCCGCGCCGGCCTGACTGTCCGCCGCGCCCCCCGCCGCTCTGCC
>NZ_DKGR01000059.1:30680-50712 GCF_002453335.1 Arsenicicoccus sp. UBA6765
GGGGGCCCCCCGGGGGCCCCGGGGCCCCCGCGCGCCCGGCGGGGGCGGGGGGGATGCCTGCCCGGCCGCCGCCCCGGCGTGACTGCCCGCCGCGCCGCCCGCCGCTCTGCCTGCCTTCGGACCGGCGGTCGCTGCGGCCTTGACCACGGCGGCTCCGACGACCACCGCGGCACCGACCGGCCCCGCGGCCGCACCGGCACCAGCCGCGCCAGCGCCGGCAGCTCCGGCGCCCGCTCCAGCTCCAGCTCCAGCTCCAGCCCCTGCTCCTGCTCCGGCTGATGCGGCGGCGCCGGTGCCCGCCGTGCCGGCTCCCGCGCTGGCCGGGGCCGCAGCCGACGCACCGGGAGGAGGTGGGGGCGGTGTCGAGCCTCCGCCCGCGCCGCCTCCACCACTCGGCGGCTTGCTGCCCGGGTCGGTGCCGCCGTCGAGGACCTTCTTGGCCGTGTCGGCCTGCGGGGCGGACGGCACCGGCACGGGCCGGTTCAGCGCGGACTTCGCCTCCTGCTCGGACGACATCGCGTGGTACATGTCGAAGCCCACGAACGACAGGAACTTGTAGGTGATGTACGGGGCGAACGCGGCGATGAACATCAGCACGACGCCCGCGATCGGGTCGGAGATGGAGGCCAGGTCGGCCTCGATCGGGGCCGAGACCTGCCCGATCGCGACGAGGAAGATCACGACGAGGACGAGCTTGGAGAAGATCAGGGCGATCACGAACGCCGCCCACTTGGCGAACCAGCCCTTCGTCGCATCCCACGTCGCCCCGGCCAGGGCGACCGGGCCGAACACGACCGCCACCAGCAGCAGCGCCTTGCGGATCAGCAGGGAGAACCACACAATCGCCGCCGCCGATATGGCTAGGCCGGCGAAGAAGATCGTGAGGATCGCCCCGACGCCAGGGCCGCCGATGTTGATGGCGCCGAGGGCGACGGCGAGGAGCCCGATCTGGGTCCCCATCCCTTCCATCGTGTTCCCGGTGGCCTGCACGATCCCGACCGCGAGCTGATCGGTCACCTCCAACAGCAGCGCCGTCAGCGTGATGACGAGAAACGAGCCGAGGACGGACTTGGCGAGGCCGAGCGCGGCACGGGACAAGGCGGTCGGGTCGCGGTGGACCAGGCCGGTGATGAGCTGGAGGCAGAAGAAGATCAGCATCACGAACACGGCGACGCCGAAGAGGACGTTGTAGACGCCGACGTACTCGGCGCTCGTGACGTCGACGAGGGTCGTGGTGTCGAACACCCACCACACGGCCTCGAACAGCCACGCCGCCGCCCCCGCCATCGCCTGAGCCAGCCAGTCGAACGGGGCCGCGATCAGGGAGGCGGTGCCCTCGCCCACGGCGTCACAGACGGAGGAGATGACCGGGACGTCGCAGACGCTCACCGCGCCCACCCCCGCCGTCGGAAGTCATGTCGGGTCGTCATTAGACGGCCTGCCCGACGCCCCAGAAGAAGTTCACCAGCGTCACCGCCGCGCCGCAGATGATCGCCGCCCCGCAGCTCACGAGGACGCCGACCTTGCCGCGGCTGGCGAGGTGGGGGTTGCTGCTGTTCGATCCGAGACCCCAGACGATCGCGGAGACGATCAGGGCGAGGACGGAGAGGATCAGGCCCACCGTCATGACGGCGCCGACGATGATGCGCAGCTGCTCGATGCCCGGAAGGCCCGAGCTGTTGGGGTCGATGTCGATCACGGTTGTGCTCCCTTGACTGGTCGAGACGGGGTTCTCGACGGTCAGGTGCGCACTCGCTCCCAGCCGCACAGGCAAGGACGGTCAGAGCCGGGTGCCGACGTCCAGCAGGAAGTTGAGCCAGGCAACGCCGGCACCGGATAGCGCGGCGGCGCCGACCGCGACAAGCAGGCCGGTGCGGGCCTTGGTCGCTGCCTGGTAGTTGCCGGAGGCTCCGCTGATCGCCCAGATGATGGCGCAGACGATGAGCATGAGCACCGCGGTGACGAGCACGAACATCAGCAGCGCGCCGACGATGGAGCGCAGGTCTGCGGCGCCGCCCACGCCGCCGAAGTCGGGGAACACGTCCATCACGCGCCCCCGGCAGTGCACAGGGCGGGGGCGGCATCGCCGCCCGCAATCCCTCCGGCACCGTGTTCGGTGAGCCAGGCGTCGGAGTCCACCGGGTCCGCTCCGGCGCCGCCGGGGTGGATCTGCAGGTGGAGGTGCGGGCCGGTCGAGTGGCCGGAGGAGCCGACGTCTCCGATGTGCTGGCCCGCGGTCACGGTGTCGCCGTCGGCGACGTGGATGCCGTGCTGCCACATGTGCACATACATCGACGCGACCCGCTGCCCGCCGACGGTGTGCTCGATGACGATGATCCCGCCGCCTGCGTCGGTGTAGTTCGCGCGCACCACGACGCCATCGGCGACGGCGTAGATCGGGGTGCCGTCGGGGGCGGCGAAGTCCGAGCCTGCGTGGAAGCGTCGTTCCCCGGTGATCGGGTCGTTGCGCCACCCGAACGGGCTCGTCCGCACCCAGGTTCCCTCGGGAAGCGGGAACACGATCCTGGTCGTCTCGGGCACGACCGGTGTCTCATCCCCGCCGCCGTTGCCGGAGGGCGCGGGGCGGGTGAGGGCGTCGAGGATCGCCTGCGCGACTGGCTGGTAGTTCTGATACCTGTCCGGGTAGGCGCTGACCTCGACGGCCTGGGCGGCCTCGCCGGGGTCGAGCTGCTGCCAGCCGGGGATGTCGAGCAGCCCCCGCGGGGGCGGGTAGTTCGGGCCGGACTCGCCGCCGTAGAACGCCCTGGCCTGGTAAGCCGAGTCCATGAGCTCGGCGACCGTGCCCCAGCCGCTGGCGGGGCGCATCTGGAACAGGCCGAGCGAGTCATGATCAGAACCGTTGCCGTCGTTCGGATAGTTCGCCGACTCGGGGTAGGCGCTGGTGTTGGCGAGCATCCGCAGGGTGGATTCGGTGAGGGCGGCCATGAGCGCGATGAGCACACCGTCGCGGCCGACGCCGGCGGTCTGCCCGCCGACCGTGATGATCGTCGCCGCGTGCGTGAGCTGTTGCCGGTTCAGCGTGACCGTCTCCCCGTTTCGGGTCGTCGTGGTCAGCGAGTCCGGGATCGGGCCGACCGCGAGTGAGCCGGGCGTGCAGACGGCGGCGGTCGCGGAGGTGCCGCCGAGCGCGGCGACGCCCAGCAGGGCCGTGGAGGGCCCGATGAGCAGCAGGGTGAGGGCGAGGACGGCGAGCTTCTTCATCACGACGCTCCCGGCTAGTGCAGCGGGTTGTCGAGCTCGGACAGCCGCAGCACCTCGCACGAACCTGATGCCGCGCCGTGGCCGGGCGTGGGCGGGTTGCAGACGAGGAACACGGTGAACGCGACCGGGCGGGACGCCTCCACCGGCGTCGTGCCCCAGGTGCCGTCGCGGTGCCTCGTGCCCTCGAAGGTGTAGGCGATCGCCCCGGCCGGGATCTGGCCGGGCGCGGCCTGGTCGACGGCGGTCTCCCACGCCTCCGGGATGAACACCTCGTCGATGGTGAGCCACTGGCGCGTCGCATACTGTCGCAGCTGCGCCCACGCCTCCACAGAAGGCAGGTAGGCGCGCACGTCGCCCACGAACGCATCCGCCTCGGAACCGTGGGCGGCATCCGCGAGCACCTGCGCATAGTCCGAGGGCGTGTGCCCGGTCGTGGTGTCCCAGGTGAACAGGGCGGTCGCGACCGCGCGGGCGAACGCTTCCGGGCCGAGGTTCTGCCGGAGCGACTCCAGCTCACCGCCCGGCATCGGGCCGGGCGTCACAGGCGCAGCCGTGGTAGACGGGCGTTCGCTCGACGCCGGGTCGGCCGCGGCGGGGCCGTGGACGAGTCCGTAGATGCCGACGCCGACGAGGATCAGCAGGGCGAGGCCTGCGGCGGTGGCGGCGATCAGCAGGCGACGACGGCGACGGTCATCGGGGGCGGCGGGGTCCATGAACAGGGGTCCTTCCCGGACGGCAACAGGGATGCGTGGTTGCCAGGAAGGTGCGCACCACCGCCCCCCGCCCTGTTCAGGCGGTCTGCTCGGCCCGGTCCTCCCGGGCGGCACGGGCGGCATCGGCGAACGTGACGGTGCCGGCGATCGTCTCCTCGAACCGGGCCCATTGCTCGGTGGTGAGTGCCGGGCCGACATCGGCGGGGTCGTAGTGCTCCCACCACGAGGCCATGTCGTCCCACGTCGCGGTGAACACGCTCAGCGGGAACGGCACCGGGACACCCGGCTCCACCGCCGTCAGCGCGGGCCGCTTCGCCTTCCTGCCGGTCTTGGCGGCCTTGACGCGGGCGAGCGCGGCCTGCGCCAACTGCTCCAGCTCCGCAGCCTTCGCCTCCCGCTCCGCCGCCCGCACCGCATCCGCTTCGGTGCGGGCCTGCTCGCGCAGCTCGGCGGGCTGGGCAGGGTCGGCGGCGAGCTGGTCGAGCTCCGCCAGCGACAGCTCCGCGTTCACGCGCAGATGCGAGGGATAGACGCTGCCGCCGGTCTTGATCTGCTCGACCTCCTGCGCGGCGCGCGCCCGCACCGCCTCGGGCTGGGACTCGTCCGCGGCGAGGTCTTCCAGCCGGCCGATGCGCTCCAACGTCGTGTAGGAGGCGCGGCCAGTGACCATCCGAGCAGCCTGCGCACGGGTCTTGCCCTGCTCGATCTGCGGTGGTGCCAAATTGGCACCACCGTCTTCTGCGTCGTCGGCGGACGCCTGGAACCGGGTGGCCTCCTGTCGGCGCGCGGCGTCCTCGGCCAGCAGGGCCTTCAGCTCGCGGTAGAGGGCGGCGGCTTCGAGCTGGGTGAGGGGCTTGTGGAGCTGGTTGTCGTCCTGCTCCGCGAGGAGCTGCCCGAGCCGGTCGGAGACGCCGGAGCGTACCCACACGTTGACGGTTTTGATGCCGAGCAGCTTGATCGCCGCGAGCCGTCGGGCTCCGCAGATCAGGTGCCCGTCGAGGGTGACCGTGATCGGCTGCAGCAGCCCGTGGCGGCGTATCGACTCGACCAGCGGGATCAGGTCGCCGTGGTCGTGCCTGTGCCGCGCGCCGACGACGATCGAATCGACGGCGCGCTCCAGCTCGATTCGGCCTTCCAGCGGCGTGCTCATCGCCCGCCGCTCCCGGCATCGAATCTGGGTGCGGCGAGCCCGGCGGTGATCACGAGATCGTCGTCTGTGAGGAGTGCGCGCAGCGGCTGGCCGATCAGCAGGCGGCGGAGCATTCCGCGGCCGGCGTTCGTGTGCGCGAGTGCCGGGTCGGGAACGCCGAGCACGGCCCGCAGCAGCGCCGTCCAGGATGCGCCGGGGAGGTCGAGGAGGGCGCGGGCTTGCCGGTCTCGGCGCAGCACCTCGAACGCCGACGCCCGCGAGGACGCCTCCGTGAGCCGGGCAGTGACGTACTCGACCGCGGCCCGCGCGGTCTCTGGCTCCCACCCGACCCGGGTGAGGAACGCGATGGTGTCCTCGATGGCGGCGGTCACGTTCACCGCTCGCTCGGGCGCCGGGTCCTCGTCGTCGGGCTCGTCGTCGGTGAATGGGTCGAACCGGAACGCGGGGTGGTAGTCGGGCAGCGGGTTCTCCCGATCGCTGAACCGCTCCGCATCGTGGAACACCGAGTAGCGGGGACGGCGGGCCTGGTGAACGGAGCACAGCAGCCCGTTGCCGCGCTCCTCCGCGGTGCACGTCACCTGCACCGCCCGCGTGATCACCGCCCACGGGTCCTCCGCCCGGCGGGTCGCGGCACCGCGCATCGCCTCGAATGCCGCGGACGCCGCCTCCCACGGGTCCAGTCCGTGTTTGCGGGCCAGCGCCGCGTACTTGCTCGCCGCGTGCTCCATGAGCGCAGCGGCCTCGGGGTCATGGCGCCACGCTCCGCGCCCCGCCTCGTGGAGGCGGGTGAGCAGGGCGCGCAGCGCTTCCGAATCGTCGAATCGTTCCCGCCGTTTGCGGGCCGTGGCAGTCTCCATGACGGCACCTCCTGACAGGCAGGTGCGCACACGGCCCCCAGCGGCTTGGTTTCGCGCCGTCGCGCCGGGGGCGAACATGGTTACCCGAGCCCGATCCCGGAGCGAGACACCCAGGAGTAGTGCTCCCCGGACCCGCGGCCGAACGCCGTCACGGGCGGCAGCTTCCGGGCACGCTCGCTCACGAACCGGACACCAGTGCGCGCCCCGGTGCGCGCTGCCCGGTACGCCTGGCCGGGAACCCGGCGGGAGCGGCGGGCGAGCTCAGCCTGGAAGTCGATACCCCGTCCCGCAACCCTGGCCGAGCGGGAGACCATCAGGTCGGTCGGGCGCACCCACTCCACGCCCGGCCGTTGCTTCTTCGCCGCCTCCGTGGTGTCTTTGGTCAGCGACGGGTCGCGGTGCCGGGCGAGCGCCGAGGTCTCGCCCTCCCGCGGCGTCTCGTCGCGCTCCGGCCAGTCCGGGGCGCGTTCGACGCGCTCGTGCAGGGCGGTCGTGTGCTGGTCGTCGTTCATGGCGTCTCCTTCTCCTCAGGCCTCGTCAGTGCGGGCGGGGCCGTGAACCAGCGACCCACGGTGGAGGGGTGCACGCCCAGGCGCCGGGCGATGGCCTTGTTCGACCAGCCCTCCTCCTCGCGCAGGCGCGCTGCGAGCTCCCGGCTCGCCTGGCGCACCGGTCCGACCGCCAGCGGCGCTGGCGCAGCATCAGGCACGCGCTCATCAGGCGCAGGCTCCTCGGCGGGCTCGATGCTCGCGGGAAGGGGGCGGGTGAGGATCACGGTGAGGTGCGTGATCGCCAGCAGCACCATCGGCGGTACCGCCGCCACACACGCGGCGAGCACGCTGGGCACGTCGGCGTCGGCCGCGACGACGGCGTGGATCGCGTTCGCCGTCACCGACACCAGCGCACCGGCCGCGAGCAGCAGCCACGGGTACCAAGCCGACCGCTGGCTCGCGAGGGCGACGACAGCGACCGTCGCGACGACGATGATCCCGTCGACGATGAGCGGCCACGCCCAGGCCTGCCCGGCATCCACGCCCGAGCGGCGAGCGAGGTCCGCGAGGGCGGTGAACGAGAGCCAGAACGCGCCGGCCGCGATGAACACCGTCCCGGCCAAGGCCGTCACGACCGCGACCCCGCCGCCCCGCGTCCGTACCGCGGTACTCATAAGAGCACCTGCCCCGTGAGCCGCACCGGCCGTTGCGGCGCATCGCCCTGCCCGACGACGGATGCGGGCCGGGCGTGCGCGACGCGGTACGCAGAACGGATCGTGGTCTCGACCTCTCGCGGCGCAAGGCCGACTCGTTCGCCGGCCGGGGCAAGCGCGTCGACCATCTCCGGCAGCGACATGCCTGCCTCCGCGAGACGGCACGATGCCCAGAACAGGCCGCGGTTGCGCTCGCCCTCGGCGCGCATCCCGACCCACGCGGCCAGCCGTGTGGCATCTTCCGACCGGATCGGGCCGCGTACCTGGTGCGGGGCAGGCTCCGGGCGCGGGTCGAGGAAGTCCCGCAGCCGAGCCGCATCGACCGGTGCGGGCGCACGGTCGGCACCGGCGACGAACTCGTAGGAGCCGGCGCCTGTCACGGCCGAGGGCGGGACGATGATGTAGCCGCCGTCGCCGCGGAAGTCCACATGCGCCTTCGCCGCCTGCCACGACCGCTGCGGCCGGTCCGGGTCGGATGGGAAGTAGAAGTGCGCCCCGCCCGACGCCGACCTGACCGCGGCCAGCCATCCCGGCACCAGGCCGGCACGGCGGGAGCGCTCGAACGCCGCGAACCCGTCACCGCCGGGCTTGCGATCCACATCGACGACCACGACCCCGGAGACAGCGCCGGTCGGGATGCCAATGTTCGCGGACGGCCACCGCCGCCACCACGCCGCCACCTGACGGGCATCGATGGTTGCCGCGTGGAACCCGCCGGGCTGCGCTTCCGGGTTCTCCTCATCGGGCTTCAACAGCGGGTTCTTCGCGCCCGGCACGCACGGCAACACAGGCACCCCAGCAGCCGCGAGCAGCGCGGCGGCCTGTGGCAATGGAAGGGTCGACACCGAGGAGAGGACGCTGGCGACGCTCATCACAGGCTCCTCACCGCGACGTCCGCAGGACGCGACGAACGCGCCGACTCGCCCGGCACCGACTGGGGTGCGATCCGCTTAGAGCCAGCCACACGCGAAGTCCCAGTCGACTCACGGGACAGGCCGGGCGGGTCGCCCGTGCCGACCTGAACGGTGGGTAGCGCGTCGAGAATCGTCACGGCGACCTTGCGGACACGCTCGCCGGTGGCCTGCACAACCTCGGCCGGGTCCTTGTCCTTGACCGTGCCCGCCCAGCCCGAAACATACGGGATCGTGTAGGCGGTGGTGTCCATGCCATGCGCGGCGCCGATCATCAGCGCCACGGACTCGGCCTCGACCTCGCCGACGCCTCGATGCCCGGTCGCATCCGGGCTGTCGGGGCCGTGCAGCATCACATGCGCGAGCTCGTGCGCGAGGGTCTTCACCTGCGCGGCGTCGTCCATGTTCGTCCGCACCGCGACCGTGCGCGCCTGGAAGTCGGTCAGGCCGTTCGCGCCGTGGATCATCCCCTCGTGCTCGACCCGCAGCACCGCGAAGCCCTCGGCCGCCACCAGTGCCGATAGCCCTTCCCATAAGCCGTCCGGTGCCTGGCCTTCCATCAGCGTCGGCGCCGGGCGTTCAGGGATCGGCGGGCCGTCGGTCATCGAGACATCCCAGACACGCACCGGAATCGCGCGGACCATCTTCGACCGGACCGTTTCTCCGGGCTTCGGCTTCTCGTACCTGTCCAGGCGGCGCCATGATCCGGGGTTCTGCGGTGTCGAGGACGCGAACCGCGCCATCAGCGGGGCGAAGATCTGCATCGACCCGCCTGCCAGCGGAGAGCGACCCAGCGCCTTCCATTGCTTGTAACCGGCCACGAAGGTCGGCTCTGGCGCGCTTGTGCGACCTGCCTCGTAGAGATCGAGATGTTGAGCCCAGATCAGCAGCGTGTTGTTGAACGACTTCGCCCGGAACCGGGCCGCGAACTCCAGCGCACGCTTCCAGTCCTCACCCGAGACGAGCTGATCGACTGCAGCCGTTAGCCGCTCATGGAGCTGTTGGAGCCGCGCATCCCGCGCTGCTCGCGCCTCCTCGTCCGTCGCCATCAATGACCTCCTCCCGGCGAGGCCAACGGCACAAGCCGTTGACCCTTGCGACCATGAGGTGCGCCGGGCGGATCAGGAAGAAGAGAGACGGACAACGGACTGGGCCTGTGGCCGTCAGGCTCCGCGATGAACCCGACGTATTTGACGTGTTCTACACGGCAGTCCAAGACCTGTCGACGTCGCCGGCGAAACGTGGGACACGCGTCGAGTGGAGCGGTTCATACGACGAGTCCGCAGAGGTTACCGGCTGGTGTCGTTGACAGCGATAGCGTGGCTTTGTCGATCCTCAGGAACCGTATGTGGTGTGCGCCGGTACTGTGTCGGCGTGATGCCGTAGCGACGGAGAAACCAGTGGGATGCTACGCGCGGATCGCTCCACCCGACTTCGCTTGCGGCACGCATTACGGAAATGTCGGTTTCTTCGATGAGCCGCGCGAATTCGGTGAGCCGGAGTTCAGTGAGTAGACGCATTGGTGCGGCGCCGGCGTACTGTACGAACATGCGGGTGAGGTGGGTCCGTGAGAGGGAGAGTTCGCGTGAGAGCGCTCCAACGGTCCACGGCTCTGCGATGCGCCCGCGAAGCAACCGGATTGCCTGACCGACGTAGCCAATAGATCCGGTGTCGGTCAGTCGTCCATTGATGGGTGTCCACGGTGTCGTGAGGGTGTCCGGCGCTTCGTCCAGAAAAGTCGGCAGTATCAGCCTCATCCATCGTGCGAGAAGCTCGAGAGTGTGAGTCGCGACGACTTCGGGCGAGTGGGTCCCGCTGCGCAGTACGCTCATCTGTCGCCATATCGGCTCGACATGCCGCAGCACAGCGATACCTGGCGCAAGGACGATTGCGCGGCCGTCCCACTCGAGGGGGTGTACTCCTGCGATCACTCGTTCTGCGTCAGGGAGGAACCATGCCATCTGGGTGCGCCAGAACTGCTCGTCGGCGTAGATGGCCCAGATGCGTACGGACGGGGATGGGCGCACGCGGCACCATTTGCCGGTGCCGAGGGCAAGAGACATGCCAGGACGCAGGACGTGCATGCTCTCAGCAGTCTCTAGGGCGCAGGAGCCCTCAACGACGTTGAGTATCTTCGCGTGCCGGAACACGGTACGGCTTGACGGGACCGTACGCACCATCTCTATGGCCGCGATATCTCCTGGCGCTTGAACCGCTGCGTAGGGGGGCGTGAACCTGATCGGTTGAGTGGCCGGCAAGTCGTGCGCGGCCTCGAACGCGTCCTCTGGCGTAGCGGCCACGCTGCGCACGGCACACCGTCAGCTCAGCTTGCCTTCCGAGTCGCGTGGTCGCACGCGATGTTCGCTGAGGATCGAGATCCGATTGAACATGTTGATGGCCGCGGCGACCCACTCCGCGGCCGCGAACTCCGCCTCGGAGAGGGTGCTTCGGGCCTGCGCGAGCTCGACATTCACGGCGGCGTCGAGGGGGAGCCGGGTGGCTGCTTCAGCGATCGCGAGCAAGGCGCGCTCTCGATCGCTGAACAGTGGCGACTCGCGCCAGGCGGCCAAGATGTCGAGTAGTTGCTGATTGACGCCTGCGCGCCTTGCCTGCCGCGAATGCAGATCGAGGCAGAAGACGCATCCGTTCAACTGCGACGCCCGAACCTTGATCAACTCGCTCTCGGCGGGAGTGAGTCCGCGTTGCGATGCGGCTTCAGACACAGCGGTCGCGAACGCAGACGCGGCTTCCCATGCTTCTGGGACGGCCTTGTCCATGTAGGGGCGTGCTCCATGCAAGGTGGACATCAGCGATCATCCTTGGCCGAGCCGCCATCGGAGTCGAGGTCCTTCCTGACCTCGTCCATGTCGAGTCCTCTGACGTTCTCTACCACTTCGGCTAGGGCAGTGGGCGGTAGGGCGCCGGCCTGGCTGAAGACGAGCAACCCCTGGCGGAAGGCGAGCAGAGTGGGAATCGCGGTGATTTGGGCCGCCGCAGTGATGCGCTGCTCCGACTCCGTGTCGAGCTTCGCGTGGACGATGTCGGGATTGTCTTGCGACGACTTCTCGAAGACCGGCGCAAACTGATGGCATGGTGCGCACCAGTCCGCCCAGAAGTCGACGAGAACGATGTCGTTCTGATTGATCGTGACCTCGAAGTTGTCCTCGGTCAGTTCGACGGTTGCCATGTGGGTTCTCCTCTTGTGCGTATGACGATCAGTGGTGGTGTCCGTGGGGGTTGCCAGGGAACCGCGTGTCGACGACATCCGCATACTCCGGATGAGCGCGGATGTACGCGGCGGCGAAGGGGCACGAGACCGTCGCGGTCTTCTTGTCCTCGCGGAGACTGTTGAGGACGCCTCCAAGGAGTCGCGCCGCGACTCCCTTTCCGCGGAACTCGGGGAACACGGGCGTCGCGAGCAGAAGCACCCGGTCGCCGGTTCTGCTGTAGAGCAGGCCGGCGGCGAGCTTGCCGTTCACGGTCGCTTCGTACAGCTCGGACTCGACGTTCTCAGTGATGACGAAGTCTTCGACTGCGTCCGAGGATGCAGCCGGGAGGTCAGTGTCGGCGTCGGTCGCGGTCAAGCCGATCATTCCGTCGGGATGTTTCATGTGTCTCCTATCGCGAGATCTCGGTCAGCGGCCCGGTAGTACCCAGTCGGGTCGGATGAAATGGCACGAGTATCCATTGGGGTGCTTCTGCAGGTAGTCCTGGTGTTCGGGTTCGGCCTCCCAGAACGGGCCGGCTTCGCCCACCTCTGTCACGACTTTTCCTGGCCAGCGGCCGGAAGCGTTGATCGCTTCGATCACGTGGAAGGCGACCTTCCTCTGTCCCTCGGTCGTCGTGAAGATCGCTGATCGGTAACTGCGCCCGATGTCGTTTCCCTGACGGTTCCGAGTGGTGGGATCGTGAATCTGAAAGAAGAACTCCAGCAGTATCTGGAATCGGATGATCGAGGGGTCATAGATCACTTCGAGGGCTTCTGCGTGATCCCCGTGATCCCGGTAGGTTGCGTTGGGGGTGTCGTCGTCGCCGGAGTATCCGACGCGGGTGCTCACGACGCCCGGGAGTGAGCGGAAGAGCTCCTGGGCTCCCCAGAAGCAGCCGCTGGCGAGGATCACTCTCGAGGTCGGCATCGTCTTCTCTCTCTTCACGGCGGGCAGCACGCCCCTTCGGGTCACGATACGGAGCCGGGTGCTGTCCAGGTGGCCTGGCTGTGCAGCGTAATGTCCGCGACCTGCGGCGTTCGGAAGCGGAGCGGGCGGTTGCAGGGAGAAGACAGCTCTCTGCAGGGGCAGGCCACACAGGGCAGAGAAGCGGATCTACCGTCGGAGGAGGCGTCGGAACTCCGGCAAGCCAGCGAACCGTGCCCTACGGTGAGGAGAGATCGTGATATCAGAGCAGATCGATTTCGAGAATGTGCGCTTTGACCCGGATCTCTCTGACTTCCACGAACTTGCGAAGCAGATGGCTGCGGGGTTCGGGTACACGGCGAAGTTGTCGATCGGTGATCGCCTCGCTGCCCTTCTCCGATTGCGGGTTGCTCAGATCAATCCGTGCTCGTACTGCCTGATCCTGCACACGCGTATCGCCGTGGAAGTAGGAATCGGCGCGGCGATGGTGGCGCACCTGGCGAGTTGGCGGCAGAGCACGATGTTCTCCGGTTCCGAAGCACTCGCACTGGCGTACTGCGAAGCGCTGACACGTTACGAGCACGAGCACTTCGATGAGATGCATCAAGGGCTGACGGTGTTCTTCGATGAGCGTGAGATCGCGGAGATCGCAGCCGTCGTCATCAACATGAACGTGTGGACGAGGCTGAAGCTCGCACAAGGCTCCGTGCCGGTGGTATCGCCCGGTGGTGAAGAGTCTGCTCGCGACGCCGAGAGACCAGGCGTCAGGGGAAAGAAAGGGAACCCATCATGACTGACGGATCGTTCAGTGGGCAGGACATCGAGTTCGATCTGCTTCCGCCGGATGAGAGCCTGGACTCGGATCTTCTCGGCGAAGACTCCGATGACGACGGCCCGGGATACTCTCCACCGGAGCGGCGGTCATCCGAACTGTCGTGGGGATTCACTGCACGCGAAGCACGTGCCCGGGAGCCGCTGGCGGCTCGCTTGGCGCGTGAGGTGCCGGAGTACGAACCCGAAGAGCCGATGGGCGACGGGATCGGCGACATCATCGGCACGGACGGCGAGATCCTTGACGACCAGGTCGGATCGGTACGCGCTGGACGGCTGATCTGGACCGAACCCGGCAACCCAGACCCATCCTCCGACTTCTGGGCCTCCGACATCGGCATCGACAACGGTGCCGCCTCCGCCGAAGAAGCGGCTATCCATGTCGTCATCGACGAGGGCGACTATGACCGGCAATAGTCTGGAATCAGACCGGGGAAGCCCGGAAGACCGGCGGAGGCTGTAATGATGCAGCAGACATGGGACTCGCGCAGCATCGATCCACGTGACCGCGTGGAGACGATCCGCACGATGCTCTGCGAGAACCTCGTCCAGACGGACCTGACTCTCGACCCGCAGGGCCGCGAGGCGCATGTGAACGTGTCCTACCAAGACATCGGGCAGCTGAGAGCGTTGTCCGTCAAGACGGTGCCCTCGCTGGCTGCCCTCGCTATGCGTCCCCAGCGGATGATCATGTCGGACGACGACGAGTCATTGTTCGTGGTCTTCCAGCGCGGCAACCGGTCGATGCTGCGCCGTGGCGATGACCAGACCGTGATGACCCCGGGCAGCATCGTCGTTTACCCGAGCACGAGCCCCTACGTCCACGCCTTCGACGAAGGAGTCATCGGGGACTTCTTCCGACTGCCGTTGGGTGTGGTGGGGTTGACGGCGGATCAGGTCGCTGAGGTCTCGGGTGTGGACCTGCAGGAGCGGACCTCGCTGGCGGCGCTGCTGCGGTCCGTGCTCGGGGGCGTGATGGACTCCGAACTCAGCCTTCGCGACGAGGTGGACGTGTTCGCGCCCGTCGCCGACCTGCTGAAAGTCACCCTGCTCAGCGCCCTCACTCCCGACCGCGCCACGACCCGGTATCCGCTGGCCGAGCAGATCGTCACCTACGTGCTCGACAACCTCACCGACCCCGGTCTCGGAGCCGCCCGGATCGCGAAGGACCTGCACGTGTCCGAGCGTCTGCTCTACGCAGAGATGTCCCGCGCGGACATCAGGCTCGCGCAGCTGATCCAGTCCCAGCGCCTGCGTCGCGTCCGCGACGCCCTGACCGCACCGGCCACCATCGACGTCCCCATCGGCATCCTCGCCCAACAGCACGGATTCGTCTCCGCCAGCCACTTCAGCCGCATCTTCCGCGAAGAATTCGGCACCACACCCCGCCAATGGCGCAACAACACCACACCTCGCCCCGATGAGATCCAGGACGAGAGTCGACTGGATCTCCCGCAGCAGATCAGACCAGAGGAGACGTACGGATGAACGAGCCGCTGTCTGATCTCGCCGTCGTTGACGCGGAGGAAGTTCGAGCATCGGATATCCCTCGCGCGCTGACGGCCGCATCGATCCTGTACGAGGACGGGGCGACGCAGGCATTCGCCGAGAACGGCAAGACCGTGTATGTCGAGAACGGAAGACCCACGTTGGGGGAGTGGTACGTGGATGCAGAGGGGCAGTTCTGCTCCTTCTGGCCGCCGGACTACCGAGCGTGCTACGAACTGCGCTGGCTCGTCGAAGATGAGCGGATCACTGGTCTGCGCTTCCGCCGCGGCTCCTACACAGCCGTCGGCCGGTACCAGCTCCCCGGGCCTGACAATGCTGTCAAGGAATGAGCAGGGCGTCTCGGCAACGGGCCAGAAGCTCGTAAAGACGGGCGCGCTCCACCAGCTCGACCTCCATCGTCATGCGTTGAACAACCGAGGACACTTCCTCATGCGCGCGTTCGAGGAGGAGCTCTGCGGCGTCGTTCAGCACCACGCTCCGTTCTCGCCGGGGTCCAGGATCACTCGAGCGGGTCACCAGCCCCCGCTTCTCCAGTCCCTGGAGCAGCACGTTCATCGACTGACGGGACACGAACGCGCGTCGGGCGAGCTCGGAGCTCGTGATACCTGGCGTGTCCTGCAAGGCGGTCAAGCACGCGTACTGCGGCACACTCAGCGCGAGCGGGCGAAGCCGATCGTCCATTCGCTGGTTCAGGAGCGACTGCGTCTCCTTGATCAACACCCCCAACGACTCCGGGCTCCGGTCCAATGCATCCATGTCAATAGTTTGACACACACTCCACTGAGTGTCAGGATATTGACACTGGCGTTATTGAACAGAACAGGAGCTTGCTCATGGCAGCAACAACCACCGGCCCGGACTTCATCTCTTTCCAGGTGCGGGACCGCGCCGTCTCCGCGGAGTTCTACGACAAGCTCGTCGGACTCACACGGCTCCCAGACTCGAACCCGGCAGCGACCGTCTTCTCCGCAGAAGGAACCGCGTTCGCCGTCCGCGACCCGTTCCCGGGCGTGGATCTCGACGCGATCCCTCAGCTCGGCGCCGGCATCGGCGTCTGGTTCCACAACGATGACGCGGAACGCGTGCACGCACGACTCGTCGACGCGGGAGTGGCGATCGTGCAGGAACCGGTCGAGGGGCCGTTCGGCCTGCAGTTCTCGTTCCGAGACCCCGACGGCTACGTCGTCACCATCCACGCCCGCGCCTAACACCACCATGGCGCAGCACACCCTCTCGGTCCCAGTGCTCGGGCCGTGGTCGTTGCGCACCAGCAAGCGGTTCTGGGAAGAGTTCACCCCTACCGCGATCGAGTCCGGCGGCGACCCGGACGTCCTCTCCGCACGCTTTGTGAGCGAGCACGACTGGACGTCCGTATCCGCCCACGTCACCCAGAGCGGGGAGAGCGCCCAGATCGGTCTGTCCGGCCCGGGCGATCTGACCGCAGCCGCCGAGCAGGTGCGGCGCTTCCTCTCTCTCGATGTGGACGCGCGGGAATGGCCGGCCGTCGGCGATCGCGACCCGATCGTCGCCACCGCCCAAAGGGCGCTCCCCGGATATCGCCCGTGCGGCTTCCATTCCCCGTACGAAGCCGCAGCCTGGTGCGTCTTGTCGCAGCGCACCCGCGTCCCGGTCGCTGCCCGACTCCGCCGCGACCTTATCGTCGCGCACGGCAACGACGGGGTGTTTCCCGCGCCCGATGCGCTCATCCGCGCCATCGACGCCGAAGAACTAGACCTACCCGGTCGGAAGCCAGAGTATCTCCGAGCTGTCGCAGAGGCCGCACTCACCGGGCTGCTCAACGGTCCTCGGCTCCGAACGATGCCCGAAGAATCGGCTCGCCGCGACCTGCTCACGGTGACAGGCATCGGCCCGTTCGCCACGGACCTCATCCTTATCCGCGGCGCCAACGCCCAGGACATCCTTCCGCGCGCGGAACGCCGCCTCTACGCCGAGATCTCCTACCAGTACGGGCCCGACTCGGTGCTCGAGGAGGTCGCGGAACGCTGGCGCCCCTTCCGCTCCTGGGCCGCCGTCCACCTCCGTGCGCTCCGAGAGCAGCGCACCCGTGAGATGGGCTGATCGATGACGTTACGGCTCTTCGATAGTGGAACGTCATCGCTACGCACGTTCGCGCCCCTGCGACCGGGCCACGTCGGCATCTATCTGTGCGGTCCGACTGTTCAGGCTCCGCCGCACGTCGGTCATCTCCGATCCGCAGTGGTCTTCGACCAGCTGCGACGATGGCTCCAGATCGGCCACGAGCTCGACGTGACCCTGGTGCGAAACATCACCGACCTGGACGACAAGATTCTTGCCGCGAGCCAGACGGCGGGCGTTCCATGGTGGGCGTGGGCGGCTCGTCATGAGAGGGCGTTCGCCGACGCTTATCGCAAGATCGGTATCTTGCCGCCGACGATCGAGCCGCGCGCGACAGGGCACACCGCCGAGATGCTTACCTTCATCGACCGGCTGATCGCCCGGGGCCACGCGTACCGAGCGGGAGGGGAAGCGGGGGACGTCTACTTCGACGTCTCATCATGGCCCGGCTACGGGTCTTTGACCTCACAGGAGCACGGCACTCTCCGCGGAGACGAACATACCGATCAGGCAACAGAGAAACGTGACCCTCGCGACTTCGCGCTCTGGAAGTCGGCTCCCCCGGACGCGGGGGCCAGCGAGGAGATCGTTGCTCCTGCGGCATGGGCTTCGCCTTACGGGCCGGGACGCCCCGGATGGCATCTGAGCTGTTCGACAATGATTCTCCGCTACCTGGGAGAGAGCTTCGACATCCACGGTGGCGGGCTCGACCTGCGCTTTCCTCATCATGAGAACGAACAGGCGCAGTCCCGTGCCGCCGGATACGGATTCGCGCGCTACTGGATGCACAACGGCTGGGTCACGTCCGGCGGCGACAAGATCAGCAAATCCCTCGGCAACGCGACACCCCTCGACGAGCTACTGCAGCACATGCGTCCTCTCGACCTGCGCTACTACCTCGGATCGGCCCACTATCGGTCGAACCTGGAACTGACCGACTCCGCCCTGCGATCCGCCGCGGCGGCGATGCGCAGGATCGAAGACTTCATCACCCGGAGCGCCAACCACTCGAGGCGCGCGGCGGACGCGGACATGCTGCCGGTCGCATTCCGAAACGCCTTGGATGACGACCTCAACATCCCCATGGCACTCGCGGTCCTCCATGACGAAGTCAGGCGGGGCAACACCGCCCTCGCCCAGCACGACGCGCGGACCGGTGCCGACACGCTGGATGCGGTGCTCGCCATGACTGACGTCCTCGGCATCAACCCGCGCGACAGCCCGTGGGACGAATCAACGGCCACACCCCCGCGCGCCGAGCGCGCACTGGAGGCCCTGATCGCACAGGCGCTCGACCAGCGAGCCCAGGCACGTGCGGCCGGAGACTTCCGCACTGCAGACCGTATCCGTGACGAACTCGACGCCGCCGGGATCGTGCTCAACGACAGCCAGTCAGGTACGACATGGGGCTTCACCGAAGGCCATACCTCATAGCCCGGAACAACAACAGGAGGATTCTTGAAGTCACAGCCCACTCCCAGGCTCACGGGACCAAACCGCGTCACCCCGGCGTTATCAACAGTGACGCCGCAGCCAGCGGCGCCGAACAAGGAGGACATCGTGTCGCACGACTACAGCAAGACTTCTGAGGCCCTGAGCCGCCTCAACGACCAGCAGTACCGCGTCACCCAGAAGGACGGCACCGAGCCGGCCTTCCGCAACGAGTACTGGGACAACCACGAGGACGGCCTGTACGTGGACGTCGTCTCCGGACAGCCGCTGTTCTCATCCACCGACAAGTACGACAGCGGAACCGGATGGCCCAGCTTCACCAAGCCGGTCGTCGCTGACGCCGTTCACACGAAGACGGACCGATCCCTCTGGATGCCCCGCACCGAGGTCCGCTCTACCGGGGCGGACAGCCACCTCGGGCACGTCTTCGACGACGGCCCCGCGAACGCCGGCGGCCTGCGCTACTGCATGAACTCCGCCGCGCTGCGGTTCATCCCCGTCTCCGACCTGGAGGCCGAGGGGTATGGAGAGTTCCGCTCACTGTTCGAGACCACCACCACGACCACGAAGGAGCACGCATCATGACCAGTGGAATTCACGACACCGGAGAGGTCACCCGCACACCCGGCACCGAGACGGCCGTCCTGGCCGGCGGCTGCTTCTGGGGCGTGGACGAGCTCATCCGCAAGCAGCCGGGCGTGATCAGCACCCGCGCCGGATACACCGGCGGGCAGAACGATCACGCCACCTACCGCAACCACCCCGGCCACGCCGAGGCCGTGGAGATCGTCTTCGACCCATCGAAGACGACGTACCGGGACATCCTGGCGTTCTTCTTCCAGATCCACGACCCGTCGACCCTGAACCGTCAGGGCAACGACATCGGCACCAGCTACCGGTCGGCGATCTTCCCGCTCACCCCCGAGCAGGAGCAGGTCGCCAAGGAGACGATCGCCGACGTCGATGCCTCCGGTCTGTGGCCAGGATCGGCTGTCACCACGATCGAGCCCGCCGGCCCGTTCTGGGAGGCCGAGCCTGAGCACCAGGACTACCTCCAGCGGTATCCGAACGGCTACAACTGCCACTACCCTCGTGCCGGCTGGGTCCTGCCCCGCCGCATCCAGGCGACCGAGGCTTCCGTCTGACCATGTCCACGTGGGGGCGTGCCACCGCTGAGCCGGTGGCACGCCCCCGCGTCATCAGTGACGGAGGAATGATGCGGAACGACCGTGAACGAAGATGAAGACAACGCGGTGGAGCGACGTCGCGCAGCGTCAGCCGCAGTCCTCACATGCGCAGACCTGACCGATGCGCTCGGCCGGAAGCACCGTCACCGCGCCCATATCACCGGGCTCGTCAGCCCGGCACCCGAACGCATCCTGTTCGGGCGCGTCGCGACGATCTCCTTCTTCCCGACCTGCCACGCCATACTTGACCCGGAGGAATACACCTTCGGACGGCTGTTCCACCAGGCCGTCGACGGATCACCAGCCAATCCCGGCAACACGGTCCTCGTGATGGCCAGCAACGGCCACAGCTCGACGTCTCTCGCCGGTGGAACGAAGCTCTCCCGTGCGACCAACGTCGGCCTCGCCGGCGTCCTAACTGACGGACGCCTTCGCGACTTCGACGAACTGGCCGCGGAACCGTTCGCCGCATGGTGCTCGGGAGAGGCCGTCGCCTGGGGTGGAGCAGTGGTCACGCCGTTTCAGGCAAATATTCCCGTCGTCATCGAAGGAGTGGGCATCTATCCGGGCCAGTACATCTTCTGCGACTCATCGGGAGCCGTCGTCATCCCCGACAGCGACATCGACGAAGTGCTTGAGACCGCCCATCAGGTCCGTGCCGACGACAGCGCGTCCCGTGACCTGATCGCGCGGGAAGGTCGCAACGAAGGCTTGACGCGCGAGCGGTGACCTCACGGTCCCGGTGGTGTGGTGTTGTTGCGCCATT
>NZ_DKGR01000059.1:50733-52006 GCF_002453335.1 Arsenicicoccus sp. UBA6765
ACCTCGTCGCGAAGGCTGAGTTTGGAGTCCATCACGCCCCCGAGCACGGACCGCAGCAGCGCCGCCAGCGAGGTCCGCTCCTGCAGGTCCACACCCGAGACCTCAGCGACCTGATCCGCCGTCAACCCCACCACACCCAACGGCACCTCGACAATCATGCGATCGGCATCCTCGGTGGGCATCGCGCTCTCCACCGTCGAGCGGGGGACAACGACGATGCTCCCGGGGGTCAGCTCGGTGTCCCGCCCCTGCAGCGACAGGACCGAGGCGTTCCGACGCTGGTAGATGACTAACAGGTAGTCCTCGCTGCGACCACGGGGAGAGCTGACCGTCGTCACAGGACTGCTTCCTCGATCAGCTCATAGATGTTCGCCCGGCGGAGGTCGCTGGCGTGAAAGACGAGCCCGTCGCCCCGGTGCGGTGGCTGCTCCGCGACATGCCGCACGCACGCGGCGGCGAGATCTCGCTCGGTCGGCGACATCACCACGACTCCAATCACGGTCGTGTCCGCGCCGACGAGATTGGTGGCGCTCCTGCTCACCTCACCGACTACGCCCGTCGCCAACCTGTGTACTCGGGCCCGAGACATCGTGCCGGCACCGTCGAACGCCACCACCACCGTTCCGGGCCGAACGATGTGCAGCGCGGCGGTCACCTCATGCTCGATACGCGAGGCCAACGCCCGTCGAGCCCGGATGCCCAGGCCCCTACGAAACCGATAGGCCGCCACGACCAGGCGCTCGTCCTCAGCCACCCGCTCCGCAAGAGGCGAGGGAACGAGCATCAGAAACTCTTGCGCGTCACCGAGCTTGACCGGCAGGTCCACCGAACGCCCCTCTCCTGCGGAGCGCGCAACGTTCTCGACGGGCGCGCGTGGGCAGCCGCACCGAGCCCTCGGCTCGGACTTTCTCGCGCACACGGAAGATCCGTGAGCCGCGTGGCTTCCCGCACATCATGACCACTAGCCTACGACGACAGAAAAGGACTCGCCAGACCAAAGTATGAGCGGGACGTCGATTGACGAGAGGTGTCGCAGGTCTGAAAAGCAGGACGCTTGGATCGCCATAGGTGTTTCGGATCGACTTGGATAAGGACTCCGAGGTCCATTATTGTGAAGGTGTGAGATGCGAGCGTCCCGCTCCGCTGGACTTCACTGGGCCGGCCGGGCTGGCATCGCGTGACGGACGACTTCGAGTCCTGCGGACGGAGGAGACTACCCTGGAGGCGTGACTGCCGACGGAACGAGTGCGCTGTCAACGTCGGCTGAATTCTG
>NZ_DKGR01000019.1:0-58028 GCF_002453335.1 Arsenicicoccus sp. UBA6765
CGGAAGCGTCAGAAGAGCCCCAAATCGGGCGAGGCCGCGGGGGCTTCTACAGCCACCAGCTGCTGGAGCAGGCTGCCGGCTCCCTCGACAGCAACGTCGAGGAGATCCGTCCTGACCTCCAGGACCTGCGTGTGGGCGACGAGGTGCGTCTGCACCCGCAGCTACCACCGCTCGTCGTGGCCGAGGTGAGGCCGGGCGTCTCGCTCGTCCTCGTGGGTGTGCCGGAGGGCGGGCCGCTCGCCACCACCGTCTGGTCCTACCACCTGCAGCCTCTCAGCCAGGGCCGGACCCGGCTGATCGAGCGCAACGCCTACGCCCACGGCGACAGCCTCGCTCAGCGCCTGGCCGGCGGCCCCTATGTCATCGAGCCCGTGAGCTTCGTGATGAGCCGGGAGATGCTGCTCAACATCAAGCGCCTCTCCGAGCAGCCCGCCTAGCTAGAGCTTCTGGATCGCCTTGACGATCTCGCTCACCGCGAGCGCCGCGAACGCCAGCGCGCACACCACCATCAGGACGTTGGACCAGGCCTTGTTGCGCCACTCGCGCGGCACGCGGTCGGTGTTGAGGATCCACAGCAGCGTGACCGCCAGGAAGGGCATGAAGAACGCGCCGAGGACGCCGTACGCCAGGATCAGCACCACCGGCTTGCCCCAGAACATCATGATCATCGGGGGGAAGGTCAGCCACAGGATGTACCACCGGTAGTAGCGGCCGCCGGTGCGCGTGTCCTCGTGGCCCGACGGCAGTCCCTTGAGGTTGCCGACGAAGTCCGCGAACATCAACGAGACGCCGTTCCACACGCCGACCAGCGAGGACATGGCCGCGCCCAAGAAGCCGAGCAGGAAGACCTTGCCCGCGAACGGCCCGTAGCGCTGGTCGAGGACGTCGGCCACCGAGAGCAGCCCCTTGTCGTCGCTGGCGACCTTCATGGAGTACATCAGCTCGGCGCCCACGACGAGCGTGGCGAGGACGAAGATGCCGGTCACGACATACGCGACGGTGTTGTCGATGCGCATGACCCGCATGAAGCGCGGTGTGTCCCAACCCTTCTCGCGCAGCCAGTAGCCGTAGGCCGCGAGCGTGATGGTGCCGCCGACGCCGCCCGCGAGCGACAGGACGTTGACCAGGCCGCCGTCCGGGATCCACGGCTTGAGGCCCGCCAGGATGTCGAGGAGGTTGGGCAGGGTGATGATCGCGGCGCCGACCATGGCGACGAACATCAGGCCCACGAACGCCGCCATGACCTTCTCGAAGAGGCCGTACCGGTGGAACCACACGAGCATCAGGCCGACGAGCCCGGAGATGATGCCCCACCACTTGGTGTCCAGGACGGGGAAGAGCGCGTTGAGCGGCAGACCGGTGCCGGCCATGGCGGCCGAGCCGTAGACGAAGCCCCAGATGACGATGTAAGGACCGAAGTACCAGGTCGTCCAGGGACCGAGCGAGCGCCAGCCCTCGAACATCGTGCGGCCCGTGGCGAGGGAGTAGCGTCCCGCGCCCTCGACCAGCACGATCTTCATGATGCAGCCGACGAGCACGCACCACAGCAGGCCGTAGCCGAACTTGCTGCCGGCGATCAACGTGGCCACCAGGTCGGCGGCGCCCACACCGGTGGCAGCGACAATCAGGCCGGGGCCGATGATCTTCCACCGGGGCGGGTTGGCGGCGTCAGCGGCAGCGCCTGGGACTGCGGTGTCACGGGTCATGGGCGGGAGCATGCCGGACCGCCCGGCGCCTGGCGAGGGCCGCCCACCCGCGCGGCCGTCGCCGTCAACCGAGGCCAGTCGGCCGTCAGCCGGCGTCCCACCGGGGTCAGCGCTGACGGACGAGCTTGTGCGGCGCGGCCTGGGCCTGCGGCTTGATCACCAGACGGTCGATGTTGACGTGAGCGGGCCGGGTCGCGACATACGCAATCGCGTCCGCGACGTCCTCGGCCACGAGAGGCTCCGCGACCCCCTCGTAGACCTTGTCGGCCGCCGCCCGGTCGCCGCCGAGGCGCACGAGCGAGAACTCCTCGGTGTGCACCAGACCCGGGTCGATCTCGCAGACCCGGATGCCGTCCTCGACCGCCTCGAGGCGCAGCGTCTCGGCGATGACGGTCTCGGCGTGCTTGGCCGCGCAGTAGCCCGCGCCGCCCTCGTAGACCCCGAGGCCGGCGATCGAGGAGACGATGACGACCATGCCGCCCTTGACCTGCCTGAGGGCGGGCAGCAGGGCCTTGGTGACGTTGAGGGCGCCGATGACGTTGGAGTCGTACATCTGCCGCCACTTGTCGACCACCGCGTCGGCGATGCGCTCGGTGCCCAGGGCGCCACCGGCGTTGTTGACGAGGACGTCGAGCCGGTCGCCGACCTCCTGCGCCAGGCGCGCCACGTCCTCCTCGCTGGTGACGTCGCAGGTGACGGCCCGTCCGTCGATCTCCTTGGCCAGCTGCTCGATCCGCTCCGTGCGCCGCGCCGCGCAGATCACCTCGAAGCCCTCCTGGGCCAGGCGACGGGCGGTGGCCTCGCCGATGCCGCTGGAGGCTCCGGTGACGACGGCCAGGGGACGGGTGGTGATCGCGTCAGTCATGCCTCCCATCCTGCCCGGTCCACGGCCGGGCCTGCACGCCCGGCTCGTATGCCGTCCACGCCCCACCAACGACCGCGAGGAGATGTCCATCACGCGCGTCGCCCCAGACGACCCGAACTGAGCTCCCAGCTCACAACAGGTCGCCTGCACGCCCAGAACCGGCCCTCAGACGACCCGAACTGAGCTCCCAGCTCACTCAGGGCCGCCTACGGCCACAGGGGCGGGGCGGATGACGACGCAGGGGCTGTGCGCTGCTCGCGGGGGGTCTGACGGAGGTGATGCCCGTGGGCACCGCGATGACGGCGTGCGCCGCCCTGTCGATCGTCGTGACCCTCAGCACCCTGCGCGGGGTGACGAGGGCGTTGGGCCTCCCTGTCCGTCCCTGAGCCCGGCCGCCGATCTCGGTGGGTCCACAGGTCGACGGGTCAACGGGCACCGGACAGGCGGAGGCTGGGGTCAGGAGGCCGGCCAGTCGGCCGGGTGGATGCGTCGCAGACCCGGCACGTCGACGAAGTCGGTGTCTGGGGAGATGATCTCGTCGAAACCGGCCAGCAGCGCGGTCGCTGCGTGCACAGCGTCTCGCCCGCGGATCGCACTGACCTGCATCAGGCGGGTCGCCTCCTGCCAGACCTCCAGGTCAAAGGCATGGACAACGGTCATGTCCGCCAGGTCTCGAGCGTCCAGCAACGCCTCGGGCACCGCACCCATCCGCATGCGGTGGTGGGTGAACTCCTGCAGCATCTCGACGCTGGCGTGCATGCGGACGCTCCCGGCCGCCACCGCAGCCATCACCTCCCGTGATGCCGCCCGTAAGCGATGGGCGCCGCCCGCGGCCAGGAGTGGCACCGCGCTGTCGACGAAGACCTCGTTCACGAGGGCAGCGTGGCCATGAGCTCGTCATCCAGGTTGCGCCGGAGCTCCCGGAGGTCGAGAGGCGGCTCGTCGCGGGGCTCGGACGTACGGTCTAGGAAGCACCGGGCCGCGTGCTGGGCCGCGCCGACGTCCTCGGGGTAGGTGACGTCGATGGCGTGCCGGATCACCGCCCCGACACTCTGGCCGGAGTCCTCGGCGGCGCGAGCGACCCGGTCGTAGCGATCCTGGTCGAGCAGGATCTGCAGGCGGCGTTCGAGGAGGGACATGCACATATCCTACACATGTGCAGGAATGGCGCCAGACCTGTGCAGGAGGTCTGTCGGTGGGCGCGGCTAGGGTCGGTGGCATGACGATGGTCCACTGGCCCGGCACGCAGTCCCCCGCCTCGGCGGTCGGCGACCTGGCGCCCCTCGAGCTGGCCCTCACCGGGCGTGGTGCGGCGGTGTGCCCGAGCGGGGCGCCACCGGGCCGATCGGACCACGTGCCCTCGCCGCCGGAGGGCACCGCCATCGTCGTCGGCACCTCCGGCTCCACCGGGACACCCAAGCTGGCCGTCCTGTCGGCCGCGGCCGTGCGAGCATCCGGCGAGGCCACGGCCGAGCACCTCGGCGGCCATGGGCAGTGGCTGCTGGCCCTGCCACCCACGCACATCGCCGGCCTGCAGGTCCTCGCCCGCTCGCTGCTGGCCGGGCACTCCCCCGTCGCGACCGACGACGGTCCTTTCACCCCAGAGGGGTTCGCCGCGGCGACCGAGCGTCTCACCGGTGGCGTCCGCCACTACACCTCGCTCGTGCCGACCCAGCTGGTCCGGCTGCTCGCCTCACCTCTGGGCGCCGAGGCCGCGGCGACGTACGACGGGATCCTCGTCGGCGGGGCCGCCCTGCCCGCCACCGTGCACGCGCAGGCGGTGGCGGCCGGGCTGCGCGTGGTGCGGACCTACGGCATGAGCGAGACCGCGGGCGGGTGCGTGTATGACGGACGGCCGCTCTCCTGCGCCCGCGTCCGGCTCGACGAGGGACGGATCTCGTTGGGGGGCGAGATGGTGGCCGACGGCTACCTCGGCGAGACGGCCCTCACCGCCACCCACTTCACGGTCGAGGACGGCACGCGGTGGTTCCGCACGGACGACCTCGGCGAGCTGGCCGAGGACGGCACCCTCACGGTGCTGGGTCGGGCCGACGACGTGATCGTCACCGGCGGGCTCAAGGTCGCCCCCCGCGTCGTGGAGGACGCGATCCTGGCCCACGTCACCGGCGTCCGCGAGTGCGTCGTCGTCGGCGTCCCCGACCTCGAGTGGGGCCAGGTCGTCGGAGCGCTGGTCGTCGAGGACGGCGCGCGCAACGGCGGCAACGGAGGCGGGAGCGACGGTGACGGTGGGGGTGGGGGTTGCGGTCACGCCGGACGGTACGAAGTCGGCGATCCGGCGGCGGCCGAGGTCGCGACCGGCTGGGACGCCGAGCGGGTGCGGGCGGCGCTGCGCCCCCACCTCGCGGCCCACGCCCTGCCCCGCGTGGTCGCCGCCGCGGACGGCATACCGCTGCGGGGGCCGGGCAAGCCGGACCGCGCGGCCGTCCGGGAACTGCTGTCCCAGGCGCTCAGCGCGGCGCCGAGGCGGCGGGAGAGGGGGCCGGTGCCGGGAGCTGGATGAGCGAGGACTGGGTGGGCGGCACGACGTAGACCGTGTTTCCCTTGGCCGCCGCTTCCTTGAGCATGTCGATGTACTTGCTGGTCAGGACCTGCTCGTTGAGCCGGTTCTGGCACTGGGCCGGTGGCACGGGCACGACCTTGACCGAGTTGACCTCCTTGCCGGCGATCATCTCCTTGACCGTGGTGGACATCGCTCCGCAGCGGATGATCTGGTCCGAGTCGGACTGGGCCTGGGCCTCGGTCTTGACCTTCTCGGCGTTGATCTTGGCGGACTCCAGCTCGGCTCGCGCCGACTCGACGCGCGAGCGCGCGGTCTGCACGGCAGCCAGCGACTGCTCGATCTCCTGGGGGAATCGGATGTCGCGCAGGTCCACGGAGTCCACCGTCACGCCGAGGCGCTCCCAGCGTCGGGACAGCTCCTTGGCGATGTCGGACGACACCTGGGCTCGTCGCTGCCGCAGCTCGCCGGCGGTGTAGTTGACCGGGACGTCCCGCACGATCGAGCGGACGTCGACGTCCAGCGCCCGGCTGACCAGGCCCTCCTGGGTGCGGTAGGCCTGGTAGATGTCGCCGACCTTGGCCGGGACGATCGAGTAGCGGATGGTGATGTCGATCGCCGCGGTCGCGTTGTCGGTGGTCTGGGCGTTGATGGCCGGGCCGTCGGTGGCGCCGCTCTCCTGCGCCATGGTGATGACCTGGTTGCGCACGTCGTACTTCACGATGTCGTTCCACGGCGCCTTCATCGAGAACCCCGGGGTGCTGTCCACCCCCGCGACCGTGCCGCCAGGGGTGCGCACGACGATCGCCTCACCCACGTCCTGGGTGTAGAGCGTGGACAGGAACAGGCACAGCGCCCCGAGACCGGTGAGCACCCAGCCGCCGACGACCGGCCAGCGTGAGGGCCCGCCCGGAGCGACGATCGGACGCCGTCGCTTCTCGGCCTTGGCAGCGCGCTCCCACCGGTTGGCGCCCGACGCGTCCGTGCCGCCCGGCCCCAGCTCGGACGGCAGCGGAGGCATGGCCGGCGGCTGGGGCGGACCGGCCGGCGCGGCGCCCGCACCGCGCAGGGCCCTCCGCCCCCACACGACGAGTCCAAGACCCAGGACCAGGAGGGTCACACCCAGGACGAAGGTCGCCATCGACCGCCTCGACTCTCTGCGCCAACGCACCAGGGACCGGGCATCGGTCGACCGGTCGTCTCAGGTCGGACGCTACGCGTCGGTCAGGGCGTTCCGAGCCGCGGGGGCGGCGACTCACCCGTCCGGCACGCGTGCCGTGCGCAGCGCGATCTCTCGATCACGAGACAATGTGCTCATGGCCACCATCTCCCAGTGGGTCGAGGGCGCTCGCCCGCGGACCCTGCCCGCAGCTCTTGCTCCCGTCGCCGTCGGCACCGGATCCGCAGCGGGGCTGGGTCACTGGGACGCCGCGCTCGCCCTCCTCGCGCTGCTGGTCGCGCTCTTCCTGCAGGTCGGCGTCAACTACGCCAACGACTACAGCGACGGCATCCGCGGCACCGACGCCGACCGGGTCGGACCGGTGCGGCTCGTCGGTGGCGGCCTCGCGACGCCGCTGCTGGTCAAATACGCCGCGTTCACGTGCTTCGGACTTGCCTGCCTCGCCGGGCTGGCGCTCATGGGACTGTCCGGTGACACCTGGCTGCTGCTGATCGGGATCGCCGCGGTCCTGGCGGCCTGGTTCTACACCGGCGGACGCCGCCCCTACGGCTACGCCGGGCTGGGCGAGGTGTTCGTGTTCGTGTTCTTCGGGCTGGTGGCGACGGTCTGCACGGCATACACCCAGGCCGAGAAGGTCGACGCGGGCACCTGGGCGGGCGCCGTCGGCATCGGCTCGATCATCACCGCAGTCCTGGTCGCCAACAACCTGCGCGACATCAGCGGGGACGAGGTGGCGGACAAGCGCACCCTCGCGGTGCGGCTCGGGGACCGCGGCACGCGGATCCTGTATGTCGTGCTCATGGTCACCCCCGCGGTGTGCGCCGGCCTGGCCGCCTGGGCCGGTCACCGGTGGGCGCTGCTCGGGCTGGTCGGCCTGCTGCCCGCGATCAAGCCGTGCCTCGACGTGCTGCGCGGCGCGACCGGTCCCGCGCTGATCCGGGTGCTCGCGGCGACGGGCCTGGTGGCCCTGACCTATGGCGGGCTCCTGGCCGCCGGCCTCGCGATCCACTGACAGACCTACCGCCGGTAAAGGCATCGACCTGGCGAACGAAGGCCGGTCGATGCCTTTACCGGCGGTAGGTCAGGTGCCGCAGTAGGTGATGTGGCGTGGTGCGCCCGCCGGGGCAGGGCCGCGCAGATCCTCGAGGCCGGGCCGCTCGGCATACGGGCTGGCGACGGCGTCGAGCAGCCGCTCGAACGGCCCGAGGTCACCCGCGGTCGCGCGCGCCAGAGCCTCCTCGACCCGATGGTTGCGCGGCACGTAGACCGGGTTGACCGCGTCCATCCGGGCCGCGACGGCCGCCCGGTCGTCCGGCAGCAGGGCGTCGCGACGGGCGCTCCAGGCGTCGAAGGCCGTGGCGTCGAGGAAATGACCGCCCGCCGTCCCCGCAGCGAGGGCGCGGAAGAAGGACGTCCAGTCAACGCCATGGGTCTGCAGGAGGGCGAGCAGGTCGGTGACCAGCGGACGGACGACGTCACGGGTCGTCGCCGCGTCGAGACCGGCCAGCCCGAGCTTGGCGGCCATGCCGTCCACGAAGACCCGGTCGTAGCGCTCGGCGAACTCGTGCAGCACGCCCGTCGCGGCCTCGACCGCAGCGTCCGCGCCGTCCGCGCCGTCCGCGCCGTCCGCGCCGTCCGCGCCCTTAGTGTCCTTGGTGCCCTCGGCGATCAGCAGGATCAGCGTCTCGCCGAGACGGGCGAGGTTCCACTGGGCGGCCGCAGGCTGGTTGCCGAAGGCATAGCGACCACCCGTGTCGATCGAGCTGTAGACCGTCGCCGGGTCGTAGGCGTCGAGGAACGCGCACGGGCCGTAGTCGATGGTCTCGCCGGAGATGGTCATGTTGTCGGTGTTCATGACGCCGTGGACGAAGCCCACCAGGGACCACCGGGCGACGAGCTCGGCCTGGGCCAGGGTCACCCGGCGGAACAGCTCGAGGTAGGGCTCGTCCGCCTCGGCCGCCTCCGGGTGGTGGCGGGCGATGGCATAGTCCGCCAGCGATCGCAGCAGGGCGGGGTCTCCGGTCGCGGCGGCGTACTGGAAGGTGCCGACCCGCAGGTGGCTGGCGGCGACCCGCGCCAGGATCGCCCCCGGCAACGGCGTCTCGCGCAGCACCGTCTCGCCGGTCGCGACCACCGCGAGGGCCCGCGTCGTCGGGATGCCGAGCCCGTGCATGGCGGCGCTCACGACATGCTCGCGCAGCATCGGACCCACCGCTGCCTTGCCGTCGCCGCCGCGGGCGAAGGGCGTGCGGCCAGAGCCCTTGAGGTGCAGGTCGCGGCGCGCGCCGGACCCGTCGACGAGCTCCCCCAGCAGGAGGGCGCGCCCGTCGCCCAGCCGCGGGGAGTAGCCGCCGAACTGATGACCTGCGTAGGCCTGGGCGACGGTCGTCACGCCCTCGGGCACCTGCCCGCTGAGCAGGGCCACCCCGTCGGGCGAGCGCAGCCACGCCGGGTCCAGGCTCAGCTCGTCCGCCAGCCCCTCGTCGAGGGTGAGCAGGCGTGGTGCCGGCACGGGAGCGGCCGACCACGCGAGCGACAGCGCCGGGACCGCGCGGGCGTAGGAGTCGTCCAGCCGGAACGGCAGCGAGGTGGGGGACCCCAGCGTCTCTCCCGCCGGCTGAGCGTCATCCACCTCGGGGGCGGTCGGGTCGATGCCAGCCATGTCAGAGACCGTCGTGCCGTCGCTCGGTCCGACGCGCGGCCCGGTCGTCGGCCGTGCCCTCGCCGGTCGAACGGCCGATCTCGTCGTCCTCGACCTCCTCGTCGGAGACCTTGTGGGCCCCTGCCGCCTCGGCGCGCGCGGCCTTGCGGTCCACCCGCTCGGCGATGCGGGCGCTGAACTCCTCACGGGGGCCGCGGAGGACGAACAGCGAGACGACCATGGACAGCAGGCCGGCGAGGATGACCAGGAGCAGGCCGCGCAGCCCCACGAGCCACAGGACGATCAGACAGCCGAGGAACAGCATGATCCGCAGCAGCGAGTAGCGCAGTCCAGGAGAGCTCATCGGTCGATCACATCCCCGAGTAGGAGTGCATGCCGGACATGAACTTGTTGACCACGAAGGAGTTCATGGCGATGCAGAGGAACCCGGCGATCGCGATCCACGTGGCGGTGCGGACCTTCATGCCGGTGGTCGCGCGGGCGTGCAGGTAGGCCGCGTAGACCACCCAGATGATGAAGGACCAGACCTCCTTGGGGTCCCAGCCCCAGTAGCGGCCCCAGGCCTTCTCGGCCCAGACGGCGCCGGCGATGACGGTGAACGTCCACAGCGGGAACGCGACCACGTGCAGCCCGTAGGCCATCCGGTCCAGCGTCCGCGACGGCGGCAGCGCCGCGAGCAGCGTCTGGCGCCACCCCGAGAGCCGGGCCTGCGCCGCCTGGCGCCGCTCGCTCGACTCCTGCACGAGGTAGAGCGCGCTGAGCGCCGCGCCGATGGCGAAGATCGCGGTGGCGATGATGGCGATCGACACGTGCACGACCAGCCAGTAGGACCGCAGCGAGGGCATGAGCTGCCCCGCCTCGGTGTAGACCGTGAGGGCGGGCCCGAGGATGAGCATCAGCAGCGCGGTGAGGAAGACCCCGAGCCAGCGCACGTCCCGGCGCAGCGACATCACGACGTAGACGACGCTGACGGCGGCCGCCGCGGTCAGGAGGTACTCGTAGAGGTTGCCCCAGGGAGCGCGCGACACCGACAGCGCCCGCATCACCACGGCCGCCACGAGCAGCAGCGACGCGAGCCGCGACAGGGCGATCCCGATGCCGGCGGCCTGGCGACGAGACGGACCTTCGTCGGCCTGCACCACGGCGGGAGCGTCACCCCGGACCAGGGTGTCCGTGCCGCCGGAGGCGGCCGACATACGGCCCTCGCCGGAGGCGCCCGACCGGCCCGCAAGGGCGCGGCTGCGGGTGCCCGCCAGGTCGACGGCGAAGGCGAGGAACGCGATGCCCAGCACGACGAGCGCGGAGTAGACCGCGAGGTTGGAGTAGCCCGCGAGGGCTTCGTTGGTCATCGTGCGTTCTCCTTCGTGGACCGGACGGGCGGGGTCAGCCCGAGTCGCTCGCAGAGCTGCTCGGTGAGGTCGTCGACGGCCTCGCCCAGGCGGGGGTCGTCGTTCTTGGCGAGACCGGCCACCTCCAGCAGGGTACGTCCATCGCGCTCCCCGATCCGCACGAAGGCGCGTCGGCGCCGCACGACGAGGGACAGCACCAGGCCGACGAGCACCAGCACGGCGCCGAGCAGGGCCACGGGCTTGCCCGGGTCGTAGCGCACCGACAGCCCGGCGAACCGCTGCACGCCCTCGAAGGTCACCGTCCCGCGACCGCCCGGCAGGGTCTGGGTCTCGCCGGGACGCAGCGCGAGGCGCACGGGCAGGCCGCTCTCCAGCGTCGGCTGCTTCATCGCCTGGGTGTCGAGCGTGTAGACGGACTGCGGCCGACCGCCGGGGAACAGGTCGCCCTCCCACAGCTCGAGCAGCAGGCCGGGCGCTACCGGCGCCGGGAAGTCCGACTGGGGCATCGCGCGCAGCGCCTCGTCGGAGATGGTCGGGGCGAACAGCCCGAGGAAGCCGAGCTGCTCGCCGGGGGGCAGCGCCGAGACCTTGACCGCGCCGGTGGACGTGTAGTTGTTGTCCTGCGGGCGGAACACGGTGGCCTGCTTGTAGACCTGACGACCCTGCGCGTCCTTGACGGTGATGACCGGGGCGTAGCCGTTGCCGAGCAGGTAGACCGAGGACTGCCCGAAGCTCAGCGGCTCGTTGACCTCGAGCTTGCGGCGGCGCTCGGCGGCCCCGGGCGTGTCCCGGGTGGTCACGTCGGCCTCGAAGGACCGCGGCTGCCCGAACTGCTTGCCCTTGAGCGTGGTCTCGAAGGCCACGCGCATCTGGTCCACGCGGACGGTGAAGGGCGGCAGGGACTCCTCGTCGACCCACGGCCCCTTGGTGAAGGTGTCGTGCTGGCTGGTCGTGTTGGCGAAGGTCTCCCCCTCGGGCACGATCGCGTCGACGCGCCAGCCGAGCAGGTGGCCGAGGGCCACGCCCACGATGACGACGAGCAGGGCGACGTGGAACAGCAGGTTGCCCACCTCGCGCAGATAGCCGCGCTCTCCCGAGACCGAGCCGTATGCCGACCGCCCCGCCCCACCCGTGGCCGCCGCGTCGGCGGCGCGGACCCGGTAGCGCCGGCTCCGCAGCACCTCGCGGGCCGCCGCGAGCGCGCGCTCCGGCTCGACGTCGCCGAGCTCCACGACGCGGTGCTCCGGCATCCGGTCGAGGACACGAGGGGCTCGCGGCGGTGCGGCGCGCAGCTCGCGCCACAGCAGGCGCAGGCGGGGCACGACGCAGCCGACGAGGGAGATGAACAGCAGCAGGTAGATCGCGGCGAACCACGGCGAGGCGTAGACGTCGAACAGCCCGACGCGGTCCATGAAGGGGCCGAGGGTCTTGTGCTGCTCGAGGTAGTCGCGGGTCTTGACCGGGTCGATGTCGCGTTGGGGGAAGACCGAGCCCGGGACGGCGGCGAGGGCCAGCAGCAGCAGGAGCAGCAGCGCGGTGCGCATGCTGGTGAGCTGGCGCCAGGCCCAGCGCAGCCAGCCGATCGGGCCGAGCCGAGGCTGGGTGATGTCGGCGCCGTCGCCAGCGCCGCCGCCGCCGGTGGCGCGGTCACGCGTGTGGGAGGAGGTGGCGGGCATCAGAGGACCGGGTTCCCGACGAGCTCGGTGAGCCGCGTCTGCAGGCCCGCGACCAGGGGCTGCCACAGCCCCAGGACCATGAGCAGGCCGAGGACGAGGAGCAGGCCGGCCCCGGCGAGCTGCAGCGCCCGCTGGTGGCGGCGCAGCGCGGTCCAGGTGCCCGAGAGCCGGCCGTAGCCACCGGCCAGCAGCAGGAACGGCAGGCCGAGACCGAGGCAGTAGGCCACGCCCAGCACGGCGCCGCGCGCCAGCGGCCCGGTGGCGGAGTCGTCCAGGGGGCTGCCGAGCGCCATGACGGCACCGAGCGTGGGGCCGATGCAGGGGGTCCAGCCGAGCGCGAAGGCCGCGCCGAGGAGGGGGGCTCCCGCCATACCGGCCGCGGGTCGCCAGCCGACCTTGACCTGGCGCTGGGTCCCCATCCCGGCGAAGACGAGGGCGAGCAGCACGACGACGACGCCACCGACCCGCTCGAGGACCTCCCGGTGCTCGCGCAGCAGGGTGGAGACCGAGGTGACGACGAGGATCACGAGCGGCACGAAGACGACGGTGAAGCCGAGGACGAAGAGCAGCGTGCCCGCGAGCATGCGGCTGGTGCGGCGGTCCTCGAGGCGCGTGTCACCGAGCCCCGTGACGTAGCCGAGGAAGCCGGGCACGAGCGGGAGCACGCACGGCGACAGGAAGGACGCGGCGCCGGCGAGCAGCGCGACGCACGCCGCGAGCGGGAGGGTGCCCTCGGCGATGACGTCGGTGACGCCGGCGATCACCCGGCTTCCTTGGCGACGTCGTCGACGAGGTCCTGCACGGTGCGCTCGGACGTGATGGCGCCGAGCACCCGGGCCGCGATGCGCCCCTGCTTGTCCAGCACGAGCGTGGTCGGCGGCGAGGGCGCCTTGCCCTGCAGCGCCAGCACGGTCTGGCCGTCGAAGGCCAGCGTGGGATAGGGCACCTGACGGGCACGCGCGAAGTCGCGGGCGTTGTCGGAGGACTCGCGGCCCGCGTGCACGCCCATGAAGACCGCGTCGGGGTGGGTCTTGCGGACGGCGGCGTGCAGGGCGTTGAGCCGCGGCTGCTCCTCGACGCAGGGCGGGCACCACGAGGCCCAGAGGTTGAGGACGACGACGTGGCCGCGCTGCTGCGCGACGGACCAGGAGGCACCGTCGAGGGTCGTGCCCTGCAGCGCCACCGGCTCCTTGCGCTGGGCCGCGGTCAGCCGCTCGATGGTGCCGTCGCCGGAGATGTAGCCCTTCTGGTCACCGGAGCGGGCCTGGGCGTTGATCGAGCCCGCGTCGTCGGAGCAGCCGGCGAGCGGTATGCCGATCGCGACCGCCGCGAGCGCGGCGCAGAGCGTGCGTCGGACCTGCGTCATGCCCCCACCGTGGGCTCGGCGACCTGCAGGAGCGCGCCCGCGGGCTCGCTGTAGACGATCGAGGTGAGGCGGTCGCCGTCGTAGTGCAGGCTCGTGAGGCTGGCCAGGCTGCACTGCCGGCGTCGCGGGTCGTGCCACAGGGGGCGACCCTCGAGGTGGCGGCGCAGCGTCCAGACGGGCAGCTGGTGGGAGACGAGCACGATCTCGCGGCCGGGCGCATGCTGGCGGGCCGCGTCCACGGCCGCCTCCATGCGGCGGGCGATGGCGCGGTAGGGCTCTCCCCAGGATGGGGTGAAGGGGTTTCGGACGAGCCACCAGTTGGCGGGGCGCCGCAGCGACCCCGCGCCGTGGCCGAACCTGCGGCCCTCGAAGTGGTTGCCGGCCTCGATGAGCCGGCTGTCCGTGAGGATCGGGGTGTCGAAGTGCTCGGCCACGGGCCGGGCCGTCTCCTGCGCGCGCTCGAGCGGCGAGGCGACGACGAGGGCGACGTCGCGGCCCTCCAGCGACTCGGCCACCAGGTCGGCCATCTGCCGACCGAGGTCGGACAGGTGGTAGTCGGGCAGGCGTCCGTAGAGGATCTTGGCGGGGTTGTGGACCTCGCCGTGACGCATCACGTGCACGATCGTGCGGGCCGTCGCGGTCATGCTGCTCGTCACGCTCCCATCGTAGCATCGTCGGCTGAGGCCGCCCTGGCAGCGGCCGGCAGGGCCGCGAGGACGCGGTCGACCGCCGCGTCGTCGTGGGCGGCGCTGACGAACCAGCACTCGTAGGCGCTCGGGGGCAGGTGGACGCCCTGGCTGAGCATGCTGTGGAAGAAGCGCCCGAACGCGGCGGTGTCCTGGCCCTGCGCGTCCGCGTAGGACAGCACCGGGCCCTCGCGGAAGAAGACGGAGAACATCGAGCCGGCCCACTGGATCGTGTGGGCCACCCCGGCGGCGGCCAGCTCGGCGGCCACGCCGTCGGCGATCGCGTGCGCCGCGTGCTCGAGGCGCTCGTAGACCGCGGGCGTGCAGCCGCGCAGCGTGGCGAGGCCGGCGGCGGTGGCCACGGGGTTCCCCGACAGGGTGCCGGCCTGGTAGACGGGGCCGTTGGGCGCGAGGTGCTCCATCACGTCCCGGCGCCCGCCGAAGGCCGCGGCCGGGAAACCGCCGCCCATGACCTTGCCGAAGGTGAACAGGTCGGGGGCGCCGTGGACGGTCGGGCCCTCGAGGCCGTACCACCCGGCGGCCGAGGCGCGGAAGCCCGTCATGACCTCGTCGCTGATCAGCAGCGCGCCGTGCTCGCGGGTCGTCCGGCGCAGGGCGGCGGTGAAGCCGGGCGCCGGCGGGACCATCCCCATGTTGCCCGGGGCGGCCTCGGTGATGACGGCAGCGATCTCGTCGCCGCGGCGCGCGAAGGCCTCCTCGAGGGCGCGGACGTCGTTGTAGGGCAGCACGATCGTCTCGCCGGCCGAGCTGGCGGGGACGCCCGCGGAGTCCGGCAGGGCGAAGGTCGCGACGCCGCTGCCCGCGTGCGCCAGCAGCGCGTCGACGTGGCCGTGGTAGCACCCGGCGAACTTCACGACCGCCGAGCGGCCGGTGAAGCCCCGCGCGAGGCGCAGCGCGCTCATCGTGGCCTCGGTGCCGCTGGACACCAGGCGCACCTGCTCGACCGGCTCGACGCGGTTGACGATCGCCTCGGCGAGCAGCACCTCGTTCTCGCTGGGCGTGCCGAAGCTGAAGCCCTTGTGCGAGGCCTCGTGCACGGCCTCCAGGACGGTGGGGTGCTGGTGCCCGAGGATCATCGGCCCCCAGGAGCACACCAGGTCGACATACTCCCGGCCGTCCACGTCGGTGAGATAGGGGCCGGTCGCGCTCGCCATGAACCGCGGGGTCCCACCGACGGATCGGAAGGCCCGGACCGGGGAGTTGACCCCGCCGGGGATCACGGCGCTCGCCCGCTCGAACCACGCCTCGGAGGCGGGAGCGGCAGACGGGTATGACGGGGGCTGGGTGGTCATGCGGCTCAGTCTCTCAGCCCGGCCGGGCGCGGGTCGAACCCGTGCTCGTCAGTCGCCGCAGACGCGGGCGACCTCGGCCCGCTGCTGCTGCGAGGTGCCGTTGTCGTCACGGACCCGGGTCATGGCGTCGCCGAGCGCCTGCACGAGCTCGGGCGACAGGGCGTCCAGCCAGTGGCGGCGCACGCTCTCGACGTGGACGGGGGCCATCTCGACCACGGCCTCGACGCCGGCGTCGGTCAGGACCAGCTCGACGCCGCGCCCGTCGCCGGGGACCGGGTGCCGCTGGACCCAGCCGCGTCGCTCGAGGCGGTTGGCGGTGTGGGTGAGGCGGGACCGCGACTGGACCACGAGGGCGGCCAGCTCGGACATGCGCTCCCGGCGTCCGGGCTGCTCGGACAGCATGGACAGGATCTCGTACTCCGACAGCGAGACGCCGTGGGTCTGCAGGTCACGGTCGAGGGCGACCTCGAGCAGGCGCTGCCCACGCAGGTAGGCCCGCCACGACACCTGCTCCGTCGGGCTCAACCACCGCACGTCGTCCGTCACAAGACCCTCGTTCCCCTGGGTGCCGTCATTCGGGGCACCGACAAGCACCCAGCGTAACGACTAGTTCAGCCAGCGTGCTGCCGAGCTTGCGTAATAGGTGAGGATCTGCTGCGCACCGGCGCGGTGGATGCTCGTCAGGGCCTCCAGCGCGACGCGGTCGCGGTCGATCCACCCGTGGGCCGCGGCGGCCTCGATCTGGGCGTACTCCCCCGACACCTGGTAGGCCGAGACGGGCACCGTGGACTCGGCCGCGACGGCGGCCAGCACGTCGAGGTAGGGCAGCGCGGGCTTGACCATGACCATGTCGGCGCCCTCCTCGATGTCGAGGCGGGTCTCGCGCAGCGACTCGGTGAAGCTGGCCGGGTCCTGCTGGTAGGTCGCGCGGTCGCCCTGCAGCGAGCTGGAGACGGCCTCGCGGAAGGGGCCGTAGAAGCCGGAGGCGTACTTGGCGGCGTAGGCCAGCACGATCGTGTCGGTGTGGCCGGCCTCGTCGAGGGCTCGGCGCACGTGCCCGACCTGGCCGTCCATCATCCCGGAGAGCCCGAGCACGGTGGCGCCCGCCTCGGCCTGGGCCAGGCCCATCGCGGCGTAGCGCTCCAGGGTGGCGTCGTTGTCGACACCGCCGCGGGCGTCGAGGACCCCGCAGTGCCCGTGGTCGGTGAACTCGTCGAGGCACAGGTCGGCCATGACGACGAGCTCGTCCCCGACCGTGTCGGCCAGGCGGCGCAGGGCGACGTTGAGGATGCCGTCCGGGTCGGTCGCGCCGGACCCCACGGCGTCCTTGCTGGTGGGGACCCCGAAGACCATGATCCCGCCGACCCCGGCCGCGACCGCCTCGCGCGCCGCCTGCTCGAGGGTGTCGAGGGAGTGCTGCACCACGCCGGGCATGGATCCGATGGGTGTCGGCTCGGTCGCCCCCTCCTTGACGAACACCGGCAGGATGAACTGGGCCGGGTGGAGGCGGGTCTGGGCCACGAGCCGGCGGACGGCCGGGCTCTGGCGCAGGCGGCGGGGGCGGTGGAGCGGGTAGCTCAAGGGTGTCTCCAGCAGAGGTCGGGTGGTGCGGTCGTGTGGTGCGGTCGTGGACGCGAGGTGGTGGTGCGCCGGCGGTGCTCAGCTGCGGCGGCGCCGACGGCGCTTGCTGGGCAGCACGATGGGGTCGCCGGCGTCGTAGGACGCCCGAGCGAGCGTGTGTCCGTGGTCGGCGAGCGCGTCGACCAGGGCGTCGGCGCTGGCCTCGGGGGCGAGGACGTCGACGTGCAGGCCGTGCTCCTCGGCGGTGCGCGCCGTCGCGGGACCGATGCAGGCCACGACCGTGGCGCGGTGCGGCTTGCCGGCGATGCCGACGAGGTTGCGGACGGTGGAGCTCGAGGTGAACAGCACGGCGTCGAACTGGCCGGTCTTGATGGCCTCGCGCACCTCGGCGGGCGGCGGTGAGGCGCGCACGGTGCGGTAGGCCGTGACGTCCTCGACCTCCCAGCCCATGTCCTGCAGCCCGGCCACGAGGGTGTCGGTGGCGATGTCGGCGCGCGGCAGGAAGACGCGGTTGATCGGGTCGAGGAGCACGTCGTAGGGCGGCCACTCCTCGAGCAGCCCCGCGGCCGACTGCTCCCCGCTCGGGACGAGGTCGGGCACGAGACCCCACTCGCGCAGGGCCGCGGCCGTGGTGCCGCCGACGGCCGCGATCCGCAGTCCGGCGAAGGACCGCGTGTCCAGGCCGTACTCCGTGAACTTCTCGCGCACGGCGCGGACGGCGTTGACCGAGGTGAAGCCGATCCACTCGTAGCGCCCGGTCACCAGGCCGGTGATGGCCTTGTCCATCTGCTGCGGGGTGCGGGGCGGCTCGATGCCGATGGTCGGGACCACGGTGGCGGTCGCGCCGTATGACGCGAGCCGGTCGACGACGCCGGTCGCCTGCTCCTTGGTGCGGGGGACGAGGACGTTCCAGCCGATCAGCGGCCGCGTCTCGAACCAGCTCATGGTGCCGCGCAGCTCCACCGTGCGGCCGATGACGGCCAGCAGCTCCTGGTCCTCGTCGGCGTGGTCGAGGACGTGCGCGGCGTCACCCAGGGTGGTCGCGCTCGTGTGCTGGTGCGCCGTGGTGCCGTGGTCGGTCAGCGCGACGGGCGTCTCGGGGGCGCGACCGGCGTCCAGGAGGGTGCTGAGCTGCTCGACCAGCCGTCCGGGGGTCCCGGACATCACCACCGTGACGTCCTCGGCGGCGGACGCCTCGAGGTCCTGCGGCAGGGCCGCGTCGCACACGTGCAGCCGCGGGGAGTCCTGGGAGGTGAGCGGGATCCCGGCATACAGCGGGACGGCCAGCAGGCTGGAGACGCCCGGAACGACCTCGTAGGGGACGTCGGCCTCGCTCAGGGCGCGGCACTCGGCCTCGAGCCCGGAGAACACGCCCGGGTCGCCGCTCATGAGCCGCACGACCAGGCCGGCCCCCCCGAGGCGGCCCACCGCGTCGAGGAGTCGTTGCAGCGCCAGCGAGCCCGCCGGCCCGGAAGGCGCTGGGCCGTCGGACGTCGTCGCAGCCGGGTCGACGCGGCCGACCGGGACGAGGGGCACCACGTCGACGTCCTCGCGGCAGTGGCGACGCACCACCTCGACGTCGTCAGGACGGTCCAGCAGGACGATTCGGGCCTGGCCCAGGAGCTCGGCCGCCCGCAGCGTGAGCAGGCCGGGATCACCCGGACCGGCCCCCACGAAGGCGACGTGCGCACGCGCCCCCGTCGCCGCCCGGGGTGCGGGCACGGGGCCGTGCCTCCCGGTGGTCCTGCCGGTGCTCGAGGCCTTGCGCATCGTGGGGTGCTCCTACGCCAGGGGATCGGTGCTCTGGGGGGCAGTCTGACCCACCCCGGTCGGGCTGCCAAGTCCGCTCCCCACCCCGGCGAGTCCGGCGGCGCCGTCCTCCAGGAGCAGCTCGGCCAGGCGGTGACCGAGGTCACGGGGCTCGGTCCAGGACCCGGTCAGGGAACGCCGCAGTCCGTCGGACCCGTCGGGGCTCCCGACGAAGGCCCGCAGGGACAGCTCCAGCCCGTCCTCGGACTCGACCACCTCGGCCAACGCTCCAACGGGCGCGGTGCACCCCGCCTCGAGCCGGGCGAGCAGACCCCGCTCGGCCTCGACGCAGGCGCGGGTCTCGGCGTCCTCGATGCGGGCGAAGACCTCGCGCAGGGGGTGGTCCTCGCGGCACTCGAGCGCGAGGGCTCCCTGCCCCGCGGCGGGGAGCACCTGAACGGTGTCGAGAGCCTCGCTGACCACGTCCAGCAGCCCCAGCCGGGACAGGCCGGCCATGGCGAGGACCACAGCGCCGCACCGTCCGTCGCGGACGTGCTGCAGCCGGGTGTCGACGTTGCCGCGGATGGGCACCAGCTCGACGCCGAGCCCGAGCGCGGCGATCTGGGCGGCGCGGCGGGGCGAGCCCGTGCCCACGACCGACCCGGGCGGCAGCTCGGCGAGGGTCAGGCCGTCCCGGGCGCAGAGGGCGTCACGGGGGTCCTCGCGACGGGGCACGGCGGCGATGACGAGGCCGGGCTCGGGGGCGGAGGGCAGGTCCTTGAGCGAGTGGACGGCGCAGTCGACCCGGCCGTCGAGCAGCGCCTCGCGGATCGCCGAGGCGAAGACCCCGGTGCCGCCGATCGTGGTCAGGGGGGCGGCGCTGACGTCGCCCTCGGTCGTGATCTCGACGAGCTCGACCTGCAGGCCCAGCTCGCGCAGCCGCTCGGCGACCCAGCCGGACTGGGTGGTGGCGAGGGCGCTGCGGCGGGTCCCCAGGCGGACGATCTGCTGCTCAGGCATCTGCGTGACCGATCTCCACGGCGGGTTCGACGTTGGCGGCCGACACGGCAGCCACGGTGTGCGGGTCCAGGTCGAAGAGCCGGTGCAGCGCCTCGGCGTAGCTGCCGGTCACGTCCTTGTCGGCCATCTCCTTCACCCGCACGGTGGGGGTGTGCAGGATCTTCTCGACCACGCGGTGGACCGTCAGGGCGACCTGCTTGCGGGTGGCCTCGTCCATGTCCGGGGTGCGGGTGTCGAGTCGCTCGAGCTCGGCATCGACGACCGAGCGGGCGCGCGAGCGCAGCGCCGTCAGCGTCGGGGCCACCGCCTGGACGCGGCGAGCCGCGAGGTATGCCGCGACCTCCTCCACGACCAGGTCGCGCACCTGCTGGACCTGGGCGGGGACCATGCCGTCGCGCGCCATGAGCTCTCCGAGGCGGGAGAGGCCCACGACCTGCACGCCCTCGACCTCGCTCACGGCTGGGTCGACGTCGAGGGGCAGGGCCAGGTCGACGTAGGCCTGCGGGCGGTGGTGGCGGGCGGCGGCGACCTGCTCGGCCAGCTCGCGGCCGACGATGCGACCGGACGCGCCCGTGCAGGTCACGACCACGTCCGCGGAGGCGAGCGCCTCGACGCGCTCGGCCCAGGGGACGGTGCGCGCGGCATACGCGCGGGCCAGGTGCTCGGCCTTGGCCTGGGTGCGGTTGGCGATGATCACCTCGGCGGCCCCGGACCGCGTGAGCGTGGCGACGGACAGGGCGCTCATGGCCCCGGCACCGATGACGAGCACGGACCGCTCGGTCAGCGGACCGACGTGTCGCTCGGCCTCCTCAAGCCCGGCGCTCACCAGCGACAGGGACACGTCGTCGAGCTCGGTCTCGGTGTGGGCGCGCTTGCCGACGCGCAGGGCCCGCTGGAACAACGCGTTGAGCTCGGGCCCGACCTCCTCGCGCGACTGGGCCGCGCGCAGGGCCGCGCGCATCTGACCGAGGATCTGGCTCTCGCCGATCGCCATGGAGTCCAGGCCGCAGGCCACCGAGAAGGCGTGGGAGACCGCCCGGTCCTCGTGGTGGACGTAGAGGTGGTCGCGCAGCACCAGGGCGTCGACCTCGGTGACGTCGGCGATCGCCTGGCCGATCTCGCCCACCCCGCCGTGGAAGGTGAGCACGTCGGCGTAGACCTCGGTGCGGTTGCAGGTCGTCACGACGAGCGCCTCCCGCACCTGCTGGCTCGTCGCGAGGACGGACCTCAGGGTCTGGGCACGGTCGTCGCCGAGCGTCGTGCGCTCGAGCAGGTCGATGGGGGCGCTGCGGTGAGACAGGCCGATGACGAGCAGGGTCACGCGGGGGCACCTCCGAGGGCCGACGCGGGCGAGGTCCGCGAGCGGTGGGCGAGCAGGCGAAGCTCGGACGACAGGTCGACGGCCCGCACGTCGGTGGTCGACGGGACCTGCAGGGTCGTGGGGGCGAAGTTGAGGATGGCGCGGACGTCGGCGGCCACGAGCAGGTCCGCGACCTGCTGGGCGGCCGACGCGGGGGTCGCGACCACGCCGATGACGCGTGGACCGTGCTCCGAGACCGCGTCGGTGAGGCTGGCCACGTCCTGGACCACGAGGCCGAGCACGGAGCCGCCGACGACCTGCGGGTCGTGGTCGAACAGCCCGACCACCTCGAAGCCGTCGCCGTCGAAGCCACCGTGGGAGGCGAGGGCCTGGCCGAGCCGGCCCATCCCCACGATGACGACGGGGCGCACCTCGTCGCGCCCGAGGACCGACACGAGCTGGTCGGTCAGCACCGCGGTGTCGTAGCCGACGCCGCGCACGCCGAGCGAGCCGATCTGGGACAGGTCCTTGCGCAGCATGGCCGAGCTGACGTGGGCGGAGGCGGCGAGCTCCTCGGAGGAGACGCTGCCCACCCCCCGGGCAGCGAGCGCGGCCACCGCCTCGAGATACAGGGGTAGCCGGAGCACGGTGGCGTCGGACAGCTCACGACGCTCGGCGACCTCGACCTTCACAGCCCCTGGGGCTCCCTTCTGCCCGCCCCGTCCGGCGGGTAGGCACCGTTGTCCAGGGTATGCCCCGGCCTGGCGGGCACCCAAAAGGACGGTGCGGCCGTCACCCGAGCGCCCGTCGCAGGCGTGCGGGATCGACCCTCCAGTAGTCGTGCTGGCGCCCGTCGACGAAGACCACGGGGATCTGCTCGGCGTAGCGCTCCCGCAGGTCCGGGTCGTCATCGATGGAGTACTCCGCGACGCTCACCCCCTGCTCCCCGGCGACCTCGTGGATCGTGGCGCGCGCGACGTCGCACAGGTGGCAGCCGGGGCGGCCGAGCAGGACGACGCGGGCGCTGGTGAGGTCGGTGTGCACGGTGCCGACTCTACGGGGGCCGGTGCGCGCGGGGCGGACGCGCCGGCACGTCCCGGCCCGGCAAGCTCGTCCCGGGCAGCCGCCATGTGCTGCAATGGGAGTCGCTCGGGCCAGGAGGACCTATCAAGACCATCGCGACGGCGCGGCATCGCGACACTCTCCTACGGGTGACCACGCGACTCCCCGCACTCCTCGGCGCCCACCCGCACGCGGGGGGCGCCATGTCTGCGTCGGTCACCGTCGACCTGAGCGCGCTGTGGCTGGCGCTGTCGGACCCGCCGGGCGGATCCGGCACCGGGGGCGGGTCGTCCTCCGGTGGGAGCGGGCCGGACCCCGACGAGCTGGAGCGGGTGCGCGCCCTCGTGGTCCTCGCGCAGGGCGGCGACCAGGACGCGTTCGGGCAGCTCTACCAGCGCTACGTCCAGGTGGTCTACCGCTACATCTACGTGCGCGTGGGGTCGGTCCACACCGCCCAGGACCTGACCAGCGAGACCTTCCTCAAGGCGCTGCGCAACCTGTCGGGGTTCACGTGGCAGGGCAAGGACATCGCGGCGTGGTTCGTCACGATCGCCCGCAACGTCGTCAACGACCACGCCAAGTCCTCGCGCTTCCGGCTCGAGGTGACCACCGAGGACATGCGGGACGCCGACACCGAGGTCGAGGCGCCCGAGGGCGAGGTGCTCCAGCGGATGCGCGACGAGCGACTCCTGCAGGCCGTCGCCCAGCTGCGCCCCGAGCAGGCGGAGTGCGTGACGCTGCGGTTCGTCCAGGGGCTCTCCCTCGCCGAGACCGCCGAGGTGATGGGCAAGAAGGAGAACGCCGTCAAGCAGCTGCAGCTCCGGGCCGTGCGTGCGCTGCAGCGGGCGCTGGAGGGCGAAGACCTGTGACGGTTCCCGTAACCTACGGCCCGCTCGCTCGTTGAGCATGACGGACCAGCACACCCAGACGCAGACGCAGACCCAGACCCAGACCCAGACCCAGACCCGGACCCAGACACTGAGGAGAGGAGGGGTGCCATGGTGAGCTTCATCGACGACTTCGTGTCCCGCGCTGACGCCGACGCCTTCGAAGCCATGCTCCAGGGCACGACACCACCCTCCCCCGCGATGTCCGACCTGCTGAGCCTGACCCAGCAGGTCGCTTCCGTGCCGGTCCCCGGGCCCGACCCGTCGTTCGTCGCCGGCCTCGCCGCCACTCTGCGCACCGAGGCGGCGGCCGTGGCGGCCTCCCCGCCGACGCCCGCTCCCGCGCCGGTCTCCCAGCCTTCCGTCCTCACGATCCACGGCACCTGGCCCAAGGTCCTGGCCGGCGCTGCCGCGGGTGTCGTCGTGGCCGGCACCGGCCTCGGGGTCGCGTCCCAGGGGGCGCTCCCCGGGGACGCGCTGTATGCCGTCCGCGGGGTCGTCGACGGCCTCGAGGTCCGTCTCGCGGGGTCCGACGGGGCCCAGGGCCGGACCCTGCTGGCGCACGCCCGCGAGCACGTGGCCGACACGAGCGCCCTGGCGGATCGGACGCCGCAGGTCGCCGACGACATCCGCACGTCGTTGAGCGACGCGGCCGCGTCGGTCGAGTCCGGCCAGACCGAGCTGTTCGCGGCCTTCGACGACACGCGGGAGCCCGACCACCTGCGGGTCGTCCAGGAGTTCACGAGCTGGGTCCAGCCCCAGCTGCAGACGCTGCGGCAGAAGGTCCCGGCCGAGGCGCTCGGCGAGCTCGCCGCCCTGCAGAGCACCGTTGACAAGGGCTCCACCGAGCTGCGGGCCAAGCTCGTCGCGTGCGGCGAGTCCTGCTCGGGGATCGCCGTCCCGGCTCCGGGGCCGAGCGCCACCACGTCGCCCTCCTCGCCCGCTCCGTCGACCACGGCCCCGCCCTCGACGTCGCCCTCGCCGCCGAGCCCCTCGTCGCCCACCACGATCCCGCCGCTGCTCACCTCGCCCGGCGCCACGGTCACGGTGCCCGCGCCCAGCGTCCCCAGCACCCCTGGCCGCACCACGCGGCCCCAGCGACCGACGACGGTGCCGGACGAGCCCCGACCGCGCCCCACCACGGACCCGACCCGGACCCGCACGCCTCGGCCCACCGCGCCCCGACCGACCACCACGGACGCGGACCCCACGCCCACCCGCTCCACCTCGACACCCACCCCGTCTGGGCCGAGGCCGTGCCCGCCCGGCCAGGTGTGGGTGCCGCTGCCCGGCACCGACCTGGGGACCTGCCTGCCCAAGCCCAAGGTCCCGACCGTCACGGCAACGATCGTCCTGCTGCCGGTCGTGGTGCCCCCGGTCGTGGTGCCCGATGCGCCTGATGTGACCGTGCCCGATGCGCCGGACCTGCCCGGCGCTCCCGAGCCAGAGCCCACTGCGCCCGCGGCACCCGAGCCGTCGGAGCCCGGGGCGCCCGAGCCGCCGGTGACCCCGCCGGCCGAGACCGTCACTCCCCTGCCGAGCATCCCGACCAGCGCCGCCCCGGGGCTGCCCGGCCCGACCGCCCCGGTGCCGACGACCACGAGCGCAGCGCCGACCCCGACCGCCACCACGACCGAGCCCGTCCCGACGACGCCGGCTCCCACACCCACCAGCTCCACGACGGAGCCGACTCCCACGCAGACGACTCCGGCTCCCACACCCACCAGCACCACGACCGAGCCCGTCCCGACGACGCCGGCTCCGACGACCCCGGCGCCCTCGGACATCCCGACGGGGGTCCTCGTCACGCCGGAGGCTCCGCGGTTCGCCGACCACTGCGTACCGGGCAACGGGATCGTGCACCTGCCGCGCACGACCGGGGTGAGCTACGAGTGGGACCGCCGCATCGGGCTGATCACCACCACGGTGGTCGTCGACGCAACCCCGGAGCCGGGCTACGCGTTCGCACCGGGCACGACCAGCCGGTGGACGCGCGACTATCCGGGCACCTGCGGGAGCGACTGACGTCTGCTGGCCCCGGGCCCGTGCCGGCACGACGCCGCTGACGCCGACCACGGCTGGGGGCGGCGCTCGTCATACGAGCTGACCGAGGGGCCCCTGCGGTCGCCCTCCGCCTCGGCGACCGTCCCCCGTCGGTCCGGCCATCCTCGGTCTGGTGCTGCAGCACCAGACGGGAGACGACCAAGCAGACGGGGGACGCAGCCCGAGACCCCGGACGGAGCCGCCCTGCCAGGAGGCGGCAGGGCCACGCCAGGGCGCACGAACGCCGTGCGTGCGGATCCACCTGAGCAGGTCAGCCGAAGAAGGCGGAGTCCCGGGTCGCGAGGAGGCGGTAGAGGCTCTCCTGGATCGTCTGCCGGATCTCGTCGGTGAGCGCGAACACCGTCATGGGGTCCTCCCCTGCCCCGGCCCCGAGCTCGTCGGTGCGCACCGGCTCGCCGAACTCGATGATCCACTTGCTGGGCAGCGGGACCAGCCCCATCATCCCCAGCCACGGGAAGGTCGGCGTGAGGGGGAAGTAGGGCATGCCCAGCAGCTTGGCCAGGCCCGAGGCGTTGCCCAGCATCGGGTAGGTCTCCTCCGCGCCCACGATGGAGCACGGCACGATCGGCACCCCGGCGCGCAGGGCAGCGGCGACGAATCCCCCACGCCCGAACCGCTGCAGCTTGTAGCGCTCGCTGAACGGCTTGCCGACCCCCTTGAAGCCCTCGGGCCAGACGCCGACCAGCTCCCCCGCCCTGAGCAGCCGCTCGGCGTCCTCGGCCGTGGCCAGGGTGGAGCCGGACTTGCGGGCCAGGTCCCCGACGACGGGCGTGGCGAAGACGAGGTCGGCACCGAGCATGCGCAGGTGCCGTCCCGCCGGGTGGTCGTCATACAGGGCCACCTGCGTCATGAGCGCGTCGAGCGCGATCGTCCCGGAGTGGTTGGCGACGACCAGGGCGCCGCCCTCGGCGGGGACGTGCTCGGCGCCGCGCACCTCGACGCGGAACCAGGAGCGGTAGAGGGGGCGCAGCAGGGGCAGGTAGGCGTGCAGCGTGAAGTCCTCGTCGAAGCCGAACTCGTCGACGTCGTAGTCGGCGGTCAGGCGGCGGCGCACGAAGGCCAGCAGCTCGGCGATCTGCCGTTCGGCCTCGTCCGGCGGGATCTTGGCCAGAGCGGCGGCGCTGCGCAGCACCTGCACGACGGCGTCGACCACGGCGTCCACGTCGATCGGGGGCACGGCTCGCGTCGGGTCGGCCGGATGTCCGGGGCGAGGGTCGTCGGTCACGAGCGGGCTCCGGGGGTTGAGGACGGGTCGGGGAGCCACCCCATGGCGGCCAGGACGACCTGGGCGCGGCCCAGCCCCGTGCGGGCGAGGTCGACGCCCGGCACGGTCAGCCCGGCCGTCTCGGCGAACGACGCGAACGCCTCCCGGCTCGTCCGGCTCGGCTCGAAGCCCAGACGTTCCCTCATGCGGGTGGTGTCGACGACGCGGCCGTACGCCAGCTGGCGGAACTGCCCCTCCGGGAAGGTCGCCATCCGGGACCAGCCGTAGCCGCGCCGCAGCAGGCCCTCGGTCTGCAGGGGCGCCTGCACGACGGGCCGGTGCATCATCCGTGCGCACTGGAGCACGGTGAGCACCCCGTCGCCGGCGACGTTGGTGACGCCGGTGACGCGGTCGGCGTCAGCGGTGGAGGCCAGCACGGTCGCCCGGACGCAGTCGTCCTCGTGGACGAACTGCAGGCGCCCGTCGAAGCCCGCGGGGACCGGCACGACCGGGAGGCTGAAGTAGTCGGTGAGGGCCGTGGCGATGCTCGGCCCGATGACGTTGGCGAAGCGCAGGACGGACACCTCGACGTCGGGGCGGCGCCGCGCGAACCCCGCGACGTAGGACTCCACCTCGGACGAGTCGCGCCCGAAGCCGTTGGCCGTGCGCACCCCCAGCGCCGCCGACTCGGTGAACACCGCGGGGTCGTGCGGGGAGGCGCCATACACCGCCGCCGCGGACTTGACCACGAGCCGCCGCAGCGAGGTGGCCTTCTGGCACGCCGCGAGCAGCTGCATCGTGCCGATGACGTTGATCTCCTTCTGCGACGCCCGGCCTCCGGCGGCCGTGGGGGTCGCGAGGACGCCCATGTGGACGACGGTGTCCACTGAGTACTGCTCCACGAGCCGGGTGATGACCGGGTTGCGCAGGTCCACGCGCACGAAGTCGACCCCGATCAGCGGACGTCTCGGTGGCACCACGTCGATGCCGATGACGCGGCCCACGTCCTCGCGGGCGGCGAGCGCCGTCGCGGCGAGCCCGCCCAGCAGCCGAGAGACACCCGTGACGAGCACGACGTCGGGCACGTGGACCTCCTGGGTGACGTTCGGTGACGCTGGGCTGGCGGCGGGCTGGCGGCGGGCTGGCGGCGGGCTGGCGGCGCGGCTGGTGGCCAGGCTGCTCGCGTGGCTGCTGGGGGGAACCTGTCCCGAGCCTAGGCCAGGGGTGACGCCGACGGCACCCGGGCATGACCAGAGCCCCCCGACCGTGGTCGAGGGGCTCTGCTGGTCACTTCTTGTTGCGGCGCTGGTGACGCGTCTTGCGAAGCAGCTTGCGGTGCTTCTTCTTGGCCATGCGCTTGCGGCGCTTCTTGATCACGGAACCCATAGCGTGTCCTTCGTCGAGCTGATCTGCAGTGTCGGTCGTGAGCCTCGTGCCGGTGCACGACGTTGTCACGTGCGCGTGGCGCGCTCACCGCCGACGAGGGAATCCGCCCCAGCCTAGCGCCCCGGGCTCTCCTCACCCAATCGACCGAGGCCGTATGCCGTCCGCGCCGGCCTCACGCGGTCTCGGTGTAGGCGCGCGCGAGGTACTCCTCGACGACGTGCTCAGGGACGCGGAAGGACCGTCCCACCCGGACGGCGGGCAGCTCTCCGCTGTGGACGAGGCGGTAGACGGTCATCTTGCTCACGCGCATGCGGGCCGCGACCTCGGCGACCGTGCAGAAGCGGACACCGTCGAAAGGACGTTGGGACGACATAGGGGATGGCTCACTCTCCGGGCACGAGGTGTCGTCGGCTTCCCCGTCGAGTCTTCACACGCGTGCTGGTTGGCACTCTAGAGCTCCGGTCACGCCGCGTGAGCAATCCGCGATGAGATTCACCCATGCTGTCCAGTCGACACGCCGCCGACCCCATGATCGGCGCCCATCTTGTGACTGCTAGTCGAACCAGACGTCGAGCCCGTGCAGCGGGAACGCCGCCTCGCGGGTGGCCATGACGGCGCGGTCCACGGGGTCCTCGGGGTCGTAGCCCGACTCCCAGCCCCGCCACCAGACGATGCCACCCTCGGCCACGCCGTCGCTCATGGACTCGGGCCCGGGCCGGCCGTGGCGCTCCAGCACGTGGTCGCGCCAGGCTTGCGGGATCGGGGTGTCCAGCCGGATCGGGTGGTGCGTGGCGATGGCCGTGAGGTGCGTCCAGGCGCGGGGCACCACGTCGACGACCTCGTAGCCTCCCCCGCCGAGGGCGACCCAGCGGCCGCCGCTCACCTCGTGGGCGAGCCGGTGCAGGCCCTCGAAGGCCTGCCGCTGGGCGTCCACCGAGATCGCGAGGTGCGCGAGCGGGTCCTGGTAGTGCGAGTCGCACCCCTGCTGGGTGATCAGGACGTCGGGGGCGAAGGCCCGCACGAGGGGGTTGACGGTGGCGTTGATCGCCCGCAGCCAGGCCGCGTCGCCGGTGCCCGGCGGCAGGGCCACGTTGATCGCGGTGCCGTCGGCCGAGGGGCCGCCGAGGTCGCGAGGGAAGCCGGTGCCGGGGAAGAGCACCCGGCCCGTCTCGTGCACGGACAGGGTCATGACGCGCGGATCGTCCCAGAAGCAGCGCTCGACGCCGTCGCCGTGGTGGACGTCGATGTCGACGTAGGCCACCCGCTCGGCGCCGTGCTCGAGGAGCCAGTGGATGGCGACGGCCGCGTCGTTGTAGATGCAGAAGCCGGCGGCCCTGTCGGGCATCGCGTGGTGCATGCCGCCGCAGAAGTTGACGCCGTGCAGCGCCCGCCCCTCCCACACGTCTCGGGCGACGGCGAGGGTGCCGCCGGCGATGCGGGCGCTGGCCTCGTGCATGCCGAGGAAGGCAGGGTCGTCCTCGGTGCCGATCCCGAACGCCTGGTCGGCCTGGGCGGGGTCCTCGCCCGCCGCACGGACGGCCGCGATGTAGTCCCGGTCGTGGACCCAGGCGAGCTCGTCGTCGGTGGCGACCGGGGGGGACACGAGCTCGACGTCGTCGTGGTCGAACAGCCCCAGCTCGCGGCACAGTCGCGCGGTCAGGTCCAGACGGACGGGACTCATGGGGTGGCTCGGCCCGAAGTCGTAGCGCGTGAAGACCTCGTCCCAGACCACTCTCGTCGGCATCGACATGGAGCCGACCGTACCCGTGCGGGACAGGCCCGGCACGACGAGGCTCGCTAGCCGGTCAGACGCTGGTGCTGGCCACCGAGCCCGGGTCGTCCGCGAGGGGCAGGATCATCATCATCTCGTCGTCGTCGTCCTCGGTCGGCTGGTGACCGCGGGCCACCATGGGACGACGGGTGTCGGTGACCCGGAAGCCGTAGGAGCTGGCGAACGCCACGGCCGGACCGTTGTCGGTGCCCACCCAGTAGGACAGGTGGCGGCAGTCCATCGACCGGGCGATGCCGGAGGCGGCGCGGACCAGCTCGACGGCGACGCGGCGACCGCGCAGCTCGGGCCGGACCCAGATGCCGAACAGCTCGGCCATGGCGTCGTCGCTGCCGTCGCGGGGCGCCTGCGCCCGCACGCTGGCGACGCCGACCGGACCGTCCGCCGCCTCGGCCACGAGGCGGGTCGCCCGGGCCATGCGCTCGTGCCACAGGTCGTCGGAGAAGTCGCGCTCCTCCTCGTAGGTGGCCGCGAAGGCGTCCGGGGACTCCTTGAGCGCCGCCAGCCGGATGGTCCGGTAGAGCTCCCAGTCATCATCGGTCAGCACGCGCACGGTCAGCTCGGTCATGTCCCGCATCCTTTCATGGTGTCCGTGGCCGCTGCTACACCGGTCTGCGACCGATCCAGCGGGGCGCTGCGGCCTCGATCCGCAGGCGTGGCCGGAGATTTCAGTTGGGTCGAGGAGCCGGTGGGGTCGAGGGGCCGGTGGTGCCGAGCGTTCAGTGACCGCGGCCCAGCTCGGCCGAGCGTTCGGTCGCGGCCCGCACCGCCGCCACGACGGCGGCCCGGGTGGCCCGTTCGTCGAGGACGGCCAGGCCCGCGGTCGTCGTGCCCCCCGGCGAGCTCACCCGCTCGCGCAGGATCGTCGCCGAGTCGTCCCCCTCCGCCAGCATCGTGGCAGCACCGAGCAGGGTCTGCACAGCCAGGGTCGAGGCGACGTCGCGGGGCAGGCCCATCAGGACACCGCCCTCGGTCATGGCCTCGGCGAGGTAGAAGACGTAGGCGGGCCCCGAGCCGCTCACCCCGGTGACGGCGTCCAGGTGCTTCTCGGGCAGGGACAGCACGGCCCCCGACGGCTCGAGCACGGCACGCGCCAGGGCGAGGGCCTCGTCGCCGCAGCGGCTCCCGGGGCTGACCACGGCCATGCCCTGCCCCACCAGGGCCGGGGTGTTGGGCATGACCCGCGCCACGGCGATCGAGTCGGGCAGGTGCTCCTCGATGGCGGCGGAGGTGACGCCGGCGGCGACGCTGACCACGACGTCGCCCTCGCCGAGCCCGCCGGCCATCGCGTCGAGCAGGGCCGGGACGTCGGCCGGCTTGACGGCGACCACGTGCACGTCGGCCGCGCCGGCGGCCTCGGCCACGTCGGAGGTCGTGCGCACGGCATACGACCCGGCGAGCTCGGAGAGTCGCTCGCTGCTGGTGTCGACGGCGAGGACCTGGTCGGCCGGGTGCCCGCCGCGGACCAGGGCGGCGAGGATCGCCGACCCCATGGCGCCGACGCCGTAGAACGCGATCGTGCGGGACGCGAGGTCAGTCATCGGAACTCCCTGTCGAGGTTGCGAGGTCGGGTGCGCTCGCCAGTATGCCGAAGCCCACCGACAACCCCTACCCCGCGCCATTGGTCACCACTGGCGGATTTGATCGTTCGAACCGTGCCTCGAGACGTCATTGGTGACCAATGGCGGCGCGGCGCGGCGCGCGGTATGGCGGCGCGGCGCGGTGCGGGGACGGCGCGGCACGGGGACGCGGGGCGCGGGGCGCGGAGAGGCCAGGTGATCAGCGGCGCGAGAGCAGCGAGCGCACGAAGAACGTGACGTTGGTGGGGCGCTCGGCGACGCGGCGCACGAGGTAGGAGTACCAGGCGGGGCCGTAGGCGACGTACACGCGCATGCGATCGCCGCGGTCGGCGATCGCGGTCTGCTCGAGGGGGCGGATGCCGAGGTACATCTGGTACTCGAAGTGCTCGGGCCCCTTGTCGTAGGACCGGGCGAGGGCGGCCGCGATCGAGGTCATGCGCGGGTCGTGGGTGGCGACCATGGGGTATCCGACCCCCTCCATCAGGATCCGCAGGCACCGGACGTAGGACCGGTCGACGTCCTCCACCGCGTCGAAGGAGCGGCGCTCGTCGAGCTTGTAGGCGCCCTTGACCAGCCGGACCCGGACACCTTCGGCAGCGAGGTCGCGGCAGTCCTGCTCGGTGCGCCGCAGGGCCGCCTGCAGGGCGATCCCCACGCCGGGGAAGTCCTGCCGCAGCTCGCGGAGCAGCTCCAGGGTCGGCTCGACCGTCTCGAAGCCCTCCATGTCGAGGGTCACGTCCAGGCCGGCGTTGTGCGCGGCCCGGCACACGCGCCGCAGCTGGGCGAGGGCGAGGGACCGGCCGGTGGCCTGGTCCAGGCGACCGAACGCGGCGGGACGGACGCTGAGCTCGAGGCGGTGGTCACCGACGAGCCCCCGGGAGACGGCCTCGGCGACGAGCCGTTCGTACTCGTCCACGGTGGCGTCGCTGCGGGCGCGCGAGTCGGCGTCCGGCCCGAGGTAGGACACGGTCACCGCGCGGCCGGTCTCCATGAGGTCGCGGGCCGCGCCGAGCGCCGACTGCGTGCTGTCCCCGGCGATGAAGCGGGCCAGGATGTCGCGCGTGCCCGGCGACTCCTCGATCACCGACTGCACGCGTCCGATGCGGGCGAGCCGCAGGGAGGAGGCGCGCAGGGCGTCACCGAGCTCCAGGATCATGGTGGCGCCTTCCGCGCAGGGATCAGGTGGTGAGCCCCAGGCTAGACCGTCCTCGGTGGTCACGGCGTCCGGCGGCGCAGGGTCGCGGCCCCCAGCGCGATCGCCGCCACCACGAACCCCGCCATCACGGCGACGTCGCGCCACACGTCGGCGGCGGCGTCGGCCTGCGTGGCCACCGCCGTCATCGCGTCCACGGCATAGCTGAGGGGCAGCACGTCGCTGAGGCCGCTCAGCACGCCCGGCATGGCGTCGCGCGGCGTGAGCAGCCCGCACAGCAGGAACTGCGGCAGCACGAACGCCGGCATGAACTGCACGGCCTGGAACTCCGTGGTCGCGAACGCGCTCACGAACAGCCCGAGGGTGCACCCGAGGACCGCGTCGACGACGGCGACCAGCACCAGCAGCCCGAGCGAGCCGCGGACGTCCAGGCCGCACACCCACACCGCCCAGGCCGTGGCGACCAGCGCCTGCAGCAGCGCGAACACCCCGAACGCCAGGGCGTAGCCGCCCAGCAGGTCGCCCTTGCCGAGGGGCGTGGTGAAGAGGCGCTCGAGCGTGCCCGACGAGCGCTCCCGCAGGGTCGTGACGCTCGTGACGATGAACATCACCACGAAGGGGAATACGCCGAGCAGGGCAGGACCGACCCGGTCGAAGACGGGCGTCCCGTCATACACCCAGGCCAGGAGGCCGAGCAGGACGCAGGGCACCACGAGCAGGAGGGCGACGGTGCGCCGGTCGGAGCGGATCTGGGCCAGGATCCGCCCGGCCGTGACGAGCATGAGTCGGGGGTTCATCGGGAGCCTCCATCCGCTGGGCCGTCTGCGTCCGAACGGTCGATGAGGGTGAGGAAGGCCTGCTCGGCGTCGTCGGCGCCGGTGGCGGCGAGCAGCTCGGGATAGGTCGAGTCGGCGAGGACGCGCCCCTCCCGGACCAGGACGAGCCGGTCGCAGCGCGCCGCCTCGTCCATGACGTGGCTGGAGACGAGCAGCGTCGTCCCGTCGTCGGCCAGGCGGTGGAACAGGTCCCACAGGCTGCGGCGCAGCACCGGGTCCAGCCCGACGGTCGGCTCGTCCAGGACGAGCAGGCGCGGCGACCCCACGAGCGAGCAGGCCAGGGACGCCCGGCTGCGCTGCCCACCGGACAGGGCCCGCGTGAGGTCGTCCGCGTGGCTGGTCAGGTCGACGAGCTCGAGGACGCGCGACACCTCGGCCTGGACGTCGCGGACCCCGAGCAGGCGGGCGAAGTAGGTGACGTTGGCGGTCACCGAGAGGTCGTCGTAGACGCTCGGGCTCTGCGTCGTGTAGCCGACCTCGCGCCGCAGGTCGGCGGACCCGGCCGGGCGGCCCAGCACCAGGACCTCACCGCCGTGGGTGACCTGCACCCCGACGACGGCACGCAGGAGGGTGGACTTGCCGCCGCCGGAGGGGCCTAGCAGACCGACCACCTGGCCGACCGGCACCTGGAGGTCGAGGCCGTGGAGGACCTCGCGGGCGCCGCGTCTGACCACGAGGGAACGCACGTCGATCGCCGCCGCTGCGGGCGCGGGCACGCGTGCCGGGTCGAGGTCGACCGCACCCGCCTCGTGCCGTCCGCGCTGTCTTTTCATCATGTGATGAAATCTAGACCTGTGCCAGCCTCCCCACAACCCCCGCCCTGGGGGCATGAGGGTGGGTCGGGTCAGAGATCGAGATAGCGCTGTATGACGGGACCGACCGCCGCCACGAGCTCGTCGGGCTCGGCGTCGGCGACACCGGGCAGCCCTGCCACGTAGCGCGCGAACGCCAGCCCGATCATCTGGGTCGCCACCAGCGCGGCCCGGCGCTCCAGGTCCTGCGGGCCGACGCGCGCCGCCACCCGGCCGAAGACCTCGTGCAGGAGGAACTGCCTGAGCAGGGTCATCGGGTCGTCGTGGGTCGCCGCCGACCGCAGCAGCGCCGCGATGCGTTCGCGCCCCTCGGGGTTGTCCCACACGTGGAGGAAGCCGCGCACCAGGGACTCCCCGAGCCGGTCGTCCGGCACATCGAGGATGCGGTCGACCACGACGCGCGGGTCGAAGGGCACCTCCATGGCCGCCGCGAACACCGCGGTCTTGCCGTCGAAGTAGTGGTGCACCAGGGCGGGGTCGACGCCGGCCGCGCGCGCCACGCCCCGCAGGGAGGTGCCGTCGTAGCCCTTGGCGGCGAGCTCGGCCCGGGCCGCCTCGACGATCTGTGCCCGGGCGTCCTCCCCCGCGGGTCGCCGTCCGCGTGGGCTCATGCGCCGCCGTCGGGCTCGGGCTGGGCAAGGTGGCGGCGCGCGAAGGCCAGGGACTCGGCCAGGTCCTCGCGGCGCTGGTGGGCGCTGACCTTGCGGGTGCTGACCTCCACCACGACGGATCCCGCGAACCCCGTGGAGGCCAGGTGCTGCAGCAGCTCCTTGGCCGGCTGCGAGCCGCGCCCCGGCACGAGGTGCTCGTCGAGCGCGGAGCCCAGACCGTCGGTCAGGTGCACGTGGTGCAGCCGGTCGCCGAGCGCCTGCGCCATCTCGAGCGAGTCCTCCAGGGCCGTCGCGGCGTGCGACAGGTCCAGCGTCACGTTGTCGTAGGGCTGCTCTACGGGGTCCCAGTGCGGCAGGTAGGCCTGCACCAGACGCTCGCCGGCGCGCCAGGGATACATGTTCTCGACGGCGATGGTGATGCCCGACTCGTGCTCGCGGGTCGCGACGCCGTCGACGAACTCGCGGGCGTAGACGCGCTGCCAGCGGAACGGCGGGTGCACCACGACGGTGTCGCAGCCGACAGCCCGGGCCAGGTCGAGGGACATGTCGATCTTGGGCCAGGGGGCCGAGTGCATGACCCGCTGCGTGAGCAGCAGCGTGGGGGCGTGGATCGACACCACCGGCAGCTGGTGCTGCTGCACGAGGTCGTTGATCGCGGCGGCGTCCTGCGACACCGGGTCGGTGTAGACCATCACCTCGACGGCGTCGTAGCCCAGGTCGGAGGCGATCCGGAAGGCGTCGCGGACACGCTCGGGATAGACCGACGAGGTCGAGAGGGCGACGAGGGGGGACGGCACGGAGGGCCCTGCTGGCTGGTGTGCGGTCACGTCGTCGAGCCTAGCCTCGCGGGGACTACTCCATGCGCATGAGGTCCAGCTCGTTGAGGATCACGCCCTCGCGCAGCGCCCACGGGCAGATCTCGAGACGGTCGACGCCGAGCAGGTCCATCGACGCCTCTCCCACCATCGCGCCGGCGAGCAGCTGGTGGGAGCGGCCCGCGGAGACGCCCTGCAGCGCCGCGCGGTGGGCGGCCGGCATACCGGCCAGGCGCGGGACCAGGTCGGCGAGGGCGGCGCGCTCGAGGTGCCGCTTGGCGTGCAGGCCGTCGCTGGCGGGGGCCGCGCCCAGGACCCGGGCGAGGGTGCGCATCGTCTTGGAGGTGCCCACGGCGAGGTCGGGCTCGCCGGCCTTGGTCAGCTCGCGCATCCCGCGGGCGATGGTGGCGCGGATCTGCTTGCGGGCCTCGCGGACCTGCTCGGTCGACGGCGGGTCGCCCTGCAGCATCGTGCGGGTCACGCGGCCCGCCCCCAGCTCGAAGGACATGGCCACGTCCGGGTCCTCGTCGATGCCCGAGGCGATCTCCAGCGATCCGCCGCCGATGTCGACCATCAGCAGCTTGCCGCTGGACCAGCCGAACCACCGACGCACCGCGAGGAAGGTCAGCCGCGCCTCCTCCTCGCCGGTGAGGATCTGCAGGTCGGCGCCGGTGCTCTCGCGCACCATCGACAGGACGCCCTCGCCGTTGCCCGCCTCGCGGATCGCGCTGGTCACGAAGCCCATCACGCGCTCGACGCCCTGGTCCTCGGCGATGCGCAGGCACTCCCCCGCGAATCGCTCCAGCGAGCGCACGCCCTGCTCGTCGATGTGCCCCTGGTCGTCGGTGTGCTCCGAGAGCCGCAGCTCCATCTTGTGGCTCACGGTCGGGAGCGGCCGGGCTCCCCAGTGGGCGTCGACGACGAGCATGTGGACCGTGTTGGAACCGATGTCGATGACTCCGAGGCGCATGGGGGCGAGCCTAGTGGGAGCCGGCGGCACTAGGCTTGAGGGATGCCCGAAGTCCCCCTCGACATCCCCCGCGTCTGGATCGAGTTCACCGATCCGGCCGACGCGGAGCAGCGCTTCCGGTGCGACCTGACCTGGCTGACCTCGCGGTGGACCTGCATCTACGGCAACGGCTGCGCCGGGGTGTATGCCGAGCGCCCCGACGACGGCTGCTGCACGCTGGGCGCCCACTTCACCGACGCCGACGACGTCGCCCGGGTGCGGCGCGTCGCCCGGCGGATGCCGCCCGAGCGCTGGCAGCACCGGTCGACCGGCCTGTCCACGACGCCACGTGGCACCCGCAAGGGCGAGGAGCCCCTCGAGGGCTGGCTCGAGCGGGAGGACGGCGAGCTCAAGACGCGTGTGGTGGACGGCGCCTGCGTCTTCCTCAACCGCCCGGGATTCCCTGGGGGACACGGCTGCTCGCTGCACCAGTGGGCCGTCGAGCACGGCGAGGCGCCGCACACGGTCAAGCCCGACGTGTGCTGGCAGCTGCCGACCCGCCGGTCCTACCGCACCGTCGAGATGCCTGACGAGACCAGCTATCTCGAGATCTCCATCGGCGAGTTCGACCGCCGCGGTTGGGGCCCCGGCGGTCACGACCTCGACTGGTACTGCTCCGGCAACCCCGAGGCGCACGTCGGGCGCGAGCCCGTCTACCGCTCCAACGAGGGCGAGCTGCGAGAGCTGATGGGCGATCTCGCGTACGACGAGCTGGTGATCCGGTGCGAGGCGCACCTCGCCGCCGTCAAGGCGGCCCGCGCCACCGGGGCCCGCAAGCTGCTGCCGCTGCTCGTGCACCCGGCCACCCTGGAGGCCCAGGGCGAGGGCGCGGTCACCAAGAAGCGTCGGTGAGCGGCTTTGCCCGACAACGACATCCGCGACGGGTGGGTCGAACCGTCCGCGGATCGGCTTGCGGCTGAGGCGATCCCGTCCCCCAACATCTGGAACGACCCGGACGCGTACGAGATCGAGAACGCCGGCGTGGACCCGGACGGCGCCATCGAGGCGGCAATGAGGTCCGTCCTGGGCGAGGCCGGCCGGACGGGCTGGGCGGGCTGCGACGTCCTCGACGTGGGGTGCGGATCCGGCTATCACCTGCCAGGTCTCGCGGCGACCGCGGACACCGTGGTGGGTGTGGAGCCGCACGGGCCGCTCGTCATACGAGCCCGAGAACGGTTGTCCCACCTGGGGATCCGCAACGCGTCCGTGGTGGAGGCAGGCGCCCAGGCGCTCCCCCTGGCGGACGGCTCGATCGACGTGGCGCAGGCGCGCTGGGCCTACTTCTTCGGCGCCGGGTGCGAGCCCGGCCTCGCCGAGCTCGAGCGCGTGATCCGGCCCGGGGGAACGGCTTTCGTGATCGACAACGACGCGACGCGGTCGACCTTCGGCGCGTGGTTCCGGCGCGCGTGGCCGACCTACGACCCGCTCGCGGTCGAGCGCTTCTGGCGGCGGCAGGGCTGGACGGCCGAGCGCGTCGACATGCGGTGGTCGCACCGGTCGCGCGACGACCTGGAGCGCGTGGTGCGGCTGGAGTTCACGCCGCAGATGTCGGACTGGATCCTGGCCCGGCACGGCGGGACCGAGGTCGACTACGCGGTCAACGTCTGGTGGCGCCGCTTCTAGCGACCCGCGCTGCGAGGGCCTGAGGGGGTGTGTCGGTGCCCGCGTCTAGGTTGGGACCATGGCCAGACCCGCGACCAAGACCACCAAGGCGACCTACCGCTGCTCCGAGTGCGGCTGGACGACGCCCAAGTGGGTGGGCCGGTGCGGCGAGTGCCAGGCCTGGGGGTCCGTGAGCGAGATCGGCGCCGTCTCCATCCGCACGGCCGCCGCGACCCACGTGGAGCGGCCGGCGGTGCCCATCGGCCAGGTCGACGCGCGACGCGCCGAGGCCCGCTCGACCGGGGTCGGCGAGTTCGACCGGGTGCTGGGCGGCGGACTCGTGGCGGGCGCCGTGGTGCTCGTGGCGGGCGAGCCGGGCATCGGCAAGTCCACCCTGCTGCTCGACGTGGCGGCGCAGGTCGCGCAGGCCGGCGGCACCGTGCTCTACGTCAGCGGCGAGGAGTCCGCGGCCCAGGTGCGCGTGCGCGCCGAGCGGATCGGCGCCATCGCCGACCGCCTCTACCTGGCGTCCGAGACCGACCTGTCGACGCTGCTCGGCCAGGTCGAGGCGGTCAAGCCCGACCTGCTCGTGGTCGACTCGGTGCAGACGATCAGCTCGGTCGAGGTCGACGGCTCGGCGGGCAACGTGTCTCAGGTCCGCGAGGTCGCCGCCAGCGTCATCGCGGCCGCCAAGCGCCGGCACATGGCCACCCTGCTCATCGGGCACGTCACCAAGGACGGGTCCATCGCCGGGCCCCGCGTGCTGGAGCACCTGGTCGACGTGGTGGTGCAGTTCGAGGGCGAGCGCCACAGCCGGCTGCGGCTCGTCCGCGCCGTCAAGAACCGCTACGGACCGACGGACGAGGTCGGCTGCTTCGACCTGTCCGACGTGGGCATCGTCGGCCTGGCCGACCCCAGCGGGCTCTTCCTCTCCAGCCGCGACAGCGAGGTCCCCGGCACCTGCGTCACCGTCACCCTCGAGGGCCGGCGACCGCTGGTCAGCGAGGTGCAGGCGCTGATGGACCAGACCACCGCGACCAACCCGAGGCGCACGACCAGCGGCGTCGACCACAACCGCACAGCGATGACCCTGGCCGTCCTGCACAAGCACGCCGCCCAGCCCGTCGACAAGCACGACGCCTACATCGCCACCGTCGGCGGCGCCCGCCTCACCGAGCCCGCCGCCGACCTGGCCGTGGCGATCGCCATCGCGTCCTCCCTCCTCGAGAAGCCCGTCCCCTCCGGCACGGTCGCCTTCGGCGAGGTGGGCCTGGCCGGCGAGGTGCGCCAGTGCACCGGCCTGCAGCGCCGCCTGATGGAGGCAGCGCGACTGGGCTTCCGGCGCGCCATCGTGCCGGCGGGCACCCGCGCCCAGGGCCAGCTGCCCGACGGGATCCAGGTGCTCGAGGTCACCCACGTGGGGCGGGCGGTGGGGATCGCGCTCGACCTGTGACGAGGACGACCCCACCTGACGGACGGATACCCCGCGTGTTCGCCCGTCGACGCCGCTTGCGCCGTTAGGATGATGCGGGAGCAGTGCAGGCGATCCCCGCCGCACGCTGCGTCGAGCGCGGGCACCGACCGGGCTCGGGCGCAGGCTCTGACGACGAGGAGTGATCGTGGACGGCCGCCCGGACGACGACCTGATGCTGACCGCCCTCGCTGCCGTGGCCCCCGGCACCGACCTGCGCGACGGGCTCGAGCGCATCCTCCGCGGCCGCACCGGCGCCCTGATCGTGCTGGGCAACGACAAGCTCGTCGACCAGATCGCGACCGGCGGCTTCCCCATCGACATCGAGTTCTCCGCGACCCGCCTGCGCGAGCTGGCCAAGATGGACGGCGCCATCGTCGTCACCAAGGACCTGAGCCGCATCGTCAAGGCCGCCACCCAGCTGCTGCCCGACGCCTCGATCGAGACCAGCGAGTCCGGCACGCGGCACCGCACCGCCGAGCGCGTGGCCAAGCAGACCGGCTACCCCGTCATCTCGGTGAGCCAGTCGATGCAGATCATCGCGCTCTACGTCGGCGGGCAGCGCCGCGTCATCGAGAACTCCTCCGCGATCCTGTCGCACGCCAACCAGGCCCTCGCCACGCTGGGCCGCTACAAGGCCCGGCTCGACGAGGTCACCGGCACCCTCTCCGCCCTGGAGATCGAGGACCTGGTCACGGTCCGCGACGTCATGGCGGTCCTGCAGCGCCTCGAGATGGTCCGGCGCATCAGCGAGGAGATCGAGGACTACGTCGTCGAGCTCGGCACCGACGGCCGGCTGCTGTCCCTGCAGCTCGAGGAGCTCACCCAGGGCGTCGGCAACGACCGCGAGCTCGTCATCCGCGACTACCTGCACGAGGCCGCGGTCGCCGCCGACCACCCCGTGCAGAACGGTCTGGCCGAGCTCGCCGCCCTCACGACGCCCGAGCTCATCGACCTGCAGATCGTGTCCCGCGCCCTGGGCTTCTCCGCCTCGGCCGACGTGCTCGACCAGGCGGTCAGCCCGATCGGCTTCCGCCTGCTGTCCAAGATCCCGCGCCTGCCGGCCACGATCGTCGACCGTCTCGTCGACCACTTCGGCTCGCTGCAGCGGCTGCTCGCGGCCAGCCTCGAGGACCTCATGGACGTCGACGGCGTCGGCGAGTCCCGCGCCCGCGCGGTCCGCGAGGGCCTGTCCCGCCTGGCCGAGTCCAGCATCCTCGAGCGCTACGTCTGACCCTGACGGCGGCCCGCAACGACCGCGGGCCCGTCATACGACCTCATGAGCGACGACCACGGCGACCTCGGCGACCTGCACGAGCCGATCCTCGGCTGGTATGCCGACCATGCCCGCGACCTGCCGTGGCGCCACGACGACTGCTCCGCGTGGGGCGTGCTCGTCTCCGAGGTGATGCTGCAGCAGACCCCCGTCGCGCGAGTGCTGCCCGTCTGGCTGGAGTGGATGGAGCGCTGGCCCACGCCCCGCGACCTCGCGCGCGCCCCCGCCGGTGACGCTGTGCGGGCGTGGGGGCGGCTGGGCTACCCGCGTCGGGCGCTGCGCCTGCACCAGTGCGCCGTCGCCATCGTCGAGCAGCACGGGGGCGAGGTGCCCGCGACCGAGGCCGAGCTGCTCACGCTGCCCGGCGTGGGGACCTACACGGCGGCGGCGGTCGCGTGCTTCGCGCACGGGGAGCGCACCGTCGTCGTCGACACCAACGTCCGTCGCGTGGAGGCCCGGGCCGTCACCGGCGCAGCCCTGCCCGCCGCCGCCCTCACCCGCGCCGAGACGGCTCTGTCCGCGACGCTCGTCCCGGCCGACCCCGAGGTCGCCCGCGTCTGGAACGTCGCCGTCATGGAGCTCGGCGCCCTGGTCTGCACCGCCCGCAGCCCCCGCTGCCCGGACTGCCCGGTGGCTCACCTGTGCGCGTGGCGGCTCGCGGGCTCGCCGGCCTATGACGGGCCGGCGCGCAAGGGACAGGCCTGGGAGGGCACCGACCGGCAGGTGCGTGGCGCGATGCTGGCGGTGCTGCGCGCCGCCGACGGCCCCGTGGGTCTCGCCGACCTGGCGACGGCCTGCCCCGACGACGAGGTCCGGCGCATGCGCTGCCTCGACGGGCTCGTGACGGACGGCCTCGTCGAGCCACTCGGACGCGGCCGGTTCACGCTCCCGCGCTGATCCGCGCGCCGGATCCTCGGCGCAGACCTCCCCGCGACGGCCGTCGTGGGGAGAGGATGGCCGTATGCCGATCCCCATCGCGCCCCGCAAGATCGACGTCCCGTCCGTGCGGCGGGCCCTGCACCGAGGCATCGCCGCCAGGGCTCCCAAGCTGCACGCCCCCGAGGGCGCCGAGTCCGGGCTCGCCCGCCCGACCGGCGCCACCGGTGCCGACGGAGTGGGCGCTGCCGGTGTCGGCGCCGCCCATGTCGGCGCCTCCGGTGTCGACACTGACGGCGTCGACCGGGTCAGCCATGGCGCCGGTGACGCTCGCCAGCTGGTGCAGCTCGTGGTGCTCGGCGAGTCGACGGCTCTCGGCATCGGCTGCGACGAGCCGTCGCAGATCCTCGCGGCCCAGCTCGCGCAAGTGCTGGCCGACCGCGAGGGCCGCGACGTGGCCTGGCGGACGCTCGCGGCGGACGACGCCACGGCGGACTACTGCACGCTGCACCTCGTGCCCCGCCTCGAGGCCGAGGCAGAGGCAGGTCGCGCCCCCGTCGACGTCGTCGTCATCGCCATCGGCGTCAACGACCTGCTGCGTGGCCACCGCCCCGGGCGGTTCGCCCGCGACGTGGAGGCCCTGGTCAACCGCACCCGGGCAGTCGCACCCGACGCCGCGATCGTGATCTCCGGCCTGCCCGAGCCCCGCTCCATGCCGCTGCTCCCCCGCCCCGTCGCGTCCCTGCTCGGCCTGGCGGCGGGACGTCTCGACGGGGTCCTGCGCGACGCGGCCCGCCGTCATCGCCTGACCCACGTCCCGGTCTCGCACCTGCCCATGACGCCGGACGACCTCGCCGCGGACGGCTTCCACCCCGGTCCGGCCGCGTGCCGGGTCTGGGCCCAGCAGCTGGCCTCCGGCATACCGGCGCGAAACGCCCGAAACTGACCCGTCAGGGCAGCCCAAGCCCCCACCACCGCCCGCACCCGCCCGAAACTGACCCGCCAGGGCAGCTCGAGCCCTCGCCGCGGACGGCTTCCACCCCGGTCCGGCCGCGTGCCGGGTCTGGGCCCAGGAGCTGGCCTCCGGCATACCGGCGCGAAACGCCCGAAACTGACCCGTCAGGGCAGCCCAAGCCCCCACCACCGCCCGCACGCACCCGAAACTGACCCGTCAGGGCAGCTCGAGCCCTCGCCAGGCCCCGCACCCGCCCGAAACTGACCCGTCAGGACAGCTTGAGCCCCCACCACGCCCGCACGCACCCGAAACTGACCCGTCAGGGCAGCCCAAGCCCCCACCACCGCCCGCACGCACCCGAAACTGACCCGCCAGGGCAGCTCGAGCCCTCACCAGGGCGGTTGGACCCATCCACGCGCCCCGACGGGTCACTTCTTGCCGACGCGAAGATCGCCGTCGGCGGAGCTCAGAGGTCGACGAGCATCCGGATGTTGCCGAGGGTGTTGGGCTTGACCCGGTCGAGGTCGAGGAACTCCGCGGTGCCGGCGTCGTAGGAGCGCACCAGCTCGGCGAACACCTCGTGCGTGACGGGGGCGCCCTCGATGACGCGGAAGCCGTAGCGCGCGAAGAAGTCGACCTCGAAGGTCAGGCAGAAGACCCGCGAGACCCCGAGGTCGCGGGCGTCGGTGAGCAAGGCCGTGACGAGGCGGCCGCCGATCCCGTGCCCGGCCGCCTCCTCGGCGACGGCGAGGGTGCGGACCTCGGCCACGTCCTCCCAGAACACGTGCAGCGCACCGCAGCCCACGACGACGCCGTCGATCTCGGCGACCCGGAACTGCTGCACCGACTCGTAGTAGGCGACGGAGTCCTTGGCGAGCAGGATGCGGCGCTCGGCGTAGACCTGGACGAGGCGGCGGATGGCGTCGACGTCGCTGGTGCGCGCCCGGCGCACCACGACGGTCACCTCGCTCGCGTCCGGCGCCCCCACGACGTCTCCCCGCTGCGTTGCCTCGCTCATCCGACCCAACCTAGACCTCCGGCCAGCTCGGCGCCGTGGCTCGTCACCCTCTGGACCGGGACGCGGGGCTTGGGGGCGCCGCGGACCCGCCGCCGGCAAGGCCGAGAGGACGCGCATGCGGTGAGGCACGGCGTGTCGCGAGACGTCGTGACCGCTCGGTGCGGTGGCGGGCGCTTCCGGCCTACCTCGCGGGTATGCCGCGGGCCGGCCACCTCGGTGGGTGGCCGGCCCTCGCCGGTGTGCTGCCTCGACCCGGGACGCAGGCGGCGCTGCGCGATCCCGGTGCCGGGACGGTCAGCCCTCGGTGCCGGTGCTCTCGCCGCGGTCGTGACCGCCGTCGAGCGCCACGTCGAGCGGCGGCAGGTCGGGGACGTCGGAGCCCTTGGTGCCCTCGAAGGTGAACTGGGCGTCCTTGTCGGCGCCGTCGGTGTCGACGAGGATGATCTCGCCGGCTCCGATCTCGCCGTAGAGGATCTTCTCCGACAGGACGTCCTCGATGTTGCGCTGGATGGTGCGGCGCAGCGGGCGGGCGCCCATGACCGGGTCGTAGCCCTGCTTGGCCAGCAGCTCCTTGGCCGCGGGCGTGAGCTCGATGCCCATGTCCCGGTCCTTGAGCCGCGTGTCGAGGCGGGCGATGAACAGGTCGACGATCTGGACGATCTCGTCCTTGGTGAGCTGCGGGAAGACGATGACGTCGTCCACGCGGTTGAGGAACTCGGGGCGGAAGTGCTGCTTGAGCTCCTCGGAGACCTTGGACTTCATCCGGTCGTAGCTCGTCGAGCTGTCGTTGCCGGCGGTGAAGCCGAGCGAGACGCCCTTGGAGATGTCCCGGGTGCCGAGGTTGGTGGTCATGATGATGACGGTGTTCTTGAAGTCCACGACCCGGCCCTGGGAGTCGGTCAGGCGGCCGTCCTCCAGGATCTGCAGCAGGGAGTTGAAGATGTCGGGGTGGGCCTTCTCGACCTCGTCGAACAGCACGACGGAGAACGGCTTGCGGCGGACCTTCTCGGTGAGCTGGCCGCCCTCCTCGTAGCCGACGTAGCCGGGGGGCGAGCCGAACAGCCGCGAGGCCGTGTGCTTCTCGCCGAACTCGGACATGTCGAGCTGGATGAGGCTGTCCTCGTCGCCGAAGAGGAACTCGGCGAGCGCCTTGGCGAGCTCGGTCTTGCCGACGCCCGTGGGGCCGGCGAAGATGAACGACCCACCGGGACGGCGGGGGTCCTTGAGCCCGGCGCGGGTGCGGCGGATCGCCTGGGACAGCGCCTTGATGGCGTCGTCCATGCCGACGATGCGCTTGTGCAGCTCGTCCTCCATGTGGAGCAGCCGCGAGGACTCCTCCTCGGTGAGCTTGAACACCGGGATGCCGGTCGAGGCCGCGAGGACCTCGGCGATCAGCTCGTCGGTCACCTCGGCGACGACGTCCATGTCACCGGACTTCCACTGCTGCTCGCGCTCGGCCTTGGCCTCGACGAGCTTGCGCTCGTCGTCGCGCAGGGCGGCGGCCTTCTCGAAGTCCTGGCCGTCGATGGCGGCTTCCTTCTCGCGGCGCACGTCGGCGATCTTGTCGTCGAACTCTCGCAGCTCCGGCGGGGCGGTCATGCGCTTGATGCGCAGGCGCGCACCCGCCTCGTCGATCAGGTCGATCGCCTTGTCGGGCAGGAACCGGTCGTTGATGTAGCGGTCGGCCAGGTTGGCGGCCGCGGCGAGGGCGGTGTCCGTGATGGACACGCGGTGGTGCGCCTCGTAGCGGTCGCGCAGGCCCTTGAGGATCTCGATGGTGTGCGCGAGCGTCGGCTCGGCCACCTGGATCGGCTGGAAGCGGCGCTCGAGGGCCGCGTCCTTCTCGATGTGCTTGCGGTACTCGTCGAGGGTGGTCGCGCCGATGACCTGCAGCTCCCCGCGCGCCAGCATGGGCTTGAGGATGCTGGCGGCGTCGATCGCGCCCTCGGCCGCGCCGGCACCGACGAGGGTGTGGATCTCGTCGATGAACAGCACGATGTCGCCGCGGGTGCGGATCTCCTTGAGGACCTTCTTGAGGCGCTCCTCGAAGTCACCGCGGTAGCGCGAACCAGCGACCAGGGCACCGAGGTCGAGGGTGTAGACCTGCTTGTCCTTGAGGGTCTCGGGCACGTCGCCGCGCACGATGTCCTGGGCCAGGCCCTCGACCACGGCGGTCTTGCCGACGCCGGGCTCGCCGATGAGGACGGGGTTGTTCTTGGTGCGGCGGGACAGCACCTGCATGACCCGCTCGATCTCCTTGGCGCGCCCGATGACGGGGTCGAGCTTGCCGTCGCGGGCGGCCTGCGTGAGGTTGCGGCCGAACTGGTCGAGGACCAGCGAGCCGGCCGGGGTGCCCTCCTGGGCGCCGGTGGTCGAGCCGCCGACGCCGGCCCCGGCGGTCTCCTTGCCCTGGTAGCCCGACAGCAGCTGGATGACGGTCTGGCGCACGCGGTTGAGGTCGGCGCCGAGCTTGACCAGCACCTGCGCCGCCACGCCCTCGCCCTCGCGGATCAGGCCCAGCAGGATGTGCTCGGTGCCGATGTAGGAGTGGCCGAGCTGCAGCGCCTCGCGCAGGGAGAGCTCGAGGACCTTCTTGGCGCGCGGCGTGAAGGGGATGTGGCCGGTGGGGGCCTGCTGGCCCTGGCCGATGATGTCCTGGACCTGCTCGCGCACGGCCTCGAGGGAGATGCCGAGGCTCTCGAGAGCCTTGGCGGCCACGCCCTCGCCCTCGTGGATCAGGCCGAGCAGGATGTGCTCCGTCCCGATGTAGTTGTGGTTGAGCATGCGCGCTTCTTCTTGCGCGAGCACCACGACTCGTCGGGCCCGGTCGGTGAACCGTTCGAACATCTGGGTTGTCTCCTCGCTATCGAGATGCCTCGATGCTATCTGCGCCTCCCGGCAGACCGTGCGTGATGGGACGCACCGCCGGGCACGTCCCGCCGTGCGGCGCGGGACTTGACGGTGTCAACGCCACCGACGTGCGTGGTGTTCCGTGCTCAGGGGCCGGTGTGTTCGCCCTCAGCGGACGGGATCGGCGCCGTGGGCGACCTGGCCGTATGCCGGACGCCCGGCCTCACGGCCGGGGAGCCGCGACCAGGCGCGCCAGCCCCACACCGCCAGGGCGACCATGAGCAGGCTCTGCACCCCGCCGGGGGCGGCCTGGGAGGCGATGGCGGAGGTGGTGTAGCCCCCGCCGTCGGTGATGCGCGTGGCGGCGACCGCCAGAACGACGACCAGCACCAGCTGCACGGCGCCGGCGGCTCCGAGCAGCGCGAAGCCCGCCCGCCAGCGCTCGGCGAGGGCGGCCAGCCCGACGAGGGTGGCCGTGGAGGTGAGGGTCGTGCAGACGACGGCCAGGAACATGCCCGGCCCCGCAGCGAGGGTGACGGTCTCGACGAGGCCGGGCACCACGACGAGGACGACCAGGGCGACGACCGCGACGAGACGCGTGCGGGTCCGTCGGTCGGGCGTCTCGGGCAGGACACCCCGTCCGGACGCCGTCCGGGCGTCGGCGCCCCACTGGCGCGTCCCGTGCACGGCGATGGCGCCCAGCCCGAGGGTGAGGAGCGCGAGCGGCAGGGTGTGCCGCACGTCCCGGGCGAGGTCGAAGGAGGACCCGAGCCCGGCGAGGATCCGGACCAGCGCGACGACGGCGACCAGCCCGAGGGCCCACCAGCCGGACTCGCGCCGGAGCACGAGGAGCCCGACCGCGAGGAGCATCAGCACCCCGGTGAACAGGCCGGTGATCTCTGCCAGCAGCATGGACCGACCCTAGCGGGCGGTGGATCGAGCCGGGGCGCGCCGCGCCCTCAGTCGCGGATCGGGGTGGCCTGCTGGTGGCGCAGCTGCCAACCGTGCTCGGTCTGCAGCCACACCGAGGAGCGCCAGGACGCGCGGGACGACCGGTGCGCGCGGTAGGTCACGAGGACCACCCCGGGCGCCAGCAGCTCCGCCTCGAGCCGGTCGACGGTCAGCGAGCTCGTCGAGTCCTCGACCGGGGCCTGGAGCGCGGTGCGGCGGTCGTAGACCTGGCCGCTGGCGGCGTACTCCGCGTAGTAGTCGTGCAGGAGCGGCTGGACGCCGTCGACGTCCCCGCGCATGTTGGGGTCCAGGAGCTTCATCTCGAGCTCGACCACCTGCTCGAGGTCGGAAGTCTGGTCGGAGGCCTGACCGTCGGCTCGGCCGTCGGGGTGGGTCGGGACGGACATGGAACTCCTCACGGCGCGAGGGGGCGCCGGGCCGAGCGGGTCGCGCGGGCGCGACGGGGACAGGTGGAGCAGGTGCTCGCTCCCGGGAGAGCGTAGATGAAGCAGCAGGAGGCTCGCAGCCAGTCCCGGGGGCCGTCGCCCGCGCGGGCGAGCAGCGGGCTGCCCGCAGCGGCGGCGGCACGCTCCGTCGCGACGTGCCACAGGTCGTCGACCATCCCCAGCCGCTGACGGCTCGACATCTTGACGCCGGGCGCGGCGTACGAGCCGGCCACGGGCTCGGCGTGGCGCCGGTAGGACTCCTCGGCCCGCCGGAGGCGCACCGGCTGCGAGGCCACCGTCTGGTGCCCGGCCGTCGCGGAGAGGCGGACGCGAGCGGGATAGCCCTGCGTCGGGTGCGGCTCGATCACCACCGCTCCCGGGGAGACGTCGAGCACCCAGGGACCGATCGCGGCGGCGTAGGCCGCGGGGTGGGCGAGGGCGTCGAGGTACCACCCGAGGACGAACGTGGCGGCGACGTGCGGCGGCTGCCGATGGCCGTACGCCCGCGCCCAGCCGCCGTCCACCCGCTCGCGCCAGGCGTCCAGCGCCTGCAGCCCAGCCTCGGAGCCGGCCGCCACCTCGCTCGTGTCGATCTGGGGCCCGGACGACGCATCGCCCGGCCCGGACACGAGGTCGAGCCAGGCGATGCGGGACGAGACGAGGTCGCAGGCGAGCTCCAGCTCACCGCCGGCCAGCGGATAGCCCATCGGTGTCAGCGCTGTCGCGAGCTGCGCGGCTGCGGTCAGTGCGCGGCGTCGTAGGCCTTCTGCAGCTCGGAGGAGACGCGGCCGCGGTCGGAGACCTGGAAGCCGTTCTGGCGGCCCCACTCGCGGACGTCGTTGAGGTTGTTGCGGCCACCACCGGAGGACGGCTTGCGACCCGTGGTCTTGCGACCGCCGGAGCGGCGGGCGTGCCCGACCCAGGTGGCGAGGTCGTCGCGCAGCTTGCGGGCGTTGTCCTCGGACAGGTCGATCTCGTAGGTGACGCCGTCGAGGGCGAAGGTCACGGTCTCGGCCGCGGCGCCGCCGTCGATGTCGTCCTCGAGAATGACCTGGATGCGCTGAGCCATGTCGGAGCTCCTTCGTCGTGGGAGGGAAAAAGAAATAGATCCACCCATGAACATAGAGGAGATTACCGATCGCCGTCAAAAGCGACGATGAATGGCGCGCGCGCCCTAAGCCCTTCCGTCGCGATCCTCCACGGAATTGCGCGCCGAGATCTCCTGCTCCCTTTCCCACTGAGCGTGAGCAATTCGCTCTCGACGGTCACCCTCGAGGATGTTCTTCATCACGTGCCAGAAGATGAAGAGCACTCCCACGGTGGGCGCCAGCGCGATGAAGACCTTCCAGAGCATGTCCATCAGAAACCTCTCGTCGATCAGGGTGTCGTGCGGCGTCGCTCAGGCCTGCGGCTTGAGGTGCGGAAAGAGAATGGTCTCGCGGATTCCCGTGCCGGTGAGGAGCATGATGAGCCGGTCGACGCCCATGCCGGTGCCGCCCATCGGGGGTGCGCCGTACTCCAGGGCCCGCAGGAAGTCCTCGTCGAGCTCCATCGCCTCGTCGTCCCCGCGCGCGGCCAGCGCGGCCTGGGCCGTGAGCCGCTCGCGCTGCACCACCGGGTCGACGAGCTCGGAGTAGGAGGGGGCGAGCTCGACGCCGCCGACGATGAGGTCCCAGGCCTCGACCAGGCCGGGCTCGGTGCGGTGGGCCCGGGCCAGCGGACGCACCGACTCGGGGTAGTCGCACACGAACGTCGGCTGCAGGAGCGTGTGCTCGACGAGCTGCTCGAACAGCTCGAGGATGATCTCGCCCGCCCCCCAGGTGGGCTTGAGCGCGATGTCGCGAGCCGCGGCGAGGCGACGCAGCCGCTCGGCGTTGTCCGGCGTCTCGTCGGGGTGGATCTCCTCGCCCAGCGCCTGACCGACGCCCTCGCAGATCGGCAACCAGCGCCACTCGCCGGACAGGTCGATCTCGCGGCCGCGATAATCCGTCAGCGAGGTGCCGCGGCCGGTCGCCTCGGCGGCGTCCAGGATGATCGTGCGGGTGCGGTCGGCGGCGGTGAACTGGTCGCCATAGGCCTCGTAGAACTCGAGCTCGGTGAACTCCGGGGAGTGGGTCGAGTCGACCCCTTCGTTGCGAAAGACCTTGCCGATCTCGTAGACGCGGTCCACGCCCCCGACGACGGCGCGCTTGAGCCACAGCTCGGTGTAGGCGCGCAGATTCATGTCGATGTCGAACGCATTGAGGTGGGTGGTGAACGGAGAAGCCGCACCACCGTGGCTGAGGTTGAGGATCGGGGTCTCGACCTCGACGAACCCGAAACCGTCCAGGGTGCTGCGGATCGAGCGCAGCACCGTCGCGCGCAGACGCACCATGTCGCGCGCCTCCTGACGGACGATCAGGTCGGCATACCGCTGCCGGACCCGGGTCTCCTCGGACAGGTCCTTGTGCAGGGTCGGCAGGGGCCGCAGCGCCTTGGAGGCCATGACCCAGGTGGTCGCCATGACCGAGACCTCGCCGCGACGGCTGCGCACCACGTGGCCCGTGACGCTGACGTGGTCGCCGAGGTCGACGTCGGCCTTCCACGCGTCGAGCTGGTCCTGGCCGACCTCCGCGAGGCTGAGCATGACCTGCAGCCGGGTGCCCTGGCCCTCCTGGAGGGTCGCGAAGCAGAGCTTGCCGGTGTTGCGCTGGAAGACGATGCGTCCCGTCACCGAGACGACGAACTCCTCGCCGGTCGGCTCGTCGCCGGCCTCGAGGGGCTCGCCGAGGGCGGCGGCCTCGGCCAGGGAGTGGGTGCGCGGCACGGTGACGGCGTATGGCGCCATGCCCCGCTCCAGCAGCCGCTCGCGCTTGTCGCGGCGGACCCGCATCTGCTCGGGCACGTCACTCTCGGGGGCGGCGGCGTCGGGCTGGTGGGGCGGCTGCTCGGGCGCGGAACTCATGCCCCCAGCGTAGTCGCGCGGGCCTGGACTCCATGCCTATCGTCCTGCGCGCCGCCTTGGGTCCGGGGGCGGTCACCGGGGACACTGTCCGGGACGAAAGGACCCCCGTATGCCGTCTCGCCCCGCCACCCGTCGCCCGCGCACCGTCGTCCTCCCCCTGACTGCCGGCGTCGGCGTGCTGCTGTCCGGCTGCACGGCCCTGTCCAGCGGCTACGCGCCCCCGGTCACCGTGACGGTGACGCCGACGGTGACGGTGACCGGCGCTGCGGCGGCCCCCAAGCCCGCGGCGACGCCGACCCCCAGCGCGACGGCGACCCGCGCGGCCGGGGTGACCAGCCAGGTCCGCGGTCGCGCCTTCGACCTGGGCAAGATCACCGCGGTCGCGATGAACGGCCAGACACCGGTGCTGACCTTCGACCGCTGGACGGTGCGCGGCCGGTCCGACGGCTCGGTGGGTCGTCAGGGCGTGGACCTGACGCCGCACTCCGGCTCGTTGTACAGCAACCGCAACGCCATCTCGTTCCGCATCCCCGTCGACCCGGCGGCGACCGTCGTCCGCCTGACCTGCACCAGCGAAGGCGCCCCCGCGCAGTCGGCGCCGAGCACCGTCCAGGCGCTCTCGGAGCTGCCCGGCGACCAGGCCATCGTCAAGCTCACGCTGGACGACCAGGGCTGGGCCACGAAGGTCGAGAGCGACCCCGTCTGCGGCTGAGCCTAGGCCGAGGCCTCGGACGGTCCGGGCGGGTCCTCGTCGAGCCGGCACCAGGACTGGCCGACGAGGCCGGCGGCCACGAGCAGCACCCCGCAGGCCGCGACGGCGAGGGCGGCCGCGGCGTCGGAGCCGAGGCCCTGCAGCGCCAGCGCGGCGCGTCCGACGAGGGCGTGCGCGACGCTCCACCCGGCCACGACAGCCCCGGTGAGCGCGGCGGCCTGGCAGAGCACCAGCACCCGGAACCCACGGAGCCCGTCGTGCGGCCCCGAGGCCCGGCGTCCGCGCACCGTGCGGCGGACCGACCAGGCTCCGGCCAGGACCAGGGCGGCGACGAGCAGCAGCGGCAGCGTCGCGAGGTAGCCGACGGGCGGCAGCGCGCGACCGCCCTCGCTCCACCACGACAGCGCGGCGTAGCCGAGGGCGAGCACCAGGACAGCGGCCAGGGCGCAGACGCCGGCGCTCAGCCCGCGGCCGCCCCTCAGCACGACGACTCCTCGGGGCCGCCACGGTGCTGCCGACGACCGGTCGGCCACTCGGGCCCCGGCCGTATGCCGTCCGCCCGGTGCTCGTCCGCGAGCTCGCGCACGAGGCGGCGGCCGCCGTCAGGCACGGTCAGCTGGGCGTCGGGGTCGACGTCGGCCCAGGGCACCAGCACGAACCCGCGCTCGTGGGCGCGGGGGTGCGGGAGAGTCAGCTCGGGGTCGTCGCTGCGGGCCTCGCCGTAGGCGATCAGGTCGAGGTCCAGGGTGCGGGCACCCCAGCGGACCTCCCGGGTGCGGCCGTGCTCGGCCTCGATGCGGTGCAGGCGCTCGAGGAGGGCTCGGGCCGAGAGGCGGCTGCGTCCCACGACGACGGCGTTGAGGTAGGCCGGCTGGTCGAGGCCGCCGACCGGGTCGGTCTCGACGAGGGCGGACCGTCCGGTGACGCGCAGGCCACGGGTGCGGGTCAGGCGGTCGACGGCGGAGGCCAGGGTGGCCGCGGGGTCCTCGAGGTTGGCGCCGAGGGCGATGACCACCGCGACGTCACGTCGGGAGGTCACCGACACGGCGACGTCGCCGAAGGGCACCGCGATGGGCGCGCTGGGCTTGTGCACCGTCACGTCGACGGACTCCAGGAGCAGGTGGTCCTCGAGCAGGCGGGCACCGATGCGCCCCGCCAGGGTCTCGACCAGGTCGTGCGGCTCCCCCGTCACGAGCTCGTGCACGGTCTCGGCGACCTCGGCATAGCTCACGGTCGCCGCCAGGTCGTCCGTGGCGGCGGCGCGTCCGAGGTCGAGGTGCAGGACGAGGTCGACGACGAACTCCTGGCCGAGGACGCGCTCCTCGAGCAGGACGCCGTGCCTGCCCCGGGCGCGCACGCCGGTGAGCGTGATGCGGTCGGTCATGCGGGGCCTCCGGGCGGGCGTGCGGACAAGGATGTCGAGGTCGAGGACGGGCCGGGGGCCGGCACGGAGGTGGGGCGCCGCGACGCGGCGTCCGCCGAGGCGGGGGCGGGCGGCATACCGCCCTGCCAGGCGGCGAGGACCCGCAGGGCGTCGGCGCTGGCGCGCACGTCGTGGACGCGGACGCCCCACACGCCGGCCTGAGCGCACAGCAGGGTGGTGGCGGCGGTCGCGGCGTCGCGCTCGAGGGGCGGACGGGGCACGAGATCCTGTGCGGGCTGGCGGGATTCGCCGAGCGAACCGCCAGCGCCGATCGGGCCGCACGGGTCGCCGGCGCTGATCGGGTCGGCAGGCTGCGCGAGCAGGGACCCCAGGAAGGCCTTGCGCGAGGTGCCGACGAGGATCGGGCGGCCGAGCACCATGAGCTCGTCGAGCCGGCGCAGCAGCGTCCAGTTGTGGGACGCGGTCTTGGAGAAGCCGATGCCGGGGTCGAGGACGACCTGCTCGTCGCGGACGCCCGCCTCGCGGAGCTCGGCCAGCCGCTCCCCCAGCTCGTCGCGCACGTCCGTCACCACGTCGTCGTAGGCGAGGTGGTCCCGCTGCTGCATGGCCGAGCCGTAGGCCCGCCAGTGCTGCACGACCATCGTGACGCCGGTGCGGGCCACGACCTCCCGGATGGCCGGGTCGCCGAGACCACCGCTGACGTCGTTGACAATCGCCGCGCCCGCCTCGACCGCCGCCTCGGCGACCTCCGCGCGCATCGTGTCGATCGACACCGTGACGCCGTGGGCCACCAGGTCGCGCACGACGGGCACGACCCGGTCGAGCTCCTCGGTGACGAGCGGCCGCGTCGCACCCGGCCGGGTGGACTCGCCACCCACGTCGACGATCCCGGCTCCCTGCCGGGCCAGCTCGAGGCCGTGCTCCACGGCGCACCGGGCGTCCAGCCACCGCCCGCCGTCGCTGAACGAGTCGGGCGTGACGTTGAGGACGCCCATCAGCACCGGCCGGCCCGGGCCGTGCTCATGGGGCAGGTCGATCACCCGCGGCCACCGAGCGCGAGCCGCATGGCCTCGGCCCGGGTGGCCGGGTCGTGCAGCTGCCCGCGCACCGCCGAGGTGATGGTGCGGGAGCCCGGCTTGCGGACCCCCCGCATGGACATGCACAGGTGCTCGCACTCGATCACGACGATCACGCCGCCCGGCCGCAGGTGCTCGACCAGCGCGTCCGCCACCTGCGTGGTGAGACGCTCCTGCACCTGCGGGCGGCGGGCATAGACGTCGACGAGGCGCGCGAGCTTGGACAGCCCGGTGACCCGCCCGTCCTTGCCGGGGATGTAGCCGACGTGCGCGACGCCGTGGAACGGGACGAGGTGGTGCTCGCAGGTCGAGTAGACCTCGATGTCGCGCACCATGATCAGCTCGCTGTGGCCGATCTCGAAGACGGCGTCGAGGACCGAGCCCGGGTCCTGGTGCAGGCCGGCGAACATCTCGTCGTAGGCCCGCGCCACCCGCGCCGGGGTGTCGCGCAGACCGTCCCGCTCCGGGTCCTCGCCGATGGCGAGGAGGAGCTCCCTCACGGCCGCCTCGGCCCGCTCCCGGTCGATGGACATGTCAGTGCCCGGGGTCGACCCGGTCGTCGCCGGGGAGCTCGATCACCTGGGTGGGCGGGTACTCGCGCTCGGGGTCGGGGTTGTCCCCGACCTGCTGCTCGACCTGGGCCTCGACCGCCTCGACGGCGCGGGGCTCGCCGGACTGCAGCGCCATCTCCTCGGCCGGGGTCAGCACCGGAGGACGGTCGCTGACGTGCCGGTCCTCGCTGGACAGCCAGACCGGGCGCTCGGGGCGCTTGACGACGTCGGCGAAGATCACGGCCAGCTCCTCGCGGCCGAGCGTCTCCTTCTCGAGGAGCTCGAGGACCAGGCGGTCGAGCACGTCGCGGTTCTCGCCGAGGGCGTGCCAGGCCTCGTCGTGGGCGTACTCGATGAGGCGGCGGACCTCCTCGTCGACGATGCCCGCGACCTTCTCGGAGTAGTCGCGCTGGTGACCGTAGTCGCGGCCGAGGAAGACCTCGCCCTGCTCCTGGCCGAGCTTGATCGCGCCGACCCGCTCGGACATGCCGAACTGCGTGACCATCTTGCGGGCCATGCTCGTGGCCTTCTCGATGTCGTTGGAGGCACCCGTGGTGGGGTCGTGGAAGATCATCTCCTCCGCGACGCGACCGCCCAGGGCGTAGGCCAGCTGGTCGAGGATCTCGTTGCGGGTCGTGGAGTACTTGTCGTCGTTGGGCAGGACCATCGTGTAGCCGAGGGCCCGGCCGCGCGGCAGGATCGTGATCTTGCTGACCGGGTCGGTGTGCCGCATCGACGCCGCCACGAGCGCGTGACCGCCCTCGTGGTAGGCCGTGATCTTCTTCTCCTTGGCCGACATGATGCGGGTGCGCTTCTGCGGGCCGGCGATCACGCGGTCGATCGCCTCGTCGACGATGGCGTTGGTGATCTGCAGGAGGTTGGAGCGGGCCGTCAGCAGCGCCGCCTCGTTGAGCACGTTCGCGAGGTCGGCGCCCGTCATACCAGGGGTGCGGCGGGCCACGGCCATCAGGTCGACGTCGTCGGCCAGCGGCTTGGACTTGGCGTGCACCTGCAGGATGTGGTGGCGGCCGAGCATGTCCGGGGCCTCGACGGCGATCTGCCGGTCGAAGCGGCCCGGGCGCAGCAGCGCCGGGTCGAGGATGTCGGGGCGGTTGGTCGCCGCGATGAGGATGACATTGGTCTTGACGTCGAAGCCGTCCATCTCGACGAGCAGCTGGTTGAGCGTCTGCTCGCGCTCGTCGTGGCCGCCGCCGAGCCCCGCGCCGCGGTGGCGACCCACGGCGTCGATCTCGTCGACGAAGATGATGGCCGGCGCGCTGGCCTTGGCCTGCTCGAACAGGTCACGCACGCGGGAGGCACCGACGCCGACGAACATCTCGACGAAGTCCGAGCCGGAGATCGAGAAGAACGGGACGCCCGCCTCGCCCGCGACGGCGCGGGCCAGCAGGGTCTTGCCCGTGCCGGGCTGGCCGTAGAGCAGGACGCCCTTGGGGATCTTGGCCCCGACGGCCGCGAACTTCTCGGGCTCGACCAGGAACTCCTTGATCTCCTCGAGCTCCTCGACCGCCTCGTCCGCGCCGGCGACGTCGTTGAAGGTCACCTGCGGCATGTCCTTGGTGGCCAGCTTGGCCTTGGACTTGCCGAACTGCATGACCTTGGAGCCGCCGCCCTGCATCGAGCTCATGATGAACCACGCGAAGGCGCCGAAGAGCAGCAGGGGCAGCAGGTAGCCGAGCAGCGCCAGGAACGGCGAGTCCGTCGGCGGCTCCTCGTCGTAGCCCGCCGAGGGCTTGTGCGCGTCGAGGAGCTTGACCAGCTCGGGGCCGCGCGGCTCGATGTAGTGGGCCCGGACGTGCTTGGCGTCCTTGACCTTGCCGCCGGTGTACTCGCTGCCGTCCTTGAGGGTCAGGTCGATGCGGTTGCCGTCGACCAGCTTGGCCGACTCCACCTTGTCCTGCTGGATCAGCTGGACCGCGGCCGACGTGTCGACCTCGCGGAAGTCGGACTGCTGCCCGACCGACAACCAGGCTGCCAGCAGCAGGCTGACGACGACCGCCCACATCCAGGGGCTTCGTGCGATGCGCTTCGCGTTCATGTACGTGCGGGGTGCGACCCCGTCCCTTCCTGATCAAGCGGTTCGGCCGAGGCCGAGGAGTTGAGAGACCGTTGCCGGCACCGAGGGGGACAACGAGCGAGCGGGCTGACGTGTTCCGGCCGGTCCGAGCGCCTGCGAGGGCCTGCGGTGGGCCCGGCGCGCGGCATACGGTCGGCGCGGGCGCCCGTCAGCTGTAGACGTGCGGGGCGAGCAGCCCGATCTCGCGCAGGTTGCGGTACTGCTGGTCGTAGTCGAGGCCGTAGCCGACGACGAACTCGTCGGGGATGTCGAAGCCGACGTAGCGGACGTCGATCGGGACCTTGACCACGTCGGGCTTGCGCAGCAGCGTCATGATCTCCAGCGAGGCCGGCTTGCGGGACTCCAGGTTGGAGCGGGTCCACGACAGCGTGAGCCCCGAGTCGATGATGTCCTCGACGATGAGGACGTGCCGGTCGGTGATGTCGGTGTCGAGGTCCTTGAGGATCCGCACGACGCCGGAGCTCTTGGTGCCCGAGCCGTAGGACGAGATGGCCATCCAGTCCATCTCGACGCTGCCCGGCAGGTGACGCATCAGGTCGGCCATGACCATCACGGCGCCCTTGAGGACCCCGACGAGCAGGACGTCCTTGCCCTGGTAGTCCCGCCAGATCTCCGCGGCGATCTCGGCCAGCCGCTCCTGGATCTGCTCCTCGGTGTAGAGCACCTCGGCGAGGTCGTCGCCCATGTCGCTCGCTTGCACTGCGTCTCCTCGGTCCGGCTCGGTGCGCGTGGTGTCCGTCTGGTCGTCCTCGCGGCCCTGACGACGTTCATTCAACCCGATCGAGCGGCCCGATCACGATCCGACCGGCCCGGCCAGGGGTCCTGGTCGCGGCCAGGTGCCCCGGCAAGGACACCGGGCCCTGCCCCCGCCAGTGTGTCAGGAGCCGGTCCGTCGCGAGGACGTGCGCGGCCGTGAGCGCACCGGAGGGCGCTCCCGCAGCGAGCGCGGCCAGGCGCAGCACACGGGTGCGGACGGCCGCCGGCAGGGTCGCGAGGTCGTGGGCCGGCAGGCCCGTGAGGGCGGGAGGGGGTTGCGGATGGCCGGGGTCCGTCGCGGACTCCACATGCGCAGGCAGCTCGGGTCGGTCGAGGGTCGTGGGCGGCGCGGTGTGCTCGGGGTGCTCGGCCAGCCAGTCCGCGGCCAGGGCGTCCAGCGCGTCGGCGTCGGCCCGCAGCCGGTCGGCCGACCGGGCCAGAGCGGCTCGTATGCCGGGGCCCAGCGCCTCCTCCAGCACCGTCATCGCGCCGCGGGCCCGCACACGGGCGTAGGCCGGGTCGGCGTTGTGCGGGTCGTGCCAGGGCTCGAGGTGGTCGTGCGCGCAGACGGCCGCCGTGTCCGCGCGGGTCACCGCGAGGAAGGGGCGGGCGAGCAGGCCACGGCGCGCCGGCATACCGGCGAGGGAGCGGGCCCCGGACCCGCGGGCGAGCCCGAGGAGCACCTGCTCCGCCTGGTCGTCGCGGGTGTGCGCGAGCAGCACGGCCACCGCGCCGAGGCGCTCGGCCTCGGCGCGCAGCGCGGTGTGGCGGGCGGCGCGCGCCCCGCCCCCCGGCCCCCCCGGGGGGGGCGGGGGGGCCCGGACGCGGCGGGCCCCCACCGGGGGCCGACCCCACCCCCCCCACCGGGCGGGGGGGCGGGGCGCCC
>NZ_DKGR01000032.1:0-38584 GCF_002453335.1 Arsenicicoccus sp. UBA6765
GGAAGTGGCAGGCGCTGCGGTGCCCCTGGAAGCCGTCCGGACGGTCGATGAACTCGGGCACCTCGGTCTTGCAGATCTCCTGCATCTTCCAGCACCGCGTGTGGAAGCGGCAGCCGGCGGGCGGGTTGGCCGGGGACGGCACGTCACCCTGCAGGACGATCTGCTCGCGCTTGCCGCGCAGCGTCGGGTCCGGCACGGGGACGGCCGACATCAGCGCCTGGGTGTACGGGTGCGTCGTCCGCTCGTAGATCTCGTCCTCGGTGCCCAGCTCGACCATCTTGCCGAGGTACATCACGCCGACGCGGTCGGAGATGTGACGAACGACGGACAGGTCGTGGGCGATGAAGATGTAGGACAGGCCGAGCTCCGTCTGGAGCTTCTCCATCAGGTTGACGACCTGCGCCTGCACCGACACGTCCAGAGCCGAGACGGGTTCGTCGCAGATCAGGACCTTGGGGTTGAGGGCGATGCCGCGCGCGATGCCGATGCGCTGCCGCTGACCACCGGAGAACTGGTGGGGATAGCGGTTGATGTGCTCCGGGTTGAGCCCGACCAGGTCCAGCAGGTCCTGGACGGCCTTGCGACGACCCGACTTGGGCACGACGTCCGGGTGGATGTCGAAGGGCTCGCCCACGATGTCGCCGACCGTCTTGCGAGGGTTGAGCGAGGTGTAGGGGTCCTGGAACACGATCTGGATGTCGCGGCGCAGCTTGCGCATGGCCGCGCCCTTCTGGGCGTACATGTCGATGCCGTCGAAGTCGAGCGTGCCCGACGTCGGCTCCTCCAGGCGCATGAGCAGACGTCCGAGGGTCGACTTGCCGCAGCCGGACTCGCCCACGATGCCGAGGGTCTCGCCCTTGAGCAGTTCGAAGGAGACGCCGTCGACGGCCTTGACCTGACCCGTCGTGGTGCGGAGGATGCCGCCCTTGATGGGGTAGTGCTTGACGAGGTCCTTGGCGACGAGGATCGGCTCAGCCATGGAGCACCTCCTGGGAGAAGTGGCACGCGGACAGGCGGCCGGGGGCCACCTCGAGCAGCTCCGGACGGTCCACGCGACAGATGTCCTGGGCATAGCGGCAGCGCGGGTTGAAGGCGCAGCCCGGGGGGATCCGCATCAGGTTGGGCGGCAGGCCGCCGATCGCCGACAGCGTCTCGCCCTTCTGGTCCAGCCGCGGGATGGAGTCCAGCAGCCCCTTGGTGTAGGGGTGGGCTGGCTTGCGGTAGAGCTCGTAGACGTCCGCCTGCTCGACGATGCGGCCGGCGTACATCACCGCGATGCGGTCGGCGACGTCGGCCACGACCCCGAGGTCGTGGGTGATCAGGATCAGGCCCATCTGACGCTCCTGCTGGAGCTCGGCCAGCAGACCCATGATCTGCGCCTGCACCGTCACGTCGAGCGCGGTCGTCGGCTCGTCGGCGATGAGGACCGCCGGGTCGAGGGCGATGGCCATCGCGATCATGATGCGCTGGCGCATGCCGCCCGAGAACTGGTGCGGGAAGGCCTTGACGCGCGACTTGGCCCCGGGGATCGCCACGCGCTCCATCAGGCGCACGGCCTGCTCGAGCGCGTCGGTGCGGTTCATCCCGCGGTGCTGGCGGAACATCTCGGCGATCTGCCAGCCGACCGGGAACACCGGGTTGAGCGAGCTCAGGGCGTCCTGGAAGATCATCGAGATCTCCGGGCCGCGGACGTGCCGCCGCTGGTCCTCGGGCATGGTCAGCAGCTCCTGCCCGCAGTAGCGGACCGAGCCCTGAGGGATCTTGGCCGGGGGCATGTCGAGGATGCCCATGATGGCCTGGGCGGTCACCGACTTGCCGGAGCCGGACTCGCCGAGGATCGCGAGCGTCTCTCCGGCGTTGAGCGTGAAGTTGACGCCGTTGATGGCCCGCGCGATCCCGTCGGCCGTGTGGAACTCGACGTGGAGGTCCTCCACGTCCAGGAGCCGGCCGTCGGTCGGCTGGTAGGCCGAGCCGGCCTCCTGCGGTGCCCGCGCGTGGCGGGCGGTGTGGGTCGTAGACATGTGTGTGTCAGCCCCTCATCGAGACTTGGGGTCCAGCGCGTCGCGGATGGCGTCACCCAGGAGGATGAAGGCCAGGACCGCGAGGCTCAGGAACAGGCTGGGGAACAGCAGGATGTGCGGCGAGGTGCGCACCGTGTCGAGGGCGTCCGAGATGGCGACACCCCACGAGATGGTGGGCGGGACCAGGCCGATGCCGAGGAAGGACAGCGACGCCTCGGTGGCGATGTAGGCACCCAGGTTGATCGTCGCCACCACGATGACCGGGGCGACGGCGTTGGGCAGGACGTGGCCGAGGATGATCCGGCCCGGCCCGGCGCCGAGCGCCCGCGCCGCCTGGACGTACTCGAGGGACTTGACCTGCAGCACGGCGGAACGCATGAGCCGCGCGATGCCCGGCCAGCCGAACACCGTCATGACCAGCACGACCTTGCCCACGACGACCCAGTAGGACGTGTTGGCGTTGGACGGGAACGAGGCCATGAACAGGATGCCGCCGAGCAGCATGGGGATGGCGAAGAAGATGTCCGTCACGCGCATGAGCAGCGCGTCGAGCCACCCGCCGAGGTAGCCGGCGACGATGCCGAGGGCACCGCCGACGATCGTGGTGCTCAGCGTCGTGAGCACGCCGACGATGATCGACGCCCGCGCGCCGTAGATGGTGCGGGCGTAGATGTCCCGCCCCTGCTTGTCGGTGCCGAACCAGTGCTCGCCGCTCATGGACTCGCGCACGTGGCGCAGGGAGCCGGAGGTCGGGTCGATGCGGGTGAACAGCTGGGGGATGAACGCCATGAGCAGGAAGATGAGGATGAGCGCGGCCGAGATCCAGAAGAGCGGGTTCCTGCGGAGCTGGCGCCAGGCGTCGGACCACAGGGATCGGGCCTCCTCGCCGCCGCCCTGAGCGGGTGCCGGGGCGACCTCGGTGGCGGCGACGGTGGCGGTGTTGGCGTCAGTCATGGCTGATCCTCGGGTCGAGCAGGCCGTAGAGCAGGTCGATGAGCAGGTTGACGAGCAGGAACACGAACACCAGCATCGTCACGGCCGAGACGACGGCGATGCCGTCGCGGTTGCGGATGCCGGTGAAGATGTAGCCACCGACGCCGTTGATGTTGAAGATGCGCTCCGTGATGATCGCGCCGCCGAGCAGGCCGCCGAAGTCGGCGCCCAGGAAGGTGACCACCGGGATCATCGAGTTGCGCATGGCGTGCAGCCCGACGGCGCGCTGGCGGGTCAGCCCCTTGGAGATCGCCGTGCGGACGTAGTCGGCGCGGAGGTTCTCGACGAGGTTGGTGCGCATGAGCCGGGCGACGTAGGCGATCGACAGCGACCCGAGGACGAAACCGGGGAGCACCAGGTCGTAGAGGGTCGGGTCGTTGGCCGCGGTCACGGGGAACCACCGCAGACGCACGCCGAGGAGGTACTGCAGGGTCGAACCGATGACGAACGAGGGGATGGAGATCGCCACGAGGGTCGAGACCATCACCAGGTTGTCGATGAACTTGCCCTTGCGGATGCCGGCGAGCACACCCGCCACGAGGCCGATCACGATCTCGAAGGCGATGGCGATCGCGGCGAGCTTGGCCGTGATGACGTAGCGGGAGGACAGGTCCTCGGCGACGGGGATGTTGTAGAAGTTGGTGCCGAGGTCGCCCTGGACGAGCTTGCCCATGTACTTGCCGTACTGGACGACCAGCGGGTCGTTGAGGTTGTGCTCGGCGCGGAACTTCTCGATGTAGGCGGGGGAGCAGGGGCGCTCGCCGCACTTGCCCTCGGTCGGATCGCCCGGCAGGGCGAACACCATGGCAAAGATCAAGAACGTGGCCCCGATGATCACCGGGATCATCTGCAGGATCCGGCGAATGATGTATTTGGTCACGACACCTCCTCAGGTGGTCGTGCCTGCGGCGGCTGGGCCGCAGACGGCTCGAAGTCGTGCTCCAAGCGTGGAGCTCCGGCGCCCTCGTCCGCCGTGGGGATGGTCGTCGGACGAGCGGCTCACGCGGCGCCCTTGCTCACGTGATGGCTGGGTCTGTACCCCGGTAGGGGTGGATGGGAAGAACGAGCGGCTACAGGGTAACCGGTCCCTGGCTGGGGGCCGGTCGCCGGGGTGATACCCGGGTGCTGCAGGTCCGCGGACGGCGAATCCCGTTGTGCACCGGCCGCCGTCACAGCCGTGGGTGCCCGGCACGTGCCGGGCACCCACGGATCAGGTGTCACCTGTCAGCGGACGACCGCTGGGTCACTTGAGCTTGATGCCCACGTAGTCCGGCTTGCCGAACGCCGAGATCTTGACGTTGGTGACCTTGGGCGACCAGCCGATGGTCGACTTCGGGTACCACAGCGGGATGGCCGGCATCTGCTCCTTGAGCATGCCCTCGGCCTCCTGGTACAGCTCGTTGGCCTTGGCCGAGTCGGTTGCCGCGGCGGCCTCCTTGAGCTTGGCGTCGAAGGCCTTGTTGGAGTAGTCGCCGTCGTTGGAGGAGGCACCCGTGGCGAAGATCGGGGTGAGGAAGTTCTCGATCGACGGGTAGTCCATCTGCCAGCCGGTGCGGAAGAGGCCCTTCATCTCGCGCTTCTTGACCTGCGTGCGGAAGGTCTTGAAGTCGACGACCGGGGTGGCGACGCAGTCGATCGCGAGCGCCTCCTTGATGGACTGGCAGGTGGCCTCGGTCCAGTCCTTGTGCGACGCGTCGGCGTTGTAGGAGAGGGTGAGCTTGCCCTTGAAGCCGCCGGCCTCCTGGAGCAGCGCCTTGGCCTTGGCGGCGTCGTAGGTGCAGAACTCGCCGCAGGCGCCGGCCTTGTAGCCGTTGACCGTCGTGGCGACCCAGCCGGTGGCCGGGGTGCGGGTGCCGTTGAACTGCGACTTGATGACGGCCTCGCGGTCGACGGCCATGGAGATGGCCTGACGCACCTTGGGGTTCTGGACCGCCGGGTCGGCCTTGGCGGAGGCGAAGGTCATCGTGGTGATGCCGCCGTACTCCTTCTGGGCGTTGCGGTCGGGCAGGTCCGTCTTGTACTTGTCGGCGGTGATCGCCGAGGAGGGGATCTCGTCGGTGACGTCCAGGTTGCCGGCCATCACGTCGTTGTAGGCGGCCGAGGAGTCCTGGTAGATCTTGAACGTGATCTGGTCCAGGGAGCCCTTGTTGGCGCCGGAGTAGTTCGGGTTCTTCTTGAGGACGATCGCCTGGTTCTTGGTCCACGACTCGACCGTGTAGGGGCCGGCACCGATCGGCTTGTCGCCGAACGCCTTGGGGTCCTTGGCGAACGAGTCGGGCAGCGGCGCGAAGGCCGAGTAGCCGAGGCGCTCGGGGAGGTTCGAGACCTTGTCCGTGGTCTTGATGGTGAAGGTGGTGTCGTCGACGACCTTCAGGCCCGACATGGTCTTGGCCTTGGGCGTCTGACCCTCCTCGGCCTGCAGGTCGGCGAAGCCCTCGATGGGCTCCATGAAGTAGGACGCGCCCTGGGCGTTGGTCGACAGGGCGGTGTAGTTCCACGCGTCGACGAAGTTCTTGGCCTTGACCTCGGTGCCGTCCGAGAACTTGTAGCCCTTCTTGAGCTTGACCGTGAAGTTCTGGTTGTCCTTGGTCTCGATGGACTCGGCGATGTCGTTCTCGGGCTTGGCCGTGTCGACGTTGTAGTGGACGAGACGCGCGGTGACGGCGTCGATGACGTCACCACCACAGGTCTCGGTGGTGGCGCCGGGGATCAGGGGGTTCTCCGGGTTGCAGCCACGGACGGAGATGGACCCGCCCTGCTTGCCGGCGGAGTCGCCGCTGCCGGTGGAGCCGGAGCTGCCGGAACCGCCGCCACAGGCGGCCAGCAGCATTGCCGACGCCGAGACGGTCGCGGTGAGGGTGAGGCGAGTGGTGGCTCGCATAGGGATAGACCTCCTCGAACGGGTCCGTTGATGGGACGGACCTGTGGTGATCACCCTGACGGATGGCGGCCAGGGTGTGATCCCAGCCGAGCGAGCGCGCCTTTGCCCTCGTGCGAGCGGGGAACCGTGGCCACACTCTAGGTCGGCCCGGGGCCGGGTCCAGACCCCGGGGCGGCGTCGATACCGATTCGTGACCAGACGTGCCGCCGGACGGGCGAGCCCGGCAGCAGTTGGACCGACCACCCCGAGGGGCACGTCTGCGAGACTGGGCCGGTGGATCTCCCGGACCTGTTCGCCGCCCCCGGCAGCTCCGACGCACCCCTGCCGCCCCTCGCGGTGCGCATGCGTCCCCGCTCCCTGGAGGAGGTGCGCGGCCAGTCCGCGGCGCTGCGTCCGGGCAGCCCGTTGCGGCGGCTGATCGAGGGTCACTCGGGTGCGGTCGGCCCCCTCTCCGCGATCCTCTGGGGTCCCCCGGGCACCGGCAAGACCACCCTCGCCCACCTCGTCGCGACCGCCGCCGGCCGCCGCTTCGTCGAGCTGTCGGCCATCACGGCGGGGGTCAAGGACGTGCGCCGGGTGATCGACGAGGCCGTGCGCGAGCGCGACCTCTACGGCCGGACCACCGTGCTCTTCCTCGACGAGATCCACCGGTTCACCAAGGCCCAGCAGGACGCGCTCCTCCCGGCGGTCGAGAACCGCCTCGTCGTGCTGGTGGCGGCGACCACGGAGAACCCGTCGTTCAGCATCATCGCGCCGCTGCTGTCCCGCTCGGTGCTCGTGACGCTGGGGTCGCTGACGGACGCCGACCTGGGGGAGGTGCTGGACGCCGCACTCGTCGAGGAGCGAGGCCTGGCGGGGGAGTTCACGCTCGAGGAGGCGGCGCGCGAGCACGTCGTGCGCATCAGCGGGGGAGACGCCCGCCGCGCGCTCACGGCCCTCGAGGGCGCGGCCGGGGTGGCCCTCGGCGACCTCCCGGTCGGGGACGGTGACCGGGAACCCGTCGTCATCACGTCCGCCCACGTCGAGCAGGCGGTGGAGAAGGCCGTCGTGCGCTACGACAAGACCGGCGACCAGCACTACGACGTCGCCTCGGCACTCATCAAGTCGATGCGGGGGTCCGACGTGGACGCCTCGCTGCACTACCTCGCGCGGATGCTCGAGGCCGGGGAGGACCCGCGGTTCATCGCCCGCCGGGTGGTCATCGCGGCCTCCGAGGACGTCGGTATGGCGGACCCCACCGCGCTGCAGACCGCCGTGGCCGCGATGCACGCCGTGGCCCAGATCGGCATGCCGGAGGCGCGGCTCATCCTCGCGCAGGCCGTCGTCCACAACGCGCTCGCGCCCAAGTCCAACGCGGCCTACACGGGCATCAACGAGGCGATCGCCGACGTCCGCGCCGGCCGCGGGGGTGCGGTCCCCGCCCACCTGCGCGGGTCGGGCTACGCCGGCGCGTCGCGGCTCGGGCACGGCGACGGCTACGTCTACCCGCACGCCCTCGACGAGGGTGTGGCGGCCCAGCAGTACCTCCCGGACGACCTGGACCGCACCGTCGACTACTACCGGCCCACCACGCGCGGCTTCGAGGAGCGCCTGGCGAGCCGGTGGGCGTGGCTGCGGACCGCCCTGCACGACCGGCGGTGAGCCAGGACGCTCGGGGTAGGCTGGCCGCAGACGCCACGACCCCTCGGAGGTGAGCGCCGTGGTCCCCGGCACCCGTCGCGCAGTGATCGCAGCGACCGCAGCACGCGCAGCGGCCGCCGCGAGCCACGCGGTGGGCCGAGCCCGAGCTATCTAGGGGCGGCCGCCCCCGCTCCGGCCTGCGTGCGCGCAGGCGACCCCTCCCCGTCATTCGACTGCTCTGCCAGGCCCCGGCCGATGCCCGCGCCTGCACCCCGAACCTGTTGTGAGAGAAGGACTGACCCGTCATGGAAACCGCCGAGATCCGCCGTCGCTGGCTCGCGTACTTCGAGGGCAAGGGACACACCGTCGTCCCCAGCGCCCCGCTCCTCTACGACGACCCCAACCTGTTGTTCGTCAACGCCGGCATGGTGCCGTTCAAGCCGTACTTCCTGGGGCAGGAGACCGCCCCCTACCTCCGTGCCACGAGCGTGCAGAAGTGCGTGCGCACCGGCGACATCGAGGAGGTCGGCAAGACCACCCGCCACGGCACGTTCTTCCAGATGAACGGCAACTTCTCCTTCGGCGACTACTTCAAGAAGAAGGCGATCCGCTTCGCCTGGGAGCTCGTCACCGGGCGCCAGGAGGACGGCTTCCTCGGCTTCGACCCAGACAAGGTCTGGGTCACGGTGCTCGGCCCCGGCTACCACCCGGACTACCCCGAGGGCGACAAGGAGGCCTACGACCACTGGGTCGCGGTGGGCGTCCCGCCGGAGCGGATCCAGGGTCGCAGCCTCAAGGACAACTACTGGCACATGGGTGTCGAGGGCCCGGGCGGCCCCTGCTCCGAGATCTACATCGACCGCGGCGCGGAGTACGGCCCGGACGGTGGCCCCGAGGCCGACGAGGACCGCTTCCTCGAGATCTGGAACCTCGTCTTCCAGACCGAGGAGATCACCGACGTCAAGGCCAAGGACGATTTCCGCGTGGTCGGTCCGCTCCCCGCCAAGAACATCGACACCGGCATGGGCCTGGAGCGCGTCGCCTTCCTGCTCCAGGGCGTGGACAATCTCTACGAGATCGACGAGGTCTATCCCGTCATCGAGCGGGCCGAGGCGATCTCCGGCCGGACGTATGGCGCGAACGACGACGACGACGTCCGCTTCCGCGTGGTCGCCGACCACGTCCGCTCGTCCCTCATGCTCATCGGTGACGGCGTGACCCCGGGCAACGAGGGTCGCGGCTACGTGCTGCGGCGGCTGCTGCGCCGCGCGGTGCGCTCGATGCGCCTGCTCGGCGTGACCACGCCCGCCCTGCCGGAGCTGCTGCCCGTGTCGATGGAGCAGATGAGCCGGTCCTATCCCGAGCTGAAGCGCGACTTCTCGCGCATCAGTCAGATCGCGTATGCCGAGGAGGAGGCCTTCCGCCGCACCCTCACGAGCGGGACCACGATCCTGGACAGCGCGGTCTCGGCGGTCAAGACCTCCGGCGCCGGCGTGCTGGGCGGCGACAAGGCCTTCCAGCTCCACGACACCTATGGCTTCCCGATCGACCTGACCCTCGAGATGGCGGCCGAGCAGGGCGTCTCCGTCGACGAGGAGGGCTTCCGCCGCCTCATGGGCGAGCAGCGGGCCCGGGCCAAGGCGGACGCCAGGGCCAAGAAGCAGGGGCACGGCGACGCCCACGCCTACCGCGAGCTGGCGGACGCCCTCGGCCACGCGGTCGAGTTCACGGGCTACGACGAGGTCCGGTCCGAGGCGCGCGTCTCGGGTCTGGTCGTCGACGGCGAGTCCACCCGGTCCGCGGCCGCGGGGCAGGACGTCGAGATCGTCCTCGACCGCACCCCCTTCTACGCCGAGGGTGGCGGCCAGCTCGCCGACGGAGGGCGGATCGAGCTCGACAACGGCGCCGTCATCGAGGTGCGCGACGTCCAGAAGCCCATCCACGGCCTCATCGTCCACAAGGCCACCGTCGTGTCCGGCGAGGTCGTGCCCGGCCTGGCCGCGCACGCGCTGGTCGACCTGCAGCGCCGCCGCGCGATCAGCCGCGCCCACACCGCGACCCACATGGTGCACAAGGCGATCCGCGAGGCCCTCGGCGACACCGCGACGCAGGCCGGGTCCGAGAACGCCCCCGGGCGCTTCCGGTTCGACTTCAACGCCACCTCCGCCGCGCCGGTCTCGGTGCTGAACGAGGTCGAGTCCAAGGTCAACACGATGCTGCTGGAGGACCTCGAGGTCCGCGCCGACGTGATGACCCAGGAGGAGGCCGTCGCCACCGGCGCGATGGCGTTGTTCGGCGAGAAGTACGGCAACGAGGTCCGCGTCATCTCCGTCGGCGAGTGGGCCCGTGAGCTCTGCGGCGGCACCCACGCGCAGCGGTCGGGCCAGCTCGGTGTCGTCAAGCTCCTCGGCGAGGCGTCCATCGGCTCCGGCGTGCGCCGGGTCGAGGCCCTCGTCGGCTCGGACGCCTACGACTTCCTGGCGCGCGAGGCCGCGATCGTCGGCCAGCTCACCGCCGACCTCAAGGTCCGCAGCGAGGAGCTGCCCGAGCGCATCTCCTCGATCCTCGGCAAGCTCAAGGACGCCGAGCGCGAGATCACCGCCATGCGCCAGCAGCAGGCGCTCGCCGCGTCGGGCCGGCTCGCGAGCGAGGCCAAGGACGTCTACGGCGTCAGCTTCGTCGGCCACCAGGCCCAGGGCGTGAGCGGCGACGACCTGCGGGCGCTCGTCCTGGACCTGCGCGGGCGTCTCGGCAACGACCGCCCGGCCGTCGTCGCGGCGGCGACCGAGTCCAAGGGTCGCCCCGTCGTCATCGTGGCCACCAACGAGCGGGCCCGCGAGTGGGGCATCAAGGCCGGCGAGCTCGTCCGCGTCGCCGCGCAGACGCTCGGCGGGGGCGGTGGCGGCAAGGACGACCTGGCCCAGGGTGGCGGGCAGGATGCCGCCAAGATCGGCGATGCGCTGACCCAGGTCGAGTGGACCGTCGGGGCCCGCGCCACCCAGCGGTGACCCGTGGCTGACCTGCCCCGCGGCGTGCGCCTCGGCGTGGACGTGGGCACCGTGCGTGTCGGGGTCGCCCGCAGCGACCCGGACGGCCTGATCGCGACGCCCGAGGCGACCGTGGCGCACGTGCCCGGACGGCACACGGACGTCGCGGCCGTCGCCGCCCTCGCGGCCGAGGTCGGGGCGTCCGTCGTCTATGTCGGGCTGCCCCGCACCCTCGCCGGGGGAGAGGGCGAGTCGGCGCGTCGGGCGCGCGAGTTCGCCGCCGGTCTCCTAGGCTCGACCCCGTCCGCCGCCGGTGGCCCGAGCGTCGAGGTCCGCCTCGTCGACGAGCGACTGACCACGGTGGACGCCGCACGACAGCTCCGCGACAGCGGGCGCCGGGCCCGGGCCCAGCGCCAGGTCATCGACCAGGCCGCCGCGGTGCTGATCCTCCAGGTGGCCCTCGACCACGAGCGATCCACCGGGAGGAGGGCCGGCTCCTCGACCGAGGCGGAGCCCGGACCCGCGGTGGACGCCAGTCGCGCCACCGCCTCGATCCCCGCCCGCCCCCGCAAGGCGCGGCACCGGGGACGGGGAGCCGGCGCCCGGCCCGAGGCGCCGGTCGAGCCCGACGACAAGGACCCCAGCCCGTGACCGACCAGCACCTGAGCGACTCGATCTTCGGCGGTCGGGACGGGTCCGGCCCCGGTGACCACGGGCGAGGCGGCACGACGGGGGCGTCACCGACCGGCCGTCCGCCGCACCGGCGCCGGCGCGGCCCGCTGCTGATCCTCCTGCTCCTGGTCGCCCTGGCCGCTGCCGTGCTGGTCGCCGGGCTCGTGCTCAAGCCCGTCGTCGCCGGCTTCCTCGGCGGCGGTGACTACGCCGCGAGCGACGCCACGGGCAAGAAGGTGCCGGTGACGATCGCCGCCAACGCCAACGGCCGGGCCATCGGGGACACCCTGGAGAAGGCCGGCGTCGTCAAGTCCGCCGGTGCCTTCGTCGACGCCGCGCGCGAGGACACCCGTGCGCAGTCGATCCAGCCGGGCGACTACCTCATGGCCGAGCACCAGCCGGCCAAGGCCGCCCTCGCCTACCTCGCCGACCCCAAGAACCGCGTCGTCAAGCGCGTGACCGTGCCCGAGGGCATGCGGGCCAGCGAGGTCTACAAGGTCCTGTCCAAGGCGTCCGGCATCCCGGTCGCGGACTACGAGAAGGCCGCCAAGAACACCGCGGCGCTCAACCTCCCGAGCTCGGCCAAGGGCAACGTCGAGGGCTACCTGTTCCCCTCGTCCTACGAGTTCAAGGCCAAGAGCACGGCCGCCGAGCAGCTCGCCGCCATGGTCGCCAAGACCAAGGACGTCCTCGCCGAGCTCGGGGTGAGCGACGGCAAGGCCGAGCGCGCGATCATCATCGCCAGCATCGTCGAGTCCGAGTCGCGCCTCGACGCGGACCGCGGCAAGGTCGCCCGGGTCCTGGAGAACCGCCTCGCCGTGCCGATGCGCCTGCAGCTCGACTCCACCGTCGCCTATGCCACCGGCAAGCGGGTCATCACGACCACCGACGAGGAGCGCGCGCAGGTCAACGGCTACAACACCTACACCCGCGACGGCCTGCCCGTCGGGCCGATCGGCAACCCCGGCGAGGCCTCCATCAAGGCGGCCGTCAACCCCGCGCAGGGGCCCTGGCTGTTCTTCGTGACGATCAACCCGGCGACCGGCGAGACTGTGTTCACCGAGAACAAGGCGGATCACGACAAGGCCGTCCTGCGGTTCCAGGCGTGGTGCCAGGCGCACAAGGGCCAGTGCTGAGGGCGGGCGTCCTCGGGTCGCCGATCGCCCACTCGCTGTCGCCGGTGATGCACCGCGCGGCCTACGCGCACCTGGGGCTGTCGGACTGGACCTATGACCGGCGCGAGTGCGAGGCGGCCGAGCTGCCCGCACTCGTGGCGGGCCTGGACGAGAGCTGGCGGGGCCTGTCGCTGACCATGCCCCTCAAGGAGGCTGCGCTGTCGCTGGCCACCACGGTGGACCCCGTGGCCGAGAGCGTGGGCGGCGCCAACACCCTCGTGCGGCGGCCCGACCTCGGCTGGGACGCCTACAACACCGACGTGCACGGCGTCCGCCAGGCGCTGGCGGACCACCGCGTCACGTCGGCCCGGCACGTGCTCGTGCTCGGGTCGGGGGCGACCGCCCGGTCGGCCCTCGCCGCCGTGCGCGAGCTGGGCGCCCGGACGGTGGCGTTCGGCATACGGTCCGAGGTCCGGCCCGAGACCGGGGACCTGCTCGACGAGCTGGGCGTCGCCTGGTCGGCTCACCCGCTCGACGAGGTGAACGCCCTCGTCCGCGACGCGGACCTCGTGATCGACACCCTCCCGGGTCGCGGGGCGGACGCCGTCGCCGCGCAGCTCGCCGACGTGCCCCGGCTGCCGGCGCTGTTCGAGGCGATCTACGAGGACTGGCCGACCACGCTCGCGCGGACCTTTGCCGCCACGGGTGCCCCGGTCGTCTCCGGGCTGGAGATGCTGGCCCACCAGGGTGCCCTGCAGGTCGAGCTCATGACGGGGCGCCCCGTGCCCGCGTCCGTGCTGCTCGACGCCGCGTCTGGAGCGTGGACGGGGCGCTAGCCCACCCCACGCGGCGTGGGAGGATCGAGGACATGCTGCGTTGGTTGACTGCCGGTGAGTCGCACGGCCCCGCCCTGGCCGCCACGATCGAGGGCCTGCCGGCCGGGATCCGCGTGACGAGCGACGACATCGCCGGGGCCCTCGCCCGGCGCCGCCTCGGCTACGGCCGCGGTGCCCGGCAGAAGTTCGAGCAGGACGCGATCGAGATCATCGGCGGCCTCCGGCACGGGCTCACCCTCGGCAGCCCGGTCGCCCTGCGGATCGGCAACTCCGAGTGGCCCAAGTGGCAGACCGTGATGAGCCCCGACCCCGTCGAGGACGCCGCGTATGCCGCCAGCGACGACGTCAACGCGCCGAAGGAGATCGCGCGCAACAAGCCCCTCACGCGCCCGCGCCCCGGCCACGCCGACCTCGTCGGCATGCAGAAGTACGCGTTCGAGGACGCCCGCCCCGTGCTCGAGCGGGCGAGCGCCCGCGAGACGGCGGCCCGCGTGGCGCTGGGCGCGATCGCGGCGGCCCTGCTCGAGCAGGCCTACGGCATACGGCTGGTGTCGCACACCGTCGCCATCGGGGAGGCCGGCGTGTCCGACGACGCGGCGGTGCCCGGTCCCGACGACGTCGCCGCGCTCGACGCCGACCCGGTGCGGGCGTTCGACCAGGCCGGGAGCGCCGCGATGGTCGCCGAGATCGACGCGGCCCACAAGGACGGTGACACCCTCGGCGGCGTCGTCGAGGTCGTGGCCGTCGGACTGCCGCCGGGCCTCGGCTCGCACGTCCACTGGGACCGGCGCCTCGACGCGCGGCTCGCGGCGGCCCTCATGGGCATCCAGGCCATCAAGGGCGTGGAGGTCGGCGACGGCTTCCGCACCGCCCGGCGGCGGGGGAGCGCCGCGCACGACGAGCTCGAGCGTGACGGCGAGGGGCGGATCGTCCGGCGCAGCAACCGCGCCGGCGGCACCGAGGGCGGCATGTCCAACGGCGACACCCTGCGCGTCCGCGCCGCCATGAAGCCCATCTCCACCGTCCCCCGGGCGCTGGACACCGTCGACGTCCTCGACCCGGATGCCGAGGCCACCGCGATCCACCAGCGCTCCGACGTCTGCGCCGTCCCGGCGGCCGGGGTCGTGGCGGAGGCGATGGTGGCCCTGGTCCTCGCCGAGGCCTGCCTGGAGAAGTTCGGGGGCGACAGCGTCGCCGAGACGGCGCGCAACCACCGCGCCTACCTCGACGCCATCCCCGAGGCGATGCGCTGATGATCGTCCTCGTCGGCTTCATGGGCGCCGGCAAGTCCACCGTCGGGCGCCAGCTGGCGGCGCGCACCGGCCTGCCCTTCGTCGACAGCGACGCCGCGCTGGTCGAGCGCCTCGGGATGCCCATCCCGGACTACTTCACCGAGCACGGCGAGACGGCCTTCCGTGACGCCGAGCGCCGCACCGTCCTCGACCTGCTGGCCACGCAGGAGCCGTGCGTGCTCGCCCTCGGCGGAGGGGCTCTCGGGTCCGCGGAGGTCGTGGCGGCCCTCGCGTCGCACCAGGTCGTGCACCTCGACGTCGACCTCGACGAGGCCCTGACGCGAGCCGGTGACCCGGCGGGGCGACCGATGCTGCGCCGCCACGACGTGCCGCAGCTGTACGCGTCGCGGCGCCCCGTCTACGAGAACGCCGCGGACGTCGCGGTCGACACCACCGGCCGAGACGCCGGTGAGGTCACCGAGTCGATCATCCATGCCCTCCCGCGGCGCTCGCGGCCGCAGGTCGTGCTGGTCGGGCCACCCGGCTCGGGCAAGTCCGCCGTCGGCCACGCCCTGGCCGAGCTGCTCGGGGCGGGCTGCACCGAGACCGATCGCGAGGTCGAGCGCCTCGCGGGCACACCGGTGTCCGAGGTCTTCGTCGACCTGGGGGAGCCGCGCTTCCGCGAGCTCGAGCGCGAGGCGACCATGCAGGTGCTGACCCGCGACGGCGTCGTCGAGATCGGTGGGGGCGCCATCACCGACCCCACCGTGCGCGAGGCCCTGCGCGACCACACCGTCGTCTTCCTCGACGTCGGCATCGCCGACGCGGCCAGGCGCATCGGCTTCGACCAGAGCTCGTCGATGGTGGCTCTGCTGCCCCGACGCTCCTGGATCAGGCACATGGAGACCCGGCGGCCGCTCTACGCCGAGGTCGCCACCTGGACGGTCGACACCGCCGGCCGCAGCGTCCAGGACGTCGCGGACCAGGTCGTCGAGCTCCTCCAGGGTGGCAGCGCATGAGCAACGCCGTCGCAGGCACGACGATCCCGGTCGGCGACGCCTACGACGTCGTCGTGGGGCACGACGTGCTCGACCGCGTCCCCGGCCTGCTGCGGGACGGCGTGCTGCGGGTGCTCGTCGTGTCCTCTCCCGCCGTCGAGACCTGTGCCTCGCGGGTCGCCGGGGCCCTCACGGCGCACGGCCTGCAGGTCCACCGCGCCGAGGTGCCCGACGCCGAGAGCGCCAAGTCGGCCGACGTGCTGGTGCGGCTGTGGTCGCAGCTCGGCCAGGCGGGCTTCACCCGGTCCGACGCGGTCGTGTGCGTGGGCGGGGGGACGGTCACCGACCTCGGCGGATTTCTCGCCGCCACCTGGCTGCGGGGCGTCGACGTCGTGCACGTGCCCACGACGCTGCTCGCCATGGTCGACGCCGCCGTCGGCGGCAAGACCGGCATCAACACCCCCGAGGGCAAGAACCTCGTCGGCGCCTTCCACGAGCCGCGCGGCGTCGTGTGCGACCTCACCACCCTGGCGACCCTCCCGCGCGCCGACCTCGCCGCCGGCCTGGCCGAGGTGATCAAGGGCGGCTTCATCGCCGACCCCCGCATCCTCGAGCTCGTCGAGGCCTCGCCCGAGGCCGCCCTCGACGTCCACGGGCCGGTGCTCCGCGAGCTCGTCGAGCGCAAGATCCGGGTCAAGGCGTCCGTCGTCGCGGCGGACCTGCGCGAGTCCTCGCTGCGCGAGATCCTCAACTACGGCCACACCTTCGGCCACGCCGTCGAGCAGGTCGAGTCCTATCGCTGGCGGCACGGTGACGCGGTCGCGGTCGGCCTCGTCTTTGCCGCCGAGCTCGCTTGCGCCGCAGGGCTGCTCGACCGATCGGTGGTCGACCGGCACCGTCGCGTCCTTGCCGCCGTGGGCCTGCCGACCTCGTATGCCGACGGCCGCTGGACCGACCTGCTCACCGCCATGGCCCGGGACAAGAAGTCACGCGGGGCCACCCTGCGCTTCGTCGCCCTGACGGACGTCGGGTCGCCCACGCGTCTTGAGGCACCGCGCGAGGAGTGGCTCGAGGCGGCGTACGACGCCGTCAGCCGAGGTCGTGGTGCCACGCGCCCGTGACCGCGTGGGTCCACCGGACGCGGTGGACGTCGTGCAGGTGGTGCACCCGGGCCGTAAGGTCCTCACCCCACGGTCCCGTCCACCCGAGGTGCCAGGCCCGATCGGTGACGATCAGCGTCTGCGGGTCGCAGGTCCGCCACGGGCCACCCACCGTCTCGCGGAAGGTCACCCGCTGGCCGTCCTGACGGGCGCCGGCGATGGCCCAGACCTTGGTCAGCAGCGACTCGTGCAGCACCCGGTCGCTCCGTGGGTCCCGCACACCGGCCAGGACGTCCGGGAGCAGGCCGCCCTCCACCAGCCTGGTGCGTAGGCGTGCCCTGCCACCGGGGCCGAGCAGCCGTGCCGTCCGGACGAAACACTCAGCGGCGGTGCCGCCACCCAGGTCAGGGGCGTCGGTCATGATCAGCGCCGACCCCATGGCCACCGACAGGGCCTCGTCCTCGTCCAGCGCCAGCAGCGTGTCCGCCGCGGGGGAGGGGCCCTCCAGCAGGATGCTCCCCCACCGGTCCTGCGAGGTGGTGAGGCCCACCCCCGCGCCGCGCAAGGCCTCGACCTCGCGCAGGATCGTCCTGCGGCTGGTGCCGAGCTGCTCGGCCAGCCCGGCGCTCGACCGCCCCGGCCCGCGCTGGAGCATCGAGAGCAGGCGAACGATCCGGGTGATCCGGTCGGGCGTGTCGTCGGTGGTCACCCGTCGAGTGTGCGATCTCGCGGTCGGAGCAGAGGATGGTCCTCCACAGCCCGGTCTGGGTCGCGATGGGACGGCCGCAGACCTGTGGACAACCCGCACGGTGGACTACGGGCGCGGTGGACTGAGGGAGCGGGGGAGGACAGGGGTGGGCGGTCCGCGGGGCTGGGTGGTGGTCGACAGGCGGACTTGCCACAGATGACGGTGCGGGTGTCATGAGACAGCACGTGTCATCTGTGGCAAGCGCAGAGATCGCACCACCCCGACCCCCGGCGCGGCCCCCGGGACAGGGTGGGTCAGAGCAGGCCGGCGTCGTGCATGCGGATGGCGATCTGCACGCGGTTGTCCGCCTCGAGCTTGGTCAGCAGGTGCGTGACGTGGGACTTGACGGTGGCCACGGAGAGGTAGAGCGAGGCCGCGATGTCGGCGTTGGTGCGGCCCTCGCCGATGGCCAGCGCGATCTGCCGCTCGCGGTCCGTCAGGCCCGAGACGAGGGTGGCGGCGCGGCGCTCGCGCGTGTCGCTGGTGCGGGTGGACACGGCGTGGATGAGCTGCTGGGTCACGGTCGGCGACAGCATGGGCTCGCCGGCACGCACGCGATGGATCGCCTCCACGATGTGCGCCGGGGGAGTGTCCTTGAGGAGGAACCCGCTCGCGCCGGCGCGCAGGGCCCGCAGCACGAGGTCGTCGGCGTCGAAGGTCGTCAGCACGATGACCTCCGGGTGACCGGCGCGCGCCACCAGGTGCTCGGTGGTCGTGAGCCCGTCCTGGCGGGGCATGCGGATGTCCATGAGCACCACCGCCGGACGCAGCTCGGTGACCAGGCGCTCGGCCTCGAGGCCGTCCCCGGCCTCGCCGACGATCTCGATGGAGGCGTCACCACCGAGGATGAGCCGCAGGCCGGCTCGCACCAGCGCGTCGTCGTCCACGAGCAGCACGCGCACGGGGTCGGTCATGAGTCCTCCGGGGGCCAGGGCAGGTCCGCGCTGACACGATAGCCGCCCTCGGGGGCCGGCCCGTGCGTGAGCGTGCCGCCGACGATGGTCGCGCGCTCCGCGAGCCCCACCAGCCCGAGCCCGGCGCCCCCGATCGAGGCGGACGGCGGGCGCCATACGGGCATGGGCTCGTTGACCACCTCGAGGTGCAGGCCGGCCCCCGGCGCACCACGCACGAGCACCCGGGTGTCGGCGCCCGGTGCGTGCTTGCAGACGTTGGTCAGGGCCTCCTGGACCATGCGGTAGGCGTGGCGTCCGACGGCGACCGGGGGTTGCTCCCCGGCCGGGACGTCGATCGTCAGGTGCGTGGGAAGCCCTGCGGCACCAGCCTCCTCGACGAGGGCGCCGATGTCGGCGAAGGTGGGCTGCGGCGCCTCGACGGACTCTTCCGTGCCGCCGACCGGGGTGCTGCGCAGCACGCCGAGGATCTGGCGGAGCTCGGCGAGGGCCTGCATGGAGGTGCCCTGGATGATGGCGGCCTCCTCGCGGATCTGCTCGCGGGACAGGTCCTCCCGGTAGGCGAGGGCGCCGGCGTGCATGGACACCAACGAGATCCGGTGCGCCAGCACGTCGTGCATCTCGCGCGCGATGCGGGTGCGCTCGCCCTCGCGCGCGGACGAGACCCGTTGTGCCTGCTCGCGCTCCGCGGTCTCGGCGCGCCATCGCCAGGTCGCGAACAGGTCGCGTCGGGCCCCGATGTAGAGCCCCCAGGCGACGTGGGCGGCGATCAGGACGACCACGATCCCGGCGTCCACCATGAGGGGCAGGGGGTCGACCGCGGGATAGATACGACCGTTGACGACGGCCGCGAGCACCGTGGCGGCGCTCGTCAGGGCGATCGGCTGCCAGCGCCGGCGGGTCGCCACGGAGATCAGCCCGATGCCGGCGGCGCCGGCCCCCAGCACGGAGAACGCCGACAGGAGCTGCAGCGCGAGGGGGACGGCCAGGGGCCAGCGGCGGTGCAGGGGCAGCAGGGCCAGCGCGACCACGCCGAGGCACACGTCGACGGTGCGCACCCAGCCGGCCACCGGGTTGGCCAGCAGCGGGTCGAGCATCAACCCGTACAGCGTGAGCCCGAGCGCGAGCGCCACGACCTCTCGCCACACGTGCCCCCAGACCGAGATCGGCTCCCACCGATCTGGGGCACGGCTGCTGCTCATGGCAGCAGCCTAGGAGCCGGACGGGCGTGGGCGCGTCATCCCAAGGTCGGCGCGACCGTGGCCGATGGTCGACGGCGGTATGGCGGAAGGCCCGATGCGCGGGGCGCAGGACACGGGCCAGGCTGGTCACCATGATCGAGATCGACCACCTGACCAAGAGGTACGGCGCCTTCACCGCCGTGGACGACGTGTCCTTCACCGCCCGACCGGGCGTGGTGACCGGCTTCCTCGGGCCGAACGGCGCGGGCAAGTCCACCGCCATGCGCGTCATGTGCGGCCTGACGCCGGCTTCCTCGGGGGAGGCCCGGATCCTCGGGGCGCGCTACCGCGACCTGACCAACCCCGCCTCGCAGGTCGGCACCCTGCTCGACGCCTCGGCCCAGCACGTGGGCCGCACGGGGCGCGAGGCCCTGACCCTCGCGGCGATTGCCATCGGCGCTCCCCGCTCCCGCGTCGACGAGATGCTCTCGCTCGTCGGTCTCACGCCCGACGAGTCACGTCGCCGGCTGCGCAACTACTCCCTCGGGATGCGCCAGCGCCTCGGCATCGCCGGCGCGCTGCTCGGCGACCCGCAGGTCCTCATCCTGGACGAGCCCGCCAACGGCCTGGACCCGCAGGGCATCCACTGGATGCGCGGGCTGCTGCGCGGGTTCGCCGACCAGGGCCGCACGGTCCTGCTGTCCTCGCACCTGCTGCACGAGGTGGAGCAGACGGCCGACGAGATCATCATGATCGGCCGCGGGCGCATCGTGGCCCAGGGCTCCACCCGCGAGCTGCTGGCCGGCCAGGGCACGGTCGTGGCCTCGCTCGACGGGGCCCGGCTGGCCGAGGCGCTGCGCCGGGACGGTCACGCCGTCACCGGTGCAGCCGGCGGCGAGCTGACCGTCGACGCCGACGCCGAGACCGTGGGCCGCGTCGCTCTCGAGGCCCAGGTGGTCCTCACCGCACTCCGTCCGGCGCAGGGGGCCGGGCTGGAGCAGATGTTCCTCGAGCTGACCGCGGGCGACGCGCGCGGCACCAACGGGCAGGAGGCCGCGGCATGAGCACCGCGACGACCCACGCACGCACCGACGGCGGTGGGGCCGGCCACGGCACCGCGGCCACCACCGGCGGTCGCCCCGGCATCCCCTTCGGGCGGCTGCTCCACGTCGAGCTGCGCAAGCTCGTCGACACCGCGTCCGGGCGGTGGCTGCTCATCACGATCGGCCTGGTGACGGCCGCCGCGATCGGGCTGGTCCTCGTGTTCGCCGAGCGCGAGAGCCTGACCTTCATGACCTTCCTGGGGGCCACGTCGACGCCGCTCATGCTGCTGCTGCCCGTGCTGGGCATCCTCACCGCCACGTCGGAGTTCTCCCAGCGGACCGGGCTGGTCAGCTTCACCCAGGAGCCGCGCCGGCTGCGGGTGGTGGCGGCCAAGGCGGTCGCCGCCTGCCTCGTCGCGGTCCTCGCCGTGGCGCTCGCGGTCGCGCTCGCCGCCGCGGCCAACGGCCTCGCCATGGCGATCAAGGACGCGCCGGGCACCTGGCCGACCGAGTGGGCTCCCATCGGCGGGGTGCTGCTGGCGATGATCCTCAGCGTGCTGCAGGGCGTGGCCTTCGGGCTGCTCATCGTGGTGCCGGGGGCTGCCATCGCCGCGTTCTTCATCCTGCCGACGGTGCTGACGATCCTCACCGCCAGCGTCGCGTGGTTCCGCGACGCGGCGCCCTGGATCGACACCAGCCGGTCGACCGCCCCGCTGCTGAGCGGCGAGATGACCGGCACGGACTGGCAGCACCTCGCCACGTCCTACGGCCTCTGGGTGCTGCTCCCGCTCGTGGTCGGCAGCGCGCTGCTGGCCCGTCGAGAGATCAAGTAGGCGAACGGTCGCCGACGGCACACCGACGGCACACGGCTCCGGGCCGGTCATCTCCGAGGGGGGAGATGCCCGGCCCGGTCGTGGTGCCCGGCGCCGACGCGGGCGGAGGGGCTAGGCGGACTTCTGCACGGTGATGGTCCAGCCCGCGTCACCGGCGCGGTCGAAGCTGGTCACCGGGTAGCCGTTCTCGGCGGCCCAGCGGGGGAGGGCGTCGGTGGCCTGGGTGCAGTCGAAGTTGATGATCAGCTCGTCACCGAGCTCGATCTGCTCCATGGCCTGCTTGGCCTCGACGAGGGGGAAGGGGCAGACCTGGCCCTCGGTCCCCAGCGTGTACTTCACGATCGTTCTCCTAGCGTGGGGGGTGGGATGACGGTGCGGCCGCAGGGGCCGGGTTGCCTTGGGTTGCCTGGGTGACTGGATCCGCCCGGGGTCACGGGGTGGGCGTGAGGCGGAGCGTGGGGGCGGCGGGCGCCGCGGCGGCGTCCACCGCGTCGGCCCCGGTGAGCGCGCCCTCGCGGCGGTGGGTGCCGACGAAGAACTTCACGCCGATGCCGGTGCCGAGCACCATGAAGACGAGCGCGACCCAGCCCTGGTAGGTGAACTGCGCGGTCTGGACCATGGCGTTGCCGATGGTGCAGCCGCCGGCGAGGGAGGCGCCGACGCCCATGAGCGCCCCGCCCACGACCGAGCGGGTGGCCTGGCGGGCGTCGGGGACGCGGACGCGGAACTCGCCGGACGCCTTGGCCGCGACGAAGGAGCCGACCAGCAGGCCGAGGACGAGGAACACGCCCCAGTCGACGGATGCGCCGTTGCCGGTCACGAGCCAGCGGACGAGGTTGGCCGAGGGGGTCGTGATGCCGAGCCCGTCGGGACGACCGGCCGCGAAGCTGAGCGGCCAGGCCGCGATCGCGATGAGACCGATCACCAGGGCCGTGGCGAACGCGTGCCAGGGCTTCTCGAGCAGGAGGTGGGCCAGGCCGGAGCGGCGGGCGGGCAGGCTCGCCATAGGGACTGGCGGGAGAGGTGACGGACCGTGGCCCAGCCGACCGCGGCGACGAGCACGAGCACCAGCACCCAGGGCGACACGCCGAGCGAGTCGTGGATCGTGGTGCCCGGCACGGTGTGCGAGCGCATCTCGGTGTTGAAGTCCTTGAGTGCGCCGTACTTCATGACGGCGGAGAACAGGGCGTACATCCCGAGGGCGATCCAGGAACCGACGAGGCCCTCGCCGGCGCGGTAGTAGGTGCCGGTGGCGCTTGGCGGACAGCTCGATGACGCCGAGCGACTGCAGCGCGAAGACGCCGATGCTCTGGACGGCGACGACGATCATGAACGCCGTGAACCACCGGGGCAGGGGGCGGGGGGGGGGTCAACGAGTGTTGCTAACCATGACTCCCGCTTATGTGTTCCCGTCCAGCCCGCCCACAGGTCGGGCAGGGGCTACTCGGCGTCGGCGCTCTCGGGAGCCTCGCCGCCCTGCGGAGCCGTGCCGAGCATGATCGCCGAGATCTCCTCGGCGAGCGCGGGCCCGAGCTCGCCCCAGCCCGGCTCGTAGGCGTACCGCTCGCCCAGGGACACCCCGCCTCCGTCGCCGTCCAGCAGCTCCACGTCGTCCACGGTGATCAGGGCCGGGTGGAGCACGCCGCAGGCCTCGGCCACCTTCAGCAGGTCCCTCCGCACGGTCATGAGGTAGTTGGCCAGGCGCACGGACTTGAGGGCCGGATCGATGCCCCGGGCGAGCCACGGATTCTGCGTGGCCACGCCCACGGGGCACGTGTCGGTGTGGCACTTCTGCGCCTGGATGCATCCGATGGCCAGCATGGCCTCCCGGGCGACGTTGACCATGTCGCACCCCATCGCGAAGGCCACGACCGCGTTGTCGGGCAGGCCCAGCTTGCCGGCACCGATGAAGGTGACGTCGTCGGTCAGGCCGCGACGGGCGAAGATCGAGTAGACCCGGGGGAAGCCCATGCGGAAGGGCAGGGACACGGAGTCGGAGAAGGTCAGCGGAGCGGCTCCGGTGCCACCCTCCCCGCCGTCGATGGTGATGAAGTCGACCCCGCGCGTGCGGTCGGCCATCAGCTCCGCCAGCTCCTCCCAGAAGGCCAGGTTGCCGACGGCGGACTTGATGCCCACGGGCAGCCCCGTGCGCTCGGCGATCGTCTCGATCCACTCCAGCAGACCGTCGACGCTGTCGAACTCGCCGTGCCGCGAGGGGGAGATGCAGTCCTGGCCGACCGGGATGCCGCGGATCTCGGCGATCTCCTCGGTGACCTTGGCCGCAGGCAGCACCCCGCCGAGCCCGGGCTTCGCGCCCTGGGAGAGCTTGATCTCGATGGCGCGGACCGGCGCCGACTCGACCAGCGCGGCGAGCTGGTCCAGGTCGAACCTGCCCTGCTCGTCCCGGCAGCCGAAGTAGGACGTCCCGATCTGGAAGATGAGGTCGCCGCCCTGGCGGTGGTAGGGAGACAACCCGCCCTCGCCGGTGTTGTGCAGGGCCCCGGCGATCCCCACGCCGGCGTTGATGGCGCTGATGGCGTTGGGCGACAGCGAGCCGAAGCTCATCGCCGACACGTTCACCACGGACTGCGGGCGGAACGCGTGGCGCCGCCCGCGCGGGCCCCCGAGGACCTTCGCTGACGGGAGGACGACCTGCTCCGCGGCGTGGTCGTGCGTCGGTGGGGCGACGTCCGCGAAGGTGCGGTGCTTGATGACCGCGTAGTTGGCGGCCTGCTCCATGTCGTTGTCGGACCCGAAGCCGAAGTAGTTGTTCTCCTTCTTGGCCGACGCGTAGACCCAGCGCCGCTGGTCCCGGCTGAACGGGCGCTCCTCGTCGTTGGCGGCCACGACGTACTGTCGCAGCTCGGGCCCGATCGCCTCGACCAGGAAGCGGCCGTGGCCGATCACGGGGAAGGTGCGCAGCAGCGAGTGCCGACGCTGGGTGAGGTCGTGCGCGGCGACGCCGGCGATGGCGGCGAGTCCCCCGAGGGCGGCGGTGGTGAGCTTCATGCCCCGAGTGTGGGCCCTGTCGCGGCCCTGCGCCGGGTGTCGGCGTGAACCGGCGCGGACGGCATACCGGCTAGACTGGCGCGGAAACCCTGGTGACCCGAGGCGCTGCAGCGCGCCCCCGACGACAGAGATGGACGGCCCTGTGGCAACGACCAACGACCTCAAGAACGGCATGGTGCTCAACCTGGAGGGCCAGCTCTGGTCCGTGGTGGAGTTCCAGCACGTCAAGCCCGGCAAGGGCCCGGCCTTCGTGCGCACCAAGCTCAAGTCGGTCATGACCGGCAAGACGGTGGACAAGACCTTCAACGCCGGCACCAAGGTCGAGACGTCCAACGTCGACAAGCGCACGATGCAGTACCTCTACAAGGACGGCACCGACTTCGTCTTCATGGACGGCAAGACCTACGACCAGCTCCACGTGAGCGAGACGGTCGTGGGATCGGTCGCCGACTACATGCTGGAGAACCAGGAGGCGATCGTCGCCACCCACGAGGGCGCGCCGCTCTACGTCGAGCTGCCGGCCTCCGTGGTCCTCGAGATCACCTACACCGAGCCGGGCCTGCAGGGCGACCGCTCCACGGGCGGCACCAAGCCGGCCACCCTCGAGACCGGTGCGCAGATCGCCGTCCCGCTCTTCCTCGAGACCGGCACCAAGGTCAAGGTCGACACCCGCGACGGCTCCTACCTCGGTCGCGTCAACTGACGTGTCGGCTCGATCCAAGGCCCGCAAGCGGGCGCTCGACATCCTCTTCGAGGCCGAGTCGCGGGGGATGAACGCCTCCGACCTGCTCGCCGAGCGGCTCGCTTCGCCGGTCCGGGCCGGCCAGGACGACCACCCGGTGCCGGAGTACTCCTCGACCCTCGTCCAGGGCGTCGTCCGGCACTGGGCGTCGATCGACGAGGCGCTGACGACCTACGCGCAGGGCTGGACCCTCGACCGCATGCCCGCCGTGGACCGCGCGATCCTGCGCCTCGGCGCGTTCGAGCTGGTCTACGGCGACGAGGTGCCCGAGGGCGTCGCGATCGCCGAGGCCGTCGCCCTGGCCCGAGAGCTGTCCACCGACGAGTCCCCGACCTTCGTCAACGGGCTCCTCGGCCGGCTGCAGCAGGTCAAGCCCACCCTGGTCTGAGCCACGGCCCGACCACGGCTCGTATGCCGGAAGGCCCCGACCCCACGAGGGGCCGGGGCCTTCCGGCATACGAGCTGGACGGGACGCCTGCGCGGACCCGGCAGGGTCAGGACTCCGGGATGCCGCGACGGGCGGCGGGGTCCAGGACGCCCCAGCCGACGAGCTCGTCGGCCAGCTGGCCGGGGGAGGTGTCGTAGATGACGGCGAGGGTGCGCAGGTCCTCCTGGCGGATGGACAGGACCTTGCCGTTGTAGTCGCCGCGCTGGGACTGGATGGTCGCGGCGTAGCGGGCGAGGGGGCCGGCGCGCTCGGCGGACACCTGGGACAGCGCCTCGAGGTCGATGATCAGCTTGGCCGGGGCCTCGGTGGCGGGCGCCACCTCCGAGTCGGGCATGAGGGCCGAGACGGGCACGCCGTAGAAGTCGGCGAGCTCGGAGAGTCGCTGCACGGTCACGGCGCGGTCCCCACGCTCGTAGGAACCCACCACGACGGCCTTCCAGCGACCCTGGGAGCGCTCCTCGACCGCGTGCAGGGAAAGGCCCTGCTGGGTGCGGATGGAACGCAGCCGGGACCCGAGGGCCTTCGCGTAGTCGCTGGCCATGACTGACTCCGATCACGTAACTGTCTGTAACAGTGGAATGGTTACTCACTGTGATCCTTGCGGCAAGCGCAACCGCCGAAAGCCCACCAATATTCATTCGTATGGGCACATCTTTGACGCTGAGCGAGTGAATGGACGGTCTGAGTAGTCGTTGAGGTCGGTGGGTGTCCGCCCGATTGGCCCCGTCCTGTTCCGATTGTGACCGTCCGCGAGGGTTCGGGCGGTTGGGGCGCTGGTGACGGGGCACCGGACGCGGGTCACGACCACCCGCCCGGGCCCGCTAGGATCGTGCCGATCGACATCCTTTAACGACGTCCAGCGAGGCGAGAAGGAGGTCAGACGCGATGACGCCTGCCCCAGACCACACCCCCCAGTCATCCGGCGACGACGGCACCGATGCCCGGATCGTCATGAGCGACAACGAGATCGCCCGGGCCTTGCGACGCATGGCCCACGAGGTGCTCGAGCGCAACAAGGGAGCGGAGGGCCTCGTCGTCCTCGGTATCCCCACCCGAGGAGTCCCGCTCGCCCGCCGCCTGGCCACGACCATGGCCGAGGTCGAGGGCACGGACGTCCCCGTGGGCGCGATCGACATCACGATGTATCGAGACGACCTGCGGCGCAAGCCGATCCGCCCCGCGGAGAAGCTCGACATCCCCTCCGTCGGCATCGACGACAAGATCGTCGTCCTCGTCGACGACGTGCTCTACTCCGGCCGCACCGTCCGCGCCGCGCTCGACGCGCTGGCCGACCTGGGCCGCCCCCGGGCCGTCCGGCTCGCCGTCCTCGTGGACCGCGGCCACCGTGAGCTGCCCGTCCGCGCCGACCACGTCGGCAAGAATCTCCCCACCTCGTCCACCGAGCGGGTCTCGGTGCTGCTCGCCGAGCGTGACGGCACCGACGAGGTCCGCATCTCCGGAGGGAACCGGTGAACAAGCACCTCCTGTCCATCAACGACCTGACCCGCGAGGACATCACCCAGATCCTCGACACCGCCGTGCAGATGCACGAGGTGCAGCACCGCGACATCAAGAAGCTCCCCACGCTGCGCGGCCGCACCGTCGTCAACTTCTTCTTCGAGGACTCGACCCGCACGCGCGGGTCCTTCGAGCTCGCCGAGAAGTGGCTGTCCGCCGACTCGCTCAACATGGCGGGCAAGGGGTCCTCCCTGTCCAAGGGCGAGTCCCTGCGCGACACGGTGATGAACCTCCAGGCCATGGGCGTGGACGGCTTCGTCATCCGCCACATGGCCTCCGGGGCGCAGCAGCAGATCGCGAGCTGGGTCTCCGGCGTGGTCATCAACGCCGGCGACGGCACGCACGAGCACCCCACCCAGGCCCTGCTCGACGCCTACACCATGCGGCGCGAGCTGGGGGACCTCGACGGCCGTCACGTGGTCATCTGCGGCGACCTGCGCCACAGCCGGGTCTTCCGCTCCAACGTGCTGTGCCTGGCCAAGCTCGGCGCCACGGTCACCGTCGTGGCGCCGCCCACGCTGATGCCGGACGGCATCCGCACCTGGGCCGAGCGCGACGGGTTCACCTGGTCCTACGACTTCGACGCCGAGATCCCCCAGGCCGACGTCGTCATGATGCTGCGCGTGCAGAAGGAGCGGATGAGCGGCGGTTTCTTCCCCACGCCGCGCGAGTACATCGCGGGCTTCGGCCTCACGCCGCGCAGGCTCGAGCTCATGCGCGACGACGCGCTCATCTGCCACCCCGGCCCGATGAACCGCGGCCTGGAGATCTCCTCCGACGCCGCCGACGGCGCCCGGTCGGTGATCCTCGACCAGGTCTCCGGCGGCGTCGCCGTCCGCATGTCCGTGCTCTACCACCTGCTCGCCGGCGAAGGAGAGACCGCCTGATGTCCACCACCTTGATCACCGGCGCCAGCCTGCTCGGGGAGCGCACCGCCGACGTCCTCGTCGTCGACGGCGTCGTCCGCGAGATCGGCTCCGCCGCAAGCATGTCCGTGAGCGCGGGCGCGGTCGACGAGACCATTGACGCGGACGGCCTGGTCGCCCTGCCCGGCCTCGTCGACCTGCACACGCACCTGCGCGAGCCGGGCCGCGAGGACGCCGAGACGATCCGCACCGGGTCCGCGGCCGCCGCGGTGGGCGGCTACTCGGCGGTCTTCGCGATGGCCAACACCCAGCCCGTCACCGACACCCCCGAGAAGGCCGAGGAGATCTGGCGACGCGGGCGCGAGGCGGGTCTGGTCGACGTCATGCCCGTCGGCTCCGTCACCAAGGGGCTCGCGGGCGAGGAGCTGTCCGAGATCGGCCTGATGGCGCGCTCCAGGGCCCGGGTGCGGGTGTTCTCCGACGACGGGCGCTGCGTGCATGACAGCCAGCTGATGCGCCGCGCGCTGGAGTACGTCACGGCCTTCGACGGCGTGATCTCCCAGCACTCCCAGGACCCCAGGCTCGCCGACGGCACCGCCTGCTGCCACGAGGGCGAGCTGTCCGGCCGGCTGGGGCTGCCCGGGTGGCCCGACGCCGCCGAGGAGGTCGTCGTCGCCCGCGACGTCATGCTGGCCAAGCAGACCGGCGGCCGGGTGCACGTCGCCCACGTCTCGACGCCGGGCTCCCTCGAGGTCATCCGCTGGGCGAAGTCCAAGGGGGTGCAGGTCACCGCGGAGGTCACCCCGCACCACCTGGTGCTCACCACCGACCTCCTGCAGGACTACGACACCGTCTACAAGGTCAACCCGCCCCTGCGCCCGAGCGAGTATGCCGAGGAGCTCCGCGCGGCCCTGGCCGACGGCACCATCGACGTCGTCGCCACCGACCACGCGCCCCACGTCGTCCACGACAAGGAGCACGCGTTCGCGGACGCGGCGTTCGGCATGCTCGGGCTCGAGACCGCGCTCGCCGTCGTCAGCGACGTGATGGTGCAGAGCGGGCGGATGTCCTGGGCCGACGTGGCCCGGGTCATGTCCACGCGCCCCGCCGAGATCGCCCGCCTCGAGGGTCACGGCAGGCCGATCGCCGAGGGTGAGCCCGCCAACCTCGTGCTCGTCGACCCCACGCGGTCTCTGACCGTGGACCGCGCTGCGAGCGCCTCGCTGTCGCGCAACAATCCGTGGCACGGGCGGACCCTCACCGGTGCCGTCCGCGCGACGATGCTGCGTGGGCGCATTACCGTCCGCGACGGCCGGCTCGCGTGACCCCCGTCCTCACACCTGAGCGGAGCATGTCGTGACCCTGCGCCTCGAACGCCAACCGGCCCTGCTGATCCTCGAGGACGGACGGACCTTCGCGGGTCGTTCCTACGGAGCCGTCGGCAGCACCGTCGGCGAGGCGGTCTTCTCCACCGGCATGACCGGCTACCAGGAGACCCTGACCGACCCCTCCTACCACCGTCAGGTGGTCGTCATGACCGCCCCGCACGTCGGCAACACCGGCGTCAACGGCGAGGACGACGAGTCGCACCGCATCTGGGTGTCCGGCTTCGTCGTACGGGACCCCGCGCTGCGCCCGAGCAGCTGGCGCAGCACGGCCTCGCTGGAGGGCGAGCTGGAGCGCCAGGGCGTCGTCGGGATCTGCGAGATCGACACCCGCGCCCTCACGCGCCACCTGCGCGAGCGCGGCTCGATGAAGGTCGGCATCTTCTCCGGCGACGTGGCCGACACCCCCGTGGAGCGGCTGATCGACCGGGTCGTCTCCCAGTCCGCGATGGCCGGCTCGGCCCTGGCCGCCGAGGTCAGCGCCGACGAGCCGTACGTCGTGCGCCCCGAGGGCGAGCCACGCTACCGCGTGGCAGCGCTCGACCTCGGTATCAAGGGCATGACGCCGCAGCGCATGGCGGAGCGCGGCCTTGAGGTGCACGTCCTGCCGGCGACCTCGACGTTCTCCGACATACAGGCCCTCTCCCCGGACGCGGTGTTCATGTCCAACGGGCCCGGGGACCCGGCCGCCGCCGAGCACGAGGTGGGCGTGCTGCGCGAGGTGCTGGGCGCGCGGATCCCGTTCTTCGGCATCTGCTTCGGCAACCAGATCCTCGGGCGCGCCCTGGGCCTCGGCACCTACAAGCTCAAGTACGGCCACCGCGGCATCAACCAGCCGGTCATGGACCTGTCGACCCGCAAGGTCGAGATCACCGCGCAGAACCACGGCTTCGCCGTCGACGCGCCGATCGGCGAGGACCTCGAGACGCCCTTCGGGCGGGCCCGGGTCAGCCACGTCGGCCTCAACGACCAGGTCGTCGAGGGCCTGGAGTGCCTCGACGTCCCGGCCTTCTCCGTGCAGTACCACCCCGAGGCGGCGGCCGGCCCGCACGACGCCGCCTACCTGTTCGACCGCTTCGTCGACCTGATCGGGTCCGCCCGCTCCGACTCCGTCCCGTCCGAGGAGGACGCTCGCTGATGCCCCGCAACCCCGACATCAAGAGCGTCCTGGTCATCGGCTCCGGGCCGATCGTCATCGGCCAGGCCTGCGAGTTCGACTACTCCGGCACCCAGGCCTGCCGCGTGCTGCGCGAGGAGGGGATCCGGGTCGTCCTGGTCAACTCCAACCCGGCCACGATCATGACCGACCCGGAGTTCGCCGACGCGACGTACGTCGAGCCCATCACCCCCGAGGTGGTGGAGGCGATCATCGCCAAGGAGCGCCCCGACGCGGTCCTGGCCACCCTCGGCGGCCAGACCGCCCTCAACTGCGCCATGGCGCTGCACGAGGCGGGCGTCCTCGAGCGCTACGACTGCCCGCTCATCGGCGCCAACGTCGAGGCGATCCAGCTGGGGGAGGACCGCGAGCGCTTCAAGGGCGTCGTCGAGCGCTGCGGCGCCGAGTCCGCACGATCGATCGTCTGCCACTCCATGGACGAGTGCCTCGACGCCGCAGGCGATCTCGGCTACCCGCTCGTCGTCCGGCCGTCGTTCACCATGGGCGGTCTCGGCTCCGGCTTCGCCTACGACGAGGCCGACCTGCGCCGCATCGCCGGCGCCGGCCTGTTCGCGTCGCCGACCACCGAGGTGCTGCTCGAGGAGTCCATCCTCGGGTGGAAGGAGTACGAGCTCGAGGTCATGCGCGACCACGCCGACAACGTGGTGGTCGTCTGCTCCATCGAGAACCTCGACCCCATGGGCGTGCACACGGGCGACTCCATCACCGTGGCGCCGGCCCTGACGCTCACCGACCGGGAGTACCAGGATCTGCGCGACATCGGCATCGCCGTCATCCGCGAGGTCGGCGTCGACACCGGCGGGTGCAACATCCAGTTCGCCGTCAACCCCGAGGACGGCCGGATCATCGTCATCGAGATGAACCCGCGCGTCTCCCGCTCGTCGGCGCTCGCCTCCAAGGCCACGGGGTTCCCGATCGCCAAGATCGCGGCCAAGATGGCCATCGGCTACACCCTCGACGAGGTCCCCAACGACATCACCCGCGAGACCCCGGCGTCGTTCGAGCCGACCCTGGACTACGTCGTCGTCAAGGTGCCGCGGTTCGCGTTCGAGAAGTTCCCGGCCGCCGACCCGACGCTCACGACCACGATGAAGTCCGTCGGCGAGGCCATGGCGATCGGCCGCAACTTCACCGAGGCCCTGCAGAAGGCGCTGCGCTCGCTGGAGAAGAAGGACGCGGCCTTCCACTGGCGCGGCGAGCGTCCCGGCCGGGACCAGGGTGCGCAGTGGCTGGAGCAGGCCAAGGTCCCGACGGATGGCCGGATCCTGCTGGTGCAGCAGGCGCTCCGGGCCGGCATGACGGTCGAGGAGGTGCACGAGGCGACCCGCATCGACCCGTGGTTCCTGGACCAGATCGAGCTGCTCAACGAGGTCGCCCGCACGATCAAGGGATCCGAGACCCTCACGCCCGCGCAGCTTCGGCTGGCCAAGCGCCACGGCTTCTCCGACGCGCAGGTCTCGCAGCTGACCGGCATGGCCGAGCCGGTGGTGCGCGGGGTGCGGCACGCCCTGGGCGTGCGCCCGGTGTTCAAGACGGTCGACACGTGCGCCGCCGAGTTCGCCGCCCAGACGCCCTACTACTACTCGTCGTACGACGAGGAGACCGAGGTGCTGCCGCGCGAGAGGCCGGCCGTCCTCATCCTCGGCAGCGGCCCCAACCGCATCGGCCAGGGCGTCGAGTTCGACTACTCCTGCGTGCACGCCAGCTTCGCCCTGCGCGACGAGGGCTACGACACGGTCATGATCAACTGCAACCCCGAGACCGTCTCGACGGACTACGACACGAGCAGCCGGCTCTACTTCGAGCCCCTGACGCTCGAGGACGTGCTCGAGGTCTACCACGCCGAGCGCGCCGCCGGCCCGATCGCGGGCGTCATCGTCCAGCTCGGCGGGCAGACGCCGCTCGGGCTGGCCCAGGCGCTCAAGGACGAGGGCCTGCCGGTCGTCGGCACGTCGCCCGAGGCGATCCACCTCGCCGAGGACCGGGGGGCCTTCGGTCGCGTCATGCACGACGCCCAGCTGCCCGCGCCCAAGTTCGGCACGGCCTACTCCGCCGCCGAGGCCCTCGAGGTCGCCCGGGAGATCGGCTACCCGGTGCTCGTGCGGCCCTCCTACGTCCTCGGCGGGCGCGGCATGCAGATCGTGTATGACGACCAGACCCTCACCGACTACGTCACGCGCGCGGCGCTGGCCAGCCCCGAGCACCCGATCCTCGTGGACCGCTTCCTCGACGACGCGATCGAGATCGACGTCGACGTGCTCTACGACGGCGAGGAGATGTACGTCGGCGCGATCATGGAGCACATCGAGGAGGCCGGCATCCACTCCGGCGACTCCTCGTGCGTGCTGCCTCCCGTCACGCTGGGCCGCGCCGAGATCGACCGGGTCCGCGAGTCCACCCGCCGCCTCGCGCAGGGCATCGGTGTCCGTGGCCTGATGAACGTCCAGTTCGCACTCGCCCAGGACATCCTCTACGTCCTCGAGGCCAACCCCCGCGCCTCGCGCACCGTGCCGTTCGTGGCCAAGGCCACGGGCGTCCAGGTCGCCAAGGCCGCCGCGCGGATCATGATGGGCGCCACCATCGCCTCGCTGCGGACCGAGGGCCTGCTGCCGGTCCAGGGGGACGGCGCCTCGCTGCCCATCGAGGCCGGAACGGCGGTCAAGGAGGCGGTGCTGCCGTTCAAGCGCTTCGTCACCCAGGACGGCGAGTTCGTCGACACGATCCTCGGGCCCGAGATGCGCTCCACCGGCGAGGTGATGGGCCTGGCCGACGACTTCGGCACGGCCTTCGCCAAGAGCCAGCTCGCGGCGTTCGGCGGCCTGCCCACGCAGGGCACGGTCTTCATCTCGGTCGCCAACCGGCACAAGCGCGCCATGATCTTCCCGTGCAAGCGGCTGGCGGACCTGGGCTTCCGGATCCTCGCGACCGAGGGCACGGCCGACGTCCTGCGCCGCAACGGCGTGCGGGCCGAGGCGGTGCGCAAGCACAGCGAGGGCCGCGGCCCGGACGGGGAGCCCACGATCGTGGACCTCATCCTGGCCGGCGAGGTCGACATGGTGGTCAACACGCCCACCAGCCAGGAGGCGCGGGCCGACGGCTACACGATCCGGACCGCGACCACGTCGATGGACAAGCCGATCATCACCACGGTGCAGCAGCTGGCCGCGGCGGTGCAGGGCATCGAGGCGCTCGGCGACAAGGTCGTGCGGGTGATGTCGCTGCAGGAGCACGCCGAGCGGCTCGCCCGGCACGGCGCGCACGCGGCGGAGTGAGACGGCACCCGGCCCGGACGGACCTGGCGAGCACCGACCGACCCGAGGAGACCCCGTGAGCCCGACCCCCTTCGGCGTGCGGCTGCGCGCGGCCATGGACGCCCACGGGCCGCTGTGCGTCGGCATCGACCCGCACCAGCAGCTCGTGGAGTCCTGGGGGCTGCCCTACTCCCTCCAGGGCGTGGAACGCTTCGCCCTGACCTGCGTGGAGGCGTTCGGGGGAGAGGTGGCCTGCGTCAAGCCGCAGTCCGCGTTCTTCGAGGTCTTCGGATCCCGCGGGGTCGCCCTCCTCGAGCGCGTCCAGGCGGGGCTGCGCGAGGCCGGCACGCTCACGATCCTCGACGTCAAGCGCGGCGACATCGGCTCCACGATGACGGCCTACGCCGAGGCCTTCCTCGGCCAGGACAACCCCGACGCGGTCGACGCCATCACCGTGAGCCCCTATCTCGGCTACGGCTCGCTGCGACCGGCTCTCGACCTGGCGGCGACGACGGGGCGCGGCGTCTTCGTGCTGGCCCTCACCTCCAACCCCGAGGGTGCCTCGGTGCAGCACGCGCGGGGCGCCGGCGGGCGATCGGTCGCGGGTGAGGTCGTGGCCGGCGCGGCCGAGGACAACGCCGCTGCTCGACGGGCCGGCGACCTCGGGAGCGTCGGCCTCGTCGTGGGCGCGACGATCGGTGACGCGGTCCGGGACCTCGACCTCGACCTGCGCTCGATGGGCGGACCGCTGCTCGCACCGGGGGTGGGAGCCCAGGGCGGCACGGCCGAGAGCCTGCGCCAGGTCTTCGGGGCCGCGCTGCCCCAGGTGCTGCCGTCCAGCTCACGCGAGGTCCTGTCGGCCGGCCCGGGCGTGCGGTCCCTGCGAGATGCCGTCCACCGGACGGGTCAGCAGATGCGCGCGCTGGTGACCCCGTCTGACTGAGCGACGCGAAAGTGCGCGTCAAATGTCCGGATTCGTTCCCAGCGATCTCCGGCGGGGGGCTAGGCTCGTCACACGCCGCTCGGGCCCCCGCCCCGCGTTGCGGCTGCGCTGGCCCCGCCAGTACGTTGTCCACAAGCATCACCGACCGGCGCTGGCCAGCCCGGTCCAGACCCACCGAGGAGACTCCTGTGGCCTTGCCGACCCTGACCCCCGAGCAGCGAGCCGAGGCACTGGAGAAGGCCGCCGTCGCTCGACGCGAGCGCGCTGCGGTCAAGAACCAGCTCAAGTACGGCCAGGGCTCGCTGCGCTCGGTCCTCGCCGAGGGCAAGTCCAACGACGTCATCGGCAAGATGAAGGTCTACGTGCTGCTCGAGTCGCTCCCCGGCGTGGGTCAGGTGCGAGCCCGCCAGATCATGGAGGAGGTCGGGATCTCCCGCACCCGTCGTGTGCGCGGTCTCGGCGCCAACCAGATCGCGGCGCTGCTCGCCCGCTTCGAGAACTGAGCGCGATGACCGAGGCCGCTGCGCCCCGCCCCCGACTCGTGGTCCTCGCCGGACCCACGGCGGTCGGCAAGGGCACGGTGGCGGCCTACGTCCGCGACCACCACCCCGAGGTCTGGCTGTCCGTCTCCGCCACCACGCGTGCGCCGAGGCCCGGCGAGCGGGACGGGGTGCACTACCACTTCCTGGACCGTGCCGAGTTCGAGCGCCGCCGCGACGCGGGGGAGTTCCTGGAGTGGGCGACCGTCCACGGCACCAACCTCTACGGCACGCCGCGCTGGCCCGTCGACGAGGTGCTGGCGGAGGGGCGTCCCGCGCTCCTCGAGATCGACCTCCAGGGTGCGCGCCAGGTGCGGGAGTCCATGCCCGAGGCGCTCTTCGTCTTCCTGGCGCCGCCGAGCTGGGACGAGCTGGTGCGCCGGCTGGTCGGCCGGGGCACCGAGGACGAGGCCGAGCGGGCCCGCCGCCTGACCACCGCGCGGGCCGAGATCGCCGCCCAGGCGGAGTTCGACGTCACCGTCGTCAACGACGATGTTCGCCGAGCGGCCGAGGAACTCGTATCATTGATGAGATCCACCCATCGACTGAAGCGAGACTGACTGTGCCTGGCACCGTTGCTGCCCCCATCGGGATCACCAACCCGCCGATCGACGACCTGCTCCAGGTTGCGGACTCCAAGTACGCCCTGGTCATCTACTCGGCCAAGCGCGCCCGGCAGATCAACGCCTACTACTCGCAGCTCTCCGAGGGCCTGCTGGAGTACGTCGGGCCGCTCGTCGAGACGCAGGTCCACGAGAAGCCCCTGTCGATCGCGCTGCGCGAGATCAACGACGGTCTGCTGACCTCCGAGCCCACCGAGGGCTGACCCACGCCATGGCTGTCCACGAGGACAGCAGCAGCGCCCGCCCCCGTCGCGTCGTCCTCGGCGTCGGCGGGGGCATCGCTGCCTACAAGGCCGCCTCGCTGCTGCGCCGCTTCACCGAGGCCGGTGACGACGTCACCGTCGTGCCGACCGGGGCGGCGCTGCGGTTCGTGGGGGAGCCGACCTGGTCGGCGCTGTCCGGCAAGCCCGTCACCCCCGAGGTCTTCGACGACGTCGAGCAGGTGCGGCACGTGCTGCTCGGCCAGCAGGCCGACCTCGTCGTCGTGGCCCCCTGCACCGCCAACCTGCTGGCCAAGGCCGCCCACGGCCTCGCCGACGACCTGCTGACCAATGTCCTGCTCACCGCCCGGTGCCCCGTCGTGCTCGCCCCGGCGATGCACACCGAGATGTGGCAGCACCCGGCGACCGTCGCCAACGTCGCGACGCTGCGGGCGCGTGGCGTCCACGTGATCGACCCCGCGTCCGGCCGCCTCACCGGCCGGGACACCGGCCCCGGGCGGCTGCCGGAGCCCGAGGCCATCCACGAGGCCTGCCTGCGGGTGCTGGAGGGCTCGCCGGTCGAGGCAGCGGGCCCAGCTGATGACGCGGACCTAGCGGGCACGGCTGATGACACAGACGCAGCAGATCACCAGGACCTGCAGGGTCTGCGGGTCGTGGTGACCGCCGGCGGCACCCGCGAGGCGCTGGACCCCGTCCGATTCCTCGGGAACCGGTCGAGCGGCAAGCAGGGCATCGCGATCGCCGAGGCGGCGGCCGCGCGCGGTGCCGAGGTCGTCCTGGTGGCGGGCGCGATCGACATACCGCCCCCGGATCACCCGCGGATCGACACCCGCAGGATCGAGTCGGCCCTGGAGCTGCAGGACGAGATGGCGGGCCTGCTGACCGACGCCGACGTGGTCGTCATGGCCGCCGCGGTCGCCGACTTCCGCCCTCGGGAGGTCGCGACCTCCAAGATCAAGAAGACCCACCAGCAGGATCCCGCCCACGCCCCGGACGAGTCCGCCCCCGTGATCGAGCTGGTCCGCAACCCCGACATCCTGGCCGGGCTGGTGCGCGACCGGGCCCGCAGCGGGGTCGACCGGCCCTACATCGTCGGCTTCGCCGCCGAGACCGGCGACGCGGAGCACACCGTGCTCGAGCTCGGGCAGGACAAGCTGCGGCGCAAGGGTTGCGACCTGCTCGTGGTCAACCAGGTGGGGGTCGGCGTGACCTTCGGCCAGGACGACAACACCGTGACGATCCTCCGGCGCGACGGCGGAGAGCCCGTCACGACCGGGCCGACGACCAAGGCGCACGTCTCACACACGCTCCTCGACGTCATCGCCGCCGACCTGCGGCGCTAGACTCCCGGCAACCTGCCGTCCATGCGCTGAGGAGCAACACGTGTCGCGTCTGTTCACGTCCGAGTCCGTGACCGAGGGCCACCCCGACAAGATCTGCGACCAGATCTCCGACTCGATCCTCGACGAGATGCTCCGCCAGGATCCTCGCTCCCGGGTCGCGGTCGAGACCATGGTGACCACCGGCCTCGTGCACGTCGCCGGCGAGGTGACCACCGAGGGGTATGTCGACATCCCCCGCATCGTGCGCGACACCGTCCTGCGGATCGGCTACGACAGCTCCACCAAGGGCTTCGACGGGCAGTCCTGCGGCGTCGAGATCTCCATCGGGCAGCAGAGCCCCGACATCGCCCAGGGCGTCGACACGGCCTACGAGTCCCGCACCGGCGGGGTCGACGCCCTCGACAAGCAGGGCGCGGGCGACCAGGGCCTGATGTTCGGCTACGCGTGCGACGACACGCCCGACCTCATGCCGCTGCCGATCCACCTGGCCCACCGCCTCTCCGAGCGCCTCACCGAGGTCCGCAAGGACGGGACGCTGCCCTACCTGCGGCCCGACGGCAAGACCCAGGTGACGATCGCCTACGACGGCGACCGCGCCGTCCGCGTCGACACCGTCGTGCTCTCCACGCAGCACGCGTCCGACATCTCCCTGGAGGGCCTGCTCCAGCCCGACATCGTCAAGCACGTCTTCGAGCCCGTGCTGGCCGAGCACGCCGACGGCCTCGACGTCGAGGGCTACCGCACGCTGGTCAACCCCACCGGCCGGTTCGAGATCGGCGGCCCCATGGGCGACGCCGGGCTCACCGGCCGCAAGATCATCGTCGACACCTACGGCGGCATGGCCCGACACGGTGGCGGCGCGTTCTCCGGCAAGGACCCCTCGAAGGTCGACCGTTCCGCCGCCTACGCCACCCGCTGGGTGGCCAAGAACGTCGTGGCCGCCGGCCTCGCCAAGCGGTGCGAGATCCAGGTCGCCTACGCCATCGGCAAGGCGCAGCCCGTCGGGCTGTACGTCGAGACGTTCGGCACCGAGACCGCTCCTGTCGACGCGATCCAGCGGGCCATCACCTCGACCTTCGACCTGCGTCCCGCGGCGATCATCGACGACCTCGACCTGCTCCGCCCGATCTACGCCCGCACCGCCGCCTACGGCCACTTCGGCCGGACCGGCGGCGACGACCGCGGCTTCACCTGGGAGCAGACCAACCGCGTCGAGGACCTGCAGCGCGCCGTTCGCGGCTAGGGCGTGTCTCTTAAAGTTGGCAGCCATAGGAGGATCGCGCGGAGCAGGACGCCGGCCCGGTAGGTCAGGGCGAGCTTGTCGTACCTGGTGGCCGGGGCGCGCCAT
>NZ_DKGR01000013.1:0-79697 GCF_002453335.1 Arsenicicoccus sp. UBA6765
CCACACTCAGGTCGGAAGAGCCGGAAAAGGTCCCTGGTCTCCGGCTGGATCACGTCTCCGGTCCCTGGCTGGGTCGCGGTCGTCCCGTGCGTGAGCAGGGCCAGAGCGATGTCGGCACGCAGCTGCGCCAGCCGACGTGAGTCGCCGCCCTGCTTGGCGGCCCGGGCGAGCTGGTCGATCCGGCCCTTGGCCGCAGCCACCTGGTCCGGGTGCCCGGAGAGGCCGAGCTGGGCCACGCCGTGGTCGTCGACCCGGCTCCACACGTCACGCTCCTCGAGGCGCCGGGTGCGCTCCTCCTCGGCGGTGCGCACCCGTGCCGTCTCGTGGACCACCCGCTCGCGCAGCCGGCGCAGGAAGCGCGCGTGGCTCAACGTCGCCTCGGGCGAGAGGTCGTCGGGGGCGTGTCCGTGCTTGGGCGCGAGGACCCGGTCGAGGACACGCTCCGCCGCCTCGTCGGGCAGGGCGGCCGTGTCGTCGCGGACCGCGGTGGCGCGTTCGAGGGTGGTGCGGCCATGGGTCAGCGCACTCAGCAGCGCCCCCAGGAACTCGCGTGGCGAGGCGGCCAGGCGCGAGCGCCGCTGCACCTCGTGCAAGGCCAGGCCTGTGGCGGTGACGATCTCGGCGTTGGCCACCCGATGGCCCTCCGCGACGGCCTTGGCGGCGCGGCTCGGGCACGGGTCGGGACCCGCGAGCGCGCCCAGCTCGGTGGCGATGCTGTCCTGCAGCTCCGCGTGGGCGGAGATGGCCAGGGCGTGCAGGTGTCCGGTCAGGCGTTGGACAGCCACCACGCGAGCCAGGGCCAGCTGTTCCAGCACCTCTGAGTCAGGGCGCGGCTCGGCTCCAGGGGGTGTGTCGGTGGTGGCGACCAGGATCGTCTCCAACGCCTCGACGATCACGTCGGGCAGACCGAGAGAGCGGGTGTCGATGATCATGTTAACCGCCCCTTCCCCAACCTCAACGCCCCACCGTGGGACCTGGTCCTAGGATACCGCCTGAGGCCGGTCGAGGGAAGGGTCTGGATAGGTGTTTCCGCAGGTCAGAGCCGGTGCAGCCCGGTCGATGTCGCGTGCCGTGCAGGCCCCGGGCGAGGGCGGCGAATCCGAGGCGCACCGTGACCCGCCCCTCCGAGGCTGCGACGGACGTCGAGGTGGGCCCACAGGCCGTTGTGGCATAGTCGGCGGCACGTGCTCCGGGGTCGGTGCAATTCCGAGCCGGCGGTGACAGTCCGCGACCCGACCACCTCTCGAGGTGGGCGGTTGACCTGGTGGAACTCCAGGACCGACGGTGAAAGTCCGGATGGGAGTCAGCACGAGAGGTGCCCGAGAGGGTGCCTCGACGCAGGGCACCCTGCGGCAGGCCGTATGTCGGCCCGGCCGGCCAGGGTGTCCGTCGCCGTCATTCCCCGGAGCTCGCGCACCAGCAGCGAGCGAGAGGGACGAGATGACCGGCCAGACCGCCGCCGACGACGACCGGGGCGAGCACGACCTACACGGCCACCACCACAAGCACGCCGAGCACGACAGACACGACCAGCACGACGAGCAGCACAGCCACGGAGACCGTGAGCAGCGCGAGCGCGACCTCGTGCTCCTGCACCGCGCCGTAGCCCTGGCCGCCAACGGCCCGGCGGCTGACGCCAACCCGCGCGTCGGCTGCGTCCTGCTGGGCAGCGACGGCGAGGTCGTCGGCGAGGGCTGGCACCGCGGCGCCGGCACGCCGCACGCCGAGCTGGCCGCGCTCGCCCAGGCCAGGGCCGGAGGCCACGACGTCCGCGGCGGCACCGCCTACGTCTCGCTGGAGCCCTGCAACCACACCGGACGCACGGGCCCGTGCGCCGAGGCCCTGGTCGAGGCGGGGGTCCGACGAGTCGCCTATGCCCTGCCCGACCCCAACCCCGTGGCCGTCGGGGGCGCCGACACCCTCCGCGCGGCCGGTGTCCGGTGCGACCTGGTGCCGGTCGAGGGGGCCGCCACGCTGGTCGAGGCCTTCGTGCACGCCGTGACCCACGGCCGGCCCTTCGTCACCTGGAAGCTCGCCGCCACGATCGACGGCCGCTCGGCGGCGAGCGACGGCAGCAGCCAGTGGATCACCGGCCCTGCGGCCCGCGCCGACGTGCACCGGCTGCGAGCCACCGCCGGAGCGGTCGTGGTCGGCACCGGCACCGTGCTCGCCGACGATCCCCGCCTGACGGTGCGCGACGCCGACGGGTCCCACCACGAGCGGCAGCCGGTGCGCGTGGTGGTGGGCCGTCGCGACATACCGCCCACGGCCCGGGTGCTCGACGACGGCGCCCCGAGCCTGCTCGTCCGCGAGCGCGACCCGCACCTGGTCCTCGCCACCCTGCACGAGCTGGACGTCCGTCACGTGTGGCTCGAGGGCGGCCCCACGACGGCCGCCGCCTGGCTGCGGGCCGGGGTGGTCGACCGGGTCGTGGCGTATGTCGCACCCGCGCTGCTCGGCGCCGGCGCGGCCGCGGTGGGGGATCTCGGGGTCGCCACCATCGCCGACGCGCACCGCCTCACGACCACCGACGTGGCCGTCCTCGACGGCGACGTCCGGATCACCCTCCGGCCCCAACCGGTGCACCATCGCGTCGATCACCCAGGAGGACAGTGATGTTCCTCGAGCCACCCATCCAGGACGCCCTGCGGGCGCTGCGGGAGGGTCGGCCGGTCCTCGTCCTCGACGACGTCGACCGGGAGAACGAGGGCGACGTCGTCCTCGCCGCGCAGACCATGACCACCGAGTGGCTGGCGTGGACGATCCGGCACTCGTCCGGCTACGTCTGCGCGCCCATGCCCGACGCCTGGGCCGACCGGCTCGACCTTCCCCTCATGGTCGAGCGAAACGAGGACAGCCTGCGGACGGCCTACACCGTGACCGTCGACGCCGCGGCCGGGGTCACGACCGGCATCAGCGCCGCCGACCGGGCCACGACCCTGCGCACCCTCGCCGATGCCGACGCGCGACCGACCGACCTGATCCGGCCGGGCCACGTCGTGCCGCTGCGCGCTCGTGACGGCGGCGTCCTCACCCGCGCCGGACACACGGAGGCCGCCGTCGACCTGTGCCGTCTCGCCGGCCTGTCCCCCGTCGGCGCCATCGGCGAGCTCGTCCACGACACCGGGGAGATGATGCGGACGCCCGACGTCGTGGCCCTCGGCGCCCAGCACGACCTGCCGGTCATCACCATCGCCGCGCTGGTCCGTCACCGCCAGGTGCACGACCGCGTGAGCCTCGCGGCCGGGACCACGGTGCCCACGCGGCACGGGCTGTTCTCGGCATACGGCTATCACGACCTGGTCACCGGGGCCGAGCACGTGGCCCTGGTCAGCCCTCGCGGGACCGACGCCGACGCGACGCCGCTGGTGCGCGTCCACTCCGAGTGCCTGACGGGCGACGCGTTCGGGTCGCTGCGGTGCGACTGCGGGCCGCAGCTCGAGCACGCCCTCGCGCGGGTGGCGGCCGAGGGCGGGGCCGTGGTCTACGTCCGCGGGCACGAAGGCCGCGGCGTGGGGCTGCTGGCCAAGCTCGCCGCCTATCACGAGCAGGACGCCGGCGCCGACACCGTCGAGGCGCAGGAGCTGCTCGGCCTGCCCGTGGACGCCCGCGAGTACGCCGGCGCGGCGGCCATCCTCCACGACCTGGGTCTGACGCGAGTCCGCCTGATCACCAACAACCCTCGCAAGGTCGACGCCCTCACCGACGCCGGCATCGAGGTCGCCGCGACCGAGCCCTCCCATGTCCCGCCCAACCCCGCCAACGCGGCCTACCTGCGCACCAAGCGCGACCGCCTCGGCCACACGCTCCCCCTCGATGCCAACCCCGTCGACGGCACCCCACTCGCCCACCCGACCCTCGCCCAGGAGGCATGACATGGCCGGCCACGGCTCCCCCACCCTCACCGTCGACGGCAGCGGCCTGCGCGTCGCGATCATCGCGTCGTCCTGGCACGACACCGTCATGGACGGACTGGTCGACGGCGCCCATCGAGCCCTCGAGCAGGCCGGTGTCACCGACGTGGACCTCGTGCGCGTGCCCGGGTCCTTCGAGCTGCCGGTGGCCTGCGCGCGCCTGGCACCCTCGTATGACGCCCTGGTCGTCCTCGGCGTCGTGATCCGCGGGGGCACACCGCACTTCGACTACGTGTGCAGCGCCGCCACCGACGGCATCACCCGGGTCGCCGTGACGACCGGGGTGCCGATCGGGTTCGGGCTGCTCACGTGCGACGACGACGCGCAGGCGCTGGACCGCGCCGGGCTGCCCGGGTCCCGTGAGGACAAGGGTCACGAGGCGGCGACGGCGGCCGTCGCGACGGCGAATACGCTGCGCGAGCTCGCTCCGCAGGGTCGCCGGCAGACCACCTGACGACCCAGTCCGTCGAGGTCCGTCGAGCTCAGTCCCGCCAGGCGGGGTCGCGGCCCAGCAGCGCCACGAGCTGGTCGACACGATCGCGGGAGCTCGTCGACACCGGCGCGCCGAAGATCCCCTCCACGCCGCCGCCCGAGGTCACGCGGTTGGCATAGCCGAGGCACGCGTCGACCGCCTCGGGCACGAGCGTCACCGGCACCCCGGCACCCCGCGCGAGGTCCCAGGCGTGCACCGTGAGGTCGACGAGCATCTGCGCGGCGTACTCCCGCACCGGGATCCTCCCCGAGCTCACCGACACCTCCTGGTCGTCGTCCCCCACCGCCCCGAAGGCCAGCACCGACCGCGTCTGCGCCGACCGCCACGCCTCCACGGGATCGTCACCGAGCACGTCGCCGTCGTAGTCGTCGCCCACCTGCTCGACCGTCTCGCCGCCGAGCAGCCGTGGCGCCCAGAGGTGCTCGCTGGTCAGGTGGTTGAGGACGTCGCGGACCGTCCAGTCCTCGCAGGGGCTCTGGCGGCCCCACGCGTCGGCGGGGATGCGCTCGACGAGGTCGGTCACCGCAGCGGCAGCGGCGGGGATCAGCTCGCGGGCATCGGACATCGTCTCTCCGGTCATGCCCTCCACCATGCCACCGCGGCGCGCTCCCGTGGAGGTCGGCTGGTGGATGGTCACGCGGACGGCCCGGGCCCGTCTCAGCTCCTCGCGCAGGATCGCGTGGGTCGGGTCCGGTATGCCGAACGCCTCCCGCCTCGGCAGCCCCCGCCAGGCGGCGAGCCGAGGGTCCTCGAGCACCCGCTCGACCAGCCCGCGGTCACCGCCGAGCACGAGCGCCTCGGCGCCACCGAGCGAGACCGATCCACCAGGCGCTCCTACCCCGCTCGGTGCTCCTCGCCCACCGCGCGCTCCTCCCCCACCGCCCCGATCCCCTGCGGGTCCAGCCCCCGAGCAGATGCGGACGACCTCATCGGCCACGTGCCGCACCAGGGCCTCCGCCTGATTGCGACGCCGCCTCTGGTAGCGCTGCTGCGACCACCCTCCTGCCGCCGTGCGGGACTGGACATAGCGGCTCCCCGCCGTGTGCGCCACGAGGTCGGTGGCGTCCGCGAGGCCCACGGCATATCGGCCTCGTCGCAGCAGGACCAGGGCGAGGCGCGGCTGCGGGCCCGGCCAGCCGACCAGGGTGCGCAGGGACGAGACCGCCTCGCTGCCCGTGGGGTCCAGCGCGTCGAGGCGGGCGACCGCACCGTCCGCCGCCCGCACGACGACGCTGCCCCGGTCGTGGCCCCAGCGGGCGGGGCCGTGCCGGTCGAGGAAGCCGCCGACCCACGAGGTCAGGCGCGCCGGGTCGACGTGGACGTCGTGGGGGCCGTGAACGTGGTGGAGGTGGTGGTCGGCGCCGTCCTGAGGGAGCGCACGGGACGCCCCGGCAGCGTTGCGAGGCACGACACCGCCGGTGGGCACGACACCCAGCTCAGGCGCTGCGGGTGACGGGCGGCTCGACCGACCAGGGGAAGTCGATCCAGGCGTCGGTGCGCTTCCACGCGTAGTCGGGCTTGATGATCGAGTGCGGCTTCTCGTAGATCACGGCGGTGCGCGACTCGGCGACGTGGTCGCGGCAGAACTCGTGCACCAGCTCGAGCGTGCGGCCGGTGTCGGCGACGTCGTCGGCGATGAGGACCTTCATGCCTGACAGGTCGATGGCCTTGGGGGTCGGCGGCAGCATGACCGGCATCTCGAGCCGCTCGTCGACCCCGGTGTAGAACTCGACGTTCATGACCGAGCAGTTCTTGACCCCGAGGGCGTAGCCGAGCGCCCCACCGATCAGCAGGCCGCCCCGGGCGATCGACAGGACCACGTCGACCTCGTAGCCGTCGTCGACGATCGCCTGCGCCAGCTCGCGCATGGACCGCCCGAAGTCGGCGTAGGTGAGGATCTCGCGGTCGGCGGGGGGCGTCGTCATACGGCCCATTGAACCGCACGAGGCCCCCTCGCTCCGAGTCGAGCGAGGGGGCCTCGTGCGGTGCGTCGACGGTCAGACGTTGAAGCCGAGGGCGCGCAGCTGCTCGCGGCCGTCGGGGGTGATCTTGTCCGGGCCCCACGGCGGCATCCACACCCAGTTGATGCGGTGGTCGGCGACGAGGCCCTCGAGGGCCTGCGCGGTCTGGTCCTCGATGACGTCCGTCAGTGGGCAGGCCGCCGACGTCAGCGTCATGTCGATGACCGCGTTGGACTGCGGGTCGACGGTGATGCCGTAGACGAGGCCGAGGTCGACGACGTTGATGCCGAGCTCGGGGTCGACGACGTCGCGCATGGCCTCCTCGACGTCCGCGACGTTGGGCGGCAGGGTGGTGGTCTGGTCGCTCATGCTCGTGACTCCTTGCTGGTCTGGCTGGTGCTGGAGATGTCGACGCCGGCCTGGGCGAGGGCGTCGACCATGGCGGTCCATCCGAGGAGGGCGCACTTGACGCGGGCGGGGTACTGCGCGACGCCGGCGAAGGCCACGCCGTCGCCGATGACCTCCTCGTCCCCGTGGTCGGCACCCTTGCTGGTGAGCATGTGCCGCATCGCCCCGAAGGTCTCGAAGACCTCGGACAGCGGGCGGCCGATGCACTCCTCGGCAAGGACCGACGTCGACGCCATCGAGATCGAGCACCCGAGCGCGTCGTAGGACACGTCCTCGAGGGTGATCTGGTCCGGCGAGCCCGCGGTGCGGTCGACGTGGACGCGCAGCGTCACCTCGTCGCCGCAGGTCGGGTTGACGTGGTGCACCTCGGCCTCGTAGGGCTCGCGCAGCCCCGGGTGCCGGGGGCGCTTGGAGTGGTCGAGGATGAGCTCCTGGTACAGGTCCATCAGCTCGCCTGATGCTCCTGCGCGACGTCGAGCCCGAAGATCGCGGGGACCCTGTCGAGGGCCGACAGCAGCGCGTCGACCTCGTCCACGGTGTTGTATGGCGCGAAGCTCGCCCGCGTGGTCGCCGCCACGCGCATCCGCCGGTGCAGCGGCCAGGCACAGTGGTGACCGACCCGCACCTCGACGCCCTGGTCGTCCAGGACCTGACCGACGTCGTGGGCGTGGGCGCCGTCGACGACGAAGGCCACGGTGGAGCCGCGGTCCTCCAGGGTCGTGGGGCCGACGACCCGCACCCACGGACGCTGCGCGAGACCGGCGAGGAGCCGCTCGGCGAGCATCGTCTCGTGGGCGTGGACGCGGTCGATGCCGAGCTCGTCGAGGTAGTCGCACGCCGCGGCCAGGCCGACGGCCTGCGCGACGTTCATCGAGCCGGCCTCGAAGCGCAGCGGCGGAGCGGCATACGTGGTCTGCTCCATGCGCACCACGGCGATCATCGAGCCACCGGTGATGAACGGCGGCATCGCGGCGAGCAGCTCGGTGCGTCCCCACAGGACACCGACCCCGGTGGGGCCGAGCATCTTGTGACCGCTGAACGCGGCCAGGTCGACCCCGAGCTCCTGCACGTCGACGCCCAGGTGCGGGACGCTCTGGCAGGCGTCGAGCACGGTGATCGCGCCGACCTCGCGGGCGCGGGCCACGAGGGTGTGCACCGGGTTGATGGTGCCGAGGACGTTGGACACGTGGGTGAACGCCAGCACCTTGGTGCGCTCGTTGACGACCTCGTCGAGGTTGCTCAGGTCGAGCCGGCCGTCGTCCGTCACGCCGAGCCAGCGCAGGGTGGCGCCGGTGCGTCGGGCCAGCTCCTGCCAGGGCACGAGGTTGGCGTGGTGCTCCATCTCGGTGATGCAGATCTCGTCTCCGGGACCCATCGAGAACCGCTGCGCCACAGCGGGGTCCGCGCCGTCCATCGCGCCGTCGAAGCCGGCGTTGCTGAAGGCGTAGGCCACGAGGTTGAGCGACTCGGTGGCGTTCTTGGTGAAGACGATCTCGTCCGGCGTCGGCGCACCGACGAACCGCGCGACGGTGGCGCGGGCGCCCTCGTAGGCGTCGGTCGCCTCCTCCGAGAGCAGGTGCGCGCCGCGGTGGGCGCCCGCGTTGACGGTCTCGTAGTAGTGGCGCTCGGCGTCGATCACCTGGGACGGCTTGTGCGAGGTGGCCCCGCTGTCGAGGTAGACGAGCGGGTTCCCGCCGCGCACGGTGCGCGCGAGGATCGGGAAGTCGGCCCGGATGCGGGCCGACTCCTCCGGGGTGAAGACGTCGGTCATCAGACCGTCGCGGGCGCGGCCGCCGGCGCCGGCGCGTTGACGAAGCGGTCGTAGCCCTCGTCCTCGAGCCGGTCCGCGAGCTCGGGCCCGCCCTCCTCGACGACCTTGCCGTCGACGAAGACGTGGACGAAGTCCGGCTTAATGTAGCGCAGGATCCGCGTGTAGTGCGTGATGAGCAGGACGCCCACGTCGCCACCGGACTTCACCCGGTTGACGCCCTCGGACACGATCTTGAGGGCGTCGACGTCGAGGCCGGAGTCGGTCTCGTCGAGGATCGCGAAGGACGGCTTGAGCAGCTCCATCTGGAGGATCTCGTGGCGCTTCTTCTCGCCGCCGGAGAAGCCCTCGTTGACGTTGCGCTCGGCGAAGGCCGGGTCCATCTTGAGGTCGGCCATGGCGTTCTTGACGTCCTTGACCCAGGTACGCAGCTTGGGGGCCTCACCGGCGACCGCGGTCTTGGCGGTGCGCAGGAAGTTGGACACCGTGACGCCGGGCACCTCGACGGGGTACTGCATCGCGAGGAACAGGCCCGAGCGGGCGCGCTCGTCGACGCTCATCGAGAGGACGTCCTCGCCGTCGAGGGTGACGGTGCCGCTGGTCACCTGGTACTTCGGGTGACCGGCGATGGCGTAGGCGAGCGTGGACTTGCCGGAGCCGTTGGGGCCCATGATCGCGTGGGTCTCCCCCGAGCGGACCGTGAGGTCGACGCCCTTGAGGATCTCCTTGGAGCCCTGCTCGGTGTCGACCGAGACGTGCAGGTCGTTGATCTGCAGAGTGGCCATTGGTTCAGTTCTCCTTGCTGGCGGACTGGGCGCTGACGCGCTGGTCGAGGGTCCCGTGGACGTCCACCAGGACGTCGTCTCCCTCGAGCATGACGGGATAGACCGCGACGGGCACGGTCGCGGGTGGGGTGTTGGGCTCGCCGGAGCGCACGTCGAAGGAGCTGCCGTGCAGCCAGCACTCGAGCTGGCATCCGTCGAGCTCGCCCTCCGAGAGCGACACGTTGGCGTGCGTGCAGGTGTCGTTGACGGCGTGGAACTCGCGCTGGCCCGTGCGGGCGAGGGCGATGGTCACGCCGTCCACCTCGGCGGCCGCGACGCGGCCCACCGGGATGTCCTCGACCTGGCAGACGACCTCGTAGCTCACGCGGTGGCCTCCTTCGGCGACCCGGACCCGGTGGCGACAGGCGCTGCCGCGAAGGCCGCGTCGACGGAGTCGGCGAGCTCGCGGTCGATGACCTCCATCAGGCGGGCCTGGGTGTCGGTCACGCCGATACGGTTGATGATGTCGGCGAAGAAGCCGTGCACCACCAGGCGGCGGGCCTCGCGCTCGGGGATGCCCCGGGCCTGGAGGTAGAACAGCTGCTCGTCGTCGAACCGGCCCGTCGCCGCCGCGTGACCGGCGCCGACGATGTTGCCGGTCTCGATCTCGAGGTTGGGGACCGAGTCCGCGCGCGCGCCGTCCGACAGGACCAGGTTGCGGTTGAGCTCGTAGGTGTCGGTGCCCTCGGCCGCGGCGCGGATGAGGACGTCGCCGACCCACACCGAGTGGGCGGTGTCGCCGCGCAGGGCGCCGCGGTACTCGACGTTCGAGGTGCAGTGCTGCGCCTCGTGGTCGACGAACAGCCGGTGCTCCTGGTGCTGCGCCTCGTCGGTGAAGTAGACGCCGAGGCACTCGGCCGAGCCGCCGGGGCCGGCATACCGCACGTTGGTCGACAGCCGCACGATCGAGCCGCCGAGGGTGACCGCGATGTGCTTGACGGTCGCGTCGCGGCCGACGAGCACGTCGTGCTGAGCCAGGTGGATCGCGTCGTCGTCCCACTCCTGCACGGTGACCACCGTCAGGTGCGCGCCGTCACCGACGCGGATCTCGACGTTGGCGGTGCACTGGGCCGAGCCCTGGTGCGACAGCAGCACGGTCGCCGAGGAGTGCGCGCCGGCGTCGATGACCAGGTGGCCGTTGATGCGCGCCTGGTCGGACCCACGCACGGTGAGGCGGGCGGCCTCGCCGAACTCGCGGCCCTGCGGGATCTGCACGACGTGGCCGTCCGCGAAGGACGTCCAGGCCGCGGCCGAGGCGCGGTCGGCCGGCGTGAGGACCGTGCCGAGCCGCGGGTCGCCGGCGGGGACCTCCGACACCTTGATGCCCGCGGGCACCTGGATGTCGGTCTTGATGCCGGCCACGTCGGACGGCGCCTGCTGGAACAGCTCCTGCAGGCGGTCGACCGGCGTGAAGCGCCAGTCCTCCTCGCGACCGTTGGGGACCGGGAAGTCCGCCAGGTCGTAGGAGGTGCGGCGCTCGCCGCGCGACTGGTCCGGGACGTAGGCCTCGGGGACCCCGGCGAGGGTGGGGGGTGACTTGAGCTCGACTGGCATCAGCCGACGGCTCCTTCCATCTGAAGCTCGATCAGGCGGTTCAGCTCGAGGGCGTACTCCATGGGCAGCTCGCGCGCGATGGGCTCGACGAACCCGCGCACGATCATGGCCATGGCCTCCTCCTCGGACATCCCGCGGGACATGAGGTAGAACAGCTGGTCGTCGCTCACCTTGGACACCGTCGCCTCGTGGCCCATCTGCACGTCGTCCTCGCGGACGTCGACGTACGGGTAGGTGTCCGAGCGGGAGATGTCGTCGACGAGCAGGGCGTCGCAGCGCACGTTGCTCCTGGAGCCGTGCGCGCCCTCGGCGATCTGGACCAGACCGCGGTATGACGTCCGGCCGCCACCGCGGGCCACCGACTTGGACACGATGGAGCTCGAGGTGTGGGGCGCGGCGTGGACCATCTTGGCGCCGGCGTCCTGGTGCTGGCCCTCGCCCGCGAAGGCGATGGACAGCGTCTCGCCACGGGCGTGCTCGCCGAGCAGGAAGACCGCGGGGTACTTCATCGTGACCTTGGAGCCGATGTTGCCGTCGACCCACTCCATGGTGGCGCCGGCCTCGCAGGTGGCTCGCTTGGTGACGAGGTTGTAGACGTTGTTGGACCAGTTCTGGATGGTCGTGTAGCGCACGCGGGCGCCCTTCTTGACGACGATCTCCACGACCGCGCTGTGCAGCGAGTCGGACTTGTAGATCGGCGCCGTGCAGCCCTCGACGTAGTGCACGTAGGAGCCCTCGTCGGCGATGATCAGCGTCCGCTCGAACTGGCCCATGTTCTCGGTGTTGATCCGGAAGTAGGCCTGCAGCGGGATGTCGACGTGGACGCCCGGCGGGACGTAGATGAAGGAGCCGCCGGACCAGACCGCGGTGTTGAGGGCGGAGAACTTGTTGTCGCCCGCAGGGATCACGCTGGCGAAGTACTCCTTGAAGATGTCCTCGTGCTCGCGCAGCCCGGTGTCGGTGTCAACGAAGATGACGCCCTTCTCCTCCAGGTCCTCGCGGATCTGGTGGTAGACGACCTCGGACTCGTACTGCGCGGCCACACCGGCGATGAGGCGCTGCTTCTCCGCCTCGGGGATGCCGAGGCGGTCGTAGGTCGCCTTGATCTCCTCGGGCAGCTCCTCCCAGGAGGTGGCCTGCTTCTCGGTGGACTTCACGAAGTACTTGATGTTCTGGAAGTCGATGCCCGTGAGGTCGCTGCCCCAGCTCGGCATGGGCTTCTTGTCGAACAGCCGCAGGGACTTCATCCGCAGGTCGAGCATCCACTGCGGCTCGTTCTTGCGCGACGAGATGTCCTGCACCACGTCGGGGTTCAGGCCGCGCTTGGCGGTCGAGCCCGCGACGTCGCTGTCGGCCCAGCCGTACTCGTATCGGCCGAGACCCTGCAGTCCAGGGTTCAGCTCCTCGATGTTGGTGGTCATCGCTCGGACCTTTCGTCGGGGTCGGTGGGGTGGGGGTGGATGAGGTCGTCGGTGTGGGTGTCCGGCGGGGCGCTCAGCGCGCTCACCGGCACGAAGGTGGTGCAGACGTGCTCGCCGTGCGCCAGCGTCGCGAGGCGCTGGACGTGCACGCCGAGCAGCCGGGAGAAGGCCTGCTGCTCGGCCTCGCAGAACTGCGGGAAGGCGGACGCGACCTGCTGGACGGGGCAGTGACCCTGGCACAGCTGGACGCCCAGCGTCGTCGAGCCGTCCGCCAGCGTGAGCGGGCGGCTGGACGCGGCATACCCGTCCCTGGTGAGCACCTCGGCGAGCACCCGGGAACGGGCCTCGGGAGTCTCGCCGGCCGCCTCGACCAGGGAACGGTAGCGGTCCTCGAAGGACGCGACGTGCTGGTGGGCGAAGGCCTCGACGGCGTGCTCCCCCACCTGCTCGGACAGGTAGCGCAGGGCGGAGGTGGCGACGTCGTCGTACGAGCTGTCCAGGGCCTGGTGACCGGCCGAGGTGAGGACGAAGGCGCGGGCCGGACGGCCACGACCACGGGTCGCGGGCGCGCTGGCGTGCTCCTCGATCTGCCCGGCGGCGGTGAGCGCGTCGAGGTGCCGGCGGACGGCGGTGGTGGTGACGCCGAGCCGCTCGGCGATGGCGGTCGCGGTGATGGGGCCGTGCTCGGAGACGAACTGCTGGACGCGTCCGCGCGTGCCGGACTCCCGCACCGCCTCGACGGTCCGGGCGCGCTGCGGGGTCAGGTCACCCATCGCGTCTGCCTCACGTCCGATAAACACAACACCAGTGTTACCTAATTCCCTGGGAGGCATCTACCAAGCCTTGCCTATCCTCGGGTGGTGCCCGGTCCGGGCCGCCCTCGCCCAGGCCGACCCTTCCATCATCACGCGCGTGACCCGGTCCGCCGCAGGGCGATCCGGGGATCCCGCGTACACTCGCCGACCGTGACGGTAGCGGTGACCACCGAGCGGCTGCGCAGGAGCTTCGGCTCGGTGCGGGCCGTCGACGACATGACCTGGAGCGCCGAGCTCGGTCGGGTGACCGCGGTCCTCGGGCCCAACGGTGCCGGCAAGACCACGACGATGGAGATCCTTGAGGGCCTGCAGCGACCCGACGAGGGCATCGCGCGCGTGCTCGGCACGGACCCGTGGAACGCGTCGGCCGAGCACCGGGCCCGCGTCGGGGTGATGCTCCAGGACGGCGGGCTGCCCAACGGCGCCAGGCCGGTCGGTCTCCTGCGCCACCTGTCCAGCCTGTATGCCGACCCGGTGCACCTCGACGACCTGGTCTCGCGGCTGGGGATCGATTGCTTCGCCGGCACGACGGTCCGCCGTCTGTCCGGGGGGCAGCGGCAGCGCGTGGCCCTGGCCGCGGCGCTCGTGGGCAACCCCGAGGTGGTGTTCCTCGACGAGCCGACCGCCGGACTCGACCCGCACGCGCGCCTCGACGTCTGGGACCTCGTCCGCGAGACCCGGGACCGCGGGGTCGGCGTCGTCGTCACGACCCACTCCTTCGAGGAGGCCGAGCGCCTCGCCGACCATCTCGTCGTCATCAGCGACGGGCGCGTCGTCGGGGACGGCTCCCCCGACGACCTGTGCGCGGGCCGGTCCCTCGAGGACGTCTACTTCGAGCTGACGAGGAAGGCCCGATGAGCCGCCCCGCACCCACCGCCGCGCGCGTGCGCGCCCAGGCGACCTTCGACACCCTCACCTTCCTGCGCAACGGCGAGCAGACGCTCGTGTCCATCGTGCTGCCCGCCCTGGCGCTGGTGGGCGGGGTGCTGGCGCCCTGGCCCGACCTCGGACCCGGCCGCCGCGCGGACGTGGTCGTGCCCGGCGTCCTCGCCCTGGCCGTGCTGTCGAGCGCGTTCACCGGCCAGGCCATCCAGACCGGTTTCGACCGGAGGTATGGCGTGCTGAGGCTGCTCGGGGCGTCGCCGCTCGGCAAGGGGGGCCTGGTCCTCGCCCGCGTCCTCGCGGTGATGGCGGTCCAGGTGATCCAGTTCGTCGTGCTGTCGGCCGTGGGCCTGGCGATGGGCTGGCGACCCGACGTCGTGGGCGTGCTCCCCTTCGTCGCGTTCTGGCTGCTCGGGACGGCGACCTTCGTGGGGTTCGCGCTGCTGTTCGCCGGCACGCTGCGGGCCGAGGCGACCCTGGCGCTGTCCAACCTCGTGTGGGTCCTCATGCTGGGGCTCGGTGGGGTGCTGATCCCCGGGTCGAGCCTGCCCGAGCCGTGGTCCCGGGTCGTGTCCTACCTGCCGTCCGCCGCCCTCGGTGACGGCTTCCGCTCCGCGTTCGAGCACCACGGGCTGCCGCTGCAGGCCCTGGTGGTCCTGCTGGTCTGGGGTGCGATCCTCTGCACCGCCGCGGCCCGGTTCTTCCGCTGGTCCGACTGACCCGGTCGCCGCTCGACGGGGACGCACCCGGGCCCCTCGTCAGCGCTTGTGCACGCGCGCACTAGGCTGGGCGGGTGAGCACCTCGACCACCCCCGGCGCACCGACCCACTCCCCCACGGACGTCGTGGCACCACCCCGCGGGGCGCGCGACTGGATGTGGATCGCGCTGATCGCCAATCTCGTCGGCAACATCGCGATCATCCTGACCGGAGGTCTGGTCCGGCTGACGGGATCGGGCCTGGGGTGCCCCACCTGGCCCGAGTGCACCCCCGGGTCGCTGGTCCCGACGGGCGACCAGACCGAGGGGTTCCACAAGTTCATCGAGTTCGGCAACCGGCTGATGTCACCCGTGCTCGTCGTCGTCGCGCTCTGGGTGCTGGTCCTCGCCGTCCGGCGGTTCTGGAGGTCCCGTCGGCGCTTCGTCTACGCCTGCGCGATCCCCTTGTTCTTCGTGCTCGTCCAGGCCGTGGTCGGCGGCATCATCGTGCTGGCCAGGCTCGACCCCCGCACCGTGTCCCCCCACTTCCTGATCTCGTTGTTCCTCGTCGCCAACGCGACCTACCTGCTCTACCGCTACCGCGAGGGCGACTCGGCGCCGGAGCGTGTCGTGCCGACCGTCGTGCAGCGCCTCGCCTGGGCAGCGGCCGCCGTGGGCGGCGTCGTGTGCGTGCTCGGCACCGCCGTCACCGGCTCGGGCCCGCACAGCGGTGACAAGTACGAGAACGTCCGCTTCGGCTTCGACCCGCACGCCACCAGCTGGCTGCACGCGGACGCGGTCATGCTCTTCCTCGGGCTGACGGTGGCGCTGGTCGTCGCGTCTCGTCTCGTGGACGTGCCCGCGCCGTTCCGCCGGGCCTGGGACTGGACGCTCGCGCTGTCGCTGCTGCAGGGCCTGGTCGGCTACGTGCAGTACTTCACGGGCCGCCCGATCGCCGTCGTCGCGGTGCACCTGCTGCTGTCCGCCGTCTTCACGGTCCTGCTGACCCAGGGCGTCCTCACCGCGCGTCGCCGCTGACCGCTCCCCACGATCGTGAGGGTTTCGTCCAAGAATGTCGGACGAAACCCACACGTTGTTGTGGGGTGAGCGGGGTGAGCGGGGTGAACGTTTGGTCCTGGCGGCGGGCGCTCGGCATACGAGCTGGTGGCCCGGCACCACGATCAGCACGATCAGCCCGGGTTGGTCACGTCAGCCCGCCCACGTCACGTCAGCCCGGGTTGGTCACGTCAGCCGGGGTTGGTCACATCAGCCGGCCTCGGGCACATCGGCCTGCCGTGCGAAGGCGGGCGGATGTGACTACCTGAGGTAGGTCTGTGCTAGCCGAGGGAGGTCGGGAGGGGGAGGTGCACGAGGGGGTCGATCGCCACGGCCATGAACAGCAGCGTCACGTAGGTGATCGAGTAGTGGAACAGCCGCATGGGCTTGAGCGAGGCCATCGTGGCGTTGGCGGGGTCCTTGGCGCGGCCCAGCAGCTTGTAGGACTCGAGCAGGAACAGACCGCCGGACAGGATCGCCGTGACGAGGTAGATCCAGCCCATGCCGGCTACCGGGACCAGCACCAGGGAGATGAGCGCCGTCGCCCAGGCGTACGCCACGATCTGGCGCGCGACCGAGGTGTCCTGCTTGAGAACGGGCAGCATCGGGATGCCGGCGGCGGCGTACTGGTCCTTGAACCGCATCGACAGCGGCCAGTAGTGCGGCGGCGTCCAGAAGAAGATCCACAGGAACAGCACGATCGGCGTCCACGAGATCGACTCGGTGACCGCCGCCCACCCGATGAGGACGGGCATGCAGCCCGCGACGCCGCCCCACACGATGTTCTGCGAGGTCCGGCGCTTGAGGACGAGCGTGTAGAAGATGACGTAGAGCAGGATCGCGCTGACCGACAGGACCGCCGACAGCCAGTTGACCAGGAAGCCCAGCCACAGCGTCGACACCACGGTGAGGACGATCCCGAAGCGCATCGCGTTCGACGGGGAGATCTCGCCGGTCACCAGCGGGCGGTTCTGCGTCCGCGCCATGAGCCGGTCGATGTCACGGTCCAGGTAGCAGTTGAGCGTGTTGGCCGCACCGGCGGACAGCGAGCCACCGACCAGGGTGTTGACGACCAGCCAGAAGTCCGGGAACCCGCGCTGCGCGAGGAACATCACCGGGAAGGTCGTCACGAGGAGCAGTTCGATGATGCGGGGCTTCGTCAGCGCCATGTAGTTCTTGACGGTGTAGGAGAAGCGCGACGACGAGGCACCGGTCCGGTCACGCGGCGCGGTGCGCGGCTGCGAAGCTGTCACGGTGTCCTTCGGTCGTCGGGCGCGAGCCAAACCGTGTGCCGTCGGGGCCGGGCGAGCGCTCGCGCCGACAGCAGGGGGTCGCGGATAGGCCCCCCGATCCTATCCCTTCCGGGGAGCGGGAGCGAAGGCGCGCGACGCGCCGCGCGGCACCGGCCGCTATGACCTCGCCCACGCCGGATCAACCTCACGCGCGGTGGGTAGGAATGGATAGGCTCGATGTGACTCCGACCACGAAGGAAGTGTGACCACGTGAGCATCACCCCCCACGCCAACGGCCGCCAGGTGTCCGACCCCGTCGCCGAGCAGGTCGGCTGGAGCGACGTGGACGTCCGCGCCGTCGACACCGTGCGCACCCTGGCGGCGGACGCCGTGCAGAAGACCGGCAACGGTCACCCCGGGACCGCGATCAGCCTCGCTCCCGCCGCCTACCTCCTCTACCAGAAGGTCATGCGCCACGACCCCGCTGACCCGCACTGGCTGGGCCGCGACCGTTTCGTCCTCTCGGCCGGGCACTCGAGCCTGACGCAGTACATCCAGCTGTACTACGCCGGCCTCCTCGAGCTCGGCGACATCGAGGCCCTGCGCACCTGGGGCTCCAAGACCCCGGGCCACCCCGAGGTGCACCACACCGCCGGCGTGGACCTGACGACCGGTCCGCTCGGCTCGGGCGTCGCGACCGCCGTCGGCATGGCCATGGCGCAGCGCCGCCAGCGCGGGCTCTTCGACCCTGAGGCCGCCCCCGGCGAGAGCATCTTCGACCACGACGTCTACTGCATCGCCGGTGACGGCTGCATGATGGAGGGCGTGGCGAGCGAGGCCAGCTCCCTGGCGGCCACGCAGCGCCTCGGCAACCTCACCCTGATCTACGACCAGAACCAGATCTCCATCGAGGACGACACGGACGTGTCCTTCTCCGAGGACGTGGCGGCGCGCTACGAGGCCTACGGCTGGGACGTGCGCGTGGTCGAGTGGCGCACCAAGCACGGGGTCCGCGACGAGGACTACGTCGAGGACGTGGACGCGCTCCACGCCGCGATCGAGGAGGGCCGCAAGGTCCTCGACAAGCCCACGTTCATCGTGCTGCGCACCGTGATCGCCTGGCCCGCCCCCACCAAGCAGGGCACCGGCAAGTCCCATGGCTCGGCCCTCGGCGACGACGAGATCAAGGCCATGAAGTCGCTCCTCGGCTTCGACCCGGACCAGACCTTCGACGTCTCCGACGAGGTCCTCGCCCACGTGCGCAAGGTCCGCGACCGCGGCGCCGAGCTGCGCAAGGGCTGGGACCAGCGCTACGAGGCGTGGCGCTCGTCCCACGCCGAGGCTGCCGCCCTGCTCGACCGCGTCCGGGCCCACGAGGTCCCCGAGGGCTACGCCGAGGCGTTCCCGACCTTCGAGCCCGACGACAAAGGCCTGGCGACGCGCGCGGCGTCCGGCAAGGTCCTCGGCGCCCTCGCCGACGTGCTGCCCGAGCTGTGGGGTGGCTCCGCCGACCTCGCCGAGTCCAACAACACGACGATGGGTGGTCAGCCCTCCTTCGTGCCCGAGGACCGGCAGACCTCCGAGTGGCAGGGCGGCCCCTACGGCCGCACCCTGCACTTCGGCGTCCGCGAGAACGCCATGGGCATGATCGTCAACGGCATCGCGCTCGAGGGCCTCACCCGGCCCTACGGCGGCACCTTCCTCGTGTTCTCGGACTACATGCGTCCCGCCGTGCGCCTGGCGGCGATCCAGGAGGCGGACTCGATCTTCGTGTGGACGCACGACTCGATCGGCCTCGGCGAGGACGGCCCCACCCACCAGCCGATCGAGCAGCTCGCCTCGCTGCGCGCGATCCCGGGCCTGGACGTCGTCCGCCCGGCCGACGCCAACGAGACCGCCCACGTGTGGCAGACCATCCTGACCCGCCACGGCAACCCGACCGGCATCGCCCTGTCCCGCCAGGCGCTCCCGATCCTGGACCCGTCCTCGACCTCGGTCGAGCAGGTCGCCAAGGGGGCCTACGTGCTCGTCGAGGGCAGCAAGCCGACCCCCGACGTGATCGTCATGGCCACGGGCTCCGAGGTGTCGGTCGCCATCGCCGGCGCCGAGCAGCTCGAGGCCCAGGGCGTCGCGACCCGCGTCGTCTCCATGCCCTGCCAGGAGTGGTTCGCCCAGCAGGACGAGTCCTACCGCGAGCAGGTGCTCCCCAAGGCCGTCAAGGCCCGCGTCAGCATCGAGGCCGGCTCCACCATGGGCTGGCGCGACTACGTCGGCGACGCCGGCCGCGTCATCGGCATCGACCACTTCGGTGCGTCTGCGGACGCCAAGACGCTGTTCACGGAGTTCGGCTTCACGCCGGAGGCCGTCGTCGACGCCGCCAAGGCCTCGATCGCTGAGTCCGGCGACCCCACCCCCGGCGACACGGCGCCCGGCTACGCCTCCAAGGACCCGGGCTTCGAGTCCTCCGCCCCGGCCGAGCGCCAGGAAGGCAAGTGATCGTATGACGAGCAAGAACCTCGAGGCCCTCGCGGCCGCAGGCGTCTCCATCTGGCTGGACGACCTGTCCCGAGAGCGCATCTCCACCGGCAACCTGCAGGAGGTCGTCGACACCAAGGGCGTCGTGGGGGTCACCACCAACCCCTCGATCTTCGCGTCGGCCCTGGCCAAGGGCGAGAAGTACACGCCCCAGGTCAAGGAGCTCATCGCCGAGGGCGCGGACGTGGAGCGGTCGGTGTTCGCCCTGACCACCACCGACGTCCGGGACGCCTGCGACATCATGCGTCCCGTCTACGACCGCACCGACGGCGTCGACGGCCGCGTGTCCATCGAGGTGGATCCCCGGCTGGCGCACGACACCGAGCGGACCGTGCAGGTCGCCAAGGAGCTGTATGCCGCGGTCGACCGGCCCAACGTCATGATCAAGATCCCGGCCACGGTCGAGGGTCTGCCGGCGATCAGCCGGGTCCTGGCGGAGGGCATCTCGGTCAACGTGACGCTCATCTTCAGCCTGGACCGCTACCGCGCCGTCATGAACGCCTTCATGACTGGGGTGGAGCAGGCTCGCGAGGCGGGTCGGGACCTGTCGCAGATCCACTCGGTCGCGTCCTTCTTCGTGTCCCGCGTGGACTCCGAGGTCGACAAGCGCCTCGACGAGGTCGGCACCGACGAGGCCGCCGCGCTCAAGGGCAAGGCCGGCCTGGCCAACGCGCGCCTGGCCTACCAGGCCTGGCAGGAGCAGTTCGGCACGCCGCGCTGGGCCAACCTCGCCGACGACGGCGCGCACGTGCAGCGTCCCCTGTGGGCCTCGACCGGCGTTAAGGACCCGGCCTACAAGGACACGATGTATGTCGACGAGCTGGTCGCCCCCCAGACGGTCAACACCATGCCGGAGAAGACCCTCGACGCCGCGGCCGACCACGGCGAGATCACCGGCGACACCATCACCGGCACCTACGACGAGTCGGACGCCGTCATGGACGCCCTGGAGCGTCAGGGCATCTCGTACGTCGAGGTCGTCGAGCAGCTCGAGCGCGAGGGCGTCGACAAGTTCGAGAAGTCCTGGACCGAGCTCCTCGAGACCGTGCAGGGCGAGCTCGACAAGCACTGAACCTCGAGCAGCCCCACCGCTGCCGACCGGCCCCACCACAGCGACGTGCGAGGGTCCCCGCCACCACGGCGGGGACCCTCGCACGTCGTGCGGCGGGCCGCGGCGGCATACGACCCTCTCACGGTGCGACTCCGATAACGTTGCACCGCACCCGCCCGGCCGCTGAGCGGCCGCGGGAGCACCCACCGCTGACGGGAGACCACACGTGAGCCCCACCGCAGTCACCGCCGACCACAACCCCCTCCGGGACGTCCGGGACAAGCGCCTCCCCAACATCGCGGGCCCGTGCGCCCTGGTGCTGTTCGGCGTGACCGGCGACCTGTCCCGCAAGAAGGTCATGCCGGCGATCTACGACCTCGCCAACCGGGGCCTGCTGCCGCCGGGCTTCTCGCTCGTGGGCTTCGCCCGGCGCGACTGGGCGGACCAGGACTTCGGCCAGATCGTCCACGACGCCGTCAAGGAGCACGCGCGCACGCCGTTCCGCGAGTCGACGTGGAAGGCCCTCGCCGAGGGCATCCGCTTCGTGCCCGGCACGTTCGACGACGAGGAGGCCTTCGACCTGCTCGCCGAGACGGTGCAGCAGCTGGAGCGCGATCGCGGCACCGGTGGCAACACCGCGTTCTACCTGTCGATCCCGCCGGGCTTCTTCGGGCAGGTGTGCCAGCAGCTCGAACGCAGCGGCCTGGCCGAGGCCGAGCCGGGCCAGTGGCGCCGTGTCGTCATCGAGAAGCCCTTCGGCCACGACCTCGAGTCGGCGCGCGAGCTCAACGACATCGTCGAGGGCGTCTTCGCCCCGGACTCGGTCTTCCGCATCGACCACTACCTCGGCAAGGAGACGGTCCAGAACCTCCTGGCCCTGCGCTTCGCCAACGAGCTGTTCGAGCCGGTCTGGAACTCCCACCACATCGACCACGTGCAGATCACCATGGCCGAGGACATCGGCGTGGCCGGTCGGGCCAGCTACTACGACGGCATCGGCGCGGCCCGCGACGTCATCCAGAACCACCTGCTCCAGCTGCTCGCGCTGACGGCGATGGAGGAGCCGACCGCCTTCACCGCCCAGCACCTTCGGGCCGAGAAGGAGAAGGTGCTCGCCTCGGTGCGGCTGCCCGACGACCTCGGCGCCTCGACCGCCCGGGGGCAGTACGCCGAGGGCTGGCAGGGCAGCGAGAAGGTCGTCGGCTTCCTCGACGAGGAGGGCATGAAGCCCGGCTCGACGACCGAGACCTACGCCGCCATGAAGGTCGAGGTCGACACCCGCCGCTGGGCCGGCGTCCCCTTCTACCTGCGGACCGGCAAGCGGCTGGGCAAGCGGGTCACCGAGATCGCCGTGGTCTTCAAGCGGGCCCCCCACCTGCCGTTCAACGACACGGAGACCGAGGAGCTGGGGCAGAACGCCATCGTCATCCGGGTCCAGCCGGACGAGGGCATCACGCTCCGCTTCGGCTCCAAGGTGCCGGGCGCGCAGATGGAGGTCCGCGACGTGACCATGGACTTCACCTACGGCAACTCGTTCACCGAGAAGTCCCCCGAGGCCTACGAGCGGCTCATCCTCGACGTCCTGCTCGGGGCGCCGTCGATGTTCCCGCGCAACGAGGAGGTCGAGCTGTCCTGGGGCATCCTCGACCCGGTCGAGGAGTACTGGGCGGCGAACGGCCGGCCCGAGCCCTACCCCAGCGGCACGTGGGGACCCGCCAGTGCCGACGAGATGATGGCCCGTGACGGCCGCGAGTGGAGGATGCCGTGATCATCGACCTGCCCAACACCTCGACCTCCGCCCTCACCAAGAAGCTCGTCCAGATCCGCAACGACAGCGGAGCCATGGCCCTCGGCCGGGTGCTCACGCTCATCATCGTCGTGGACGAGGACCGGGCCGAGGATGCCATCGAGTCGGCCATCGAGGCCTCGCACATGCATCCGTGCCGCGTGGTCGCGCTGGTCCACGGCAACCGCCGGGGCTCCAGCCGCGTCGACGGGCAGATCCGTATCGGCGGGGACGCCGGGGCCTCCGAGGTCGTCGTGATGCGTCTGTACGGCGAGGTCAACGGCCACGGCGAGGCGCTCGTGCTGCCGCTGCTGCTGCCGGACTCCCCCGTCGTCGGGTGGTGGCCCTGCGATGCGCCCACCGACCTGGCGAGCGACCCCGTCGGCGCGATGTGCCAGCGTCGCATCAACGACTCGGCCGTCGCCAAGAACCCGCACGCCGAGCTCAAGCGCCGGGCCAAGAACTACGCCCCGGGCGACACCGACCTCGCCTGGTCCCGCATCACCTTGTGGCGGGCCCTGCTCGCGGCGGCGCTCGACCAGCAGCCCTACGAGCCGGTCACAGGCGCGGTCGTGGTCGGCGGCATCGACTCCTCCGCCACCGACCTGCTCGCGGGCTGGCTCGCCGAGGCCCTGGACGTGCCGGTGACGCGAGGCCGCAGCCCCCAGGGCTCGGGCCTGATCAGCGTCCGCCTCGACCGACCCTCCGGCCCCCTGGACCTGGTCCGGCCCGAGGGCACCACCATCGCCACCCTCTCGCACCCCGATCAGCCCGTCCGCCGGGTGGGGCTCACGCGCCGGTCCGACGCGGACTGCCTGACCGACGAGCTGCGCCGGCTCGACCCCGACGAGGTCTACGAGCTCGCCCTGGTCGAGGGGCTGCGGCGCGTGACCGACCGGTCCTCGCTGGCGAGCGCCCTCGTGCGGGCCGGCAAGGCGCCGTCGCCGGACGAGGCGCGCCTGATGGCCCGCCGTGCCGGCGAGAGGTCGCGGCAGACGTCCAGCGACATGGTGACCGTCGACACCGAGCGCGACCAGGTGGTGGCGACCGACAAGGCGACGGACTCCGAGGTCGGGCACCGTGCCGAGGGGCAGAAGCGCATCGGCAGCCGCGTCTCCGACGGGCCGACGGTCGGCCAGGGCAGCGCGCCGGCCGCGGAGGCATCCGCGACCAAGAAGCCGGCCGCGACGAAGTCGTCCGGCTCCAGGTCCACCACCACGAAGTCGTCCACGAAGAAGTCCACCGGCAAGAAGGCATCCTCATGACCTCGCAGGTGATCGTCCACCCCGACAAGGCGACCCTCGCCGCCGCCATCGCCGCCCGCCTCGTCACGGCGATCACGGACGCGCAGGCCCAGCACGGCGAGGCGCACGTCGTCCTCACCGGCGGCTCGATGGGCAACGCCTTGATCGAGGCGCTCGTCGACTCCCCCGCCGCCCCTGCAGTCTCGTGGGAGCTCGTGCACCTGTGGTGGGGCGACGAGCGGTATGTCGACCGCGAGTCCGCAGACCGCAACGCCACCCAGGCGCGCGAGGCGGGGCTCGGCCGCATGGACGCGTTGGGGCTGGACCCCGAGCACGTCCACGAGATGCCCGCGATCGACGATCCCGAGGGCGACGACATCGGTGCGGCGGCCGAGCGCTACGCCGCCGAGCTCGCGCGGGTGGCGGGGACGTCGGACCGCGGGGGCGAGGGCGCACCGACCTTCGACGTGGTGATGCTCGGCGTCGGCCCCGACGCGCACGTCGCCAGCCTCTTCCCCGGCAAGGACACGCTCGGCCTCACCGACCGCACCGTGGTGCCCGAGGAGGACTCGCCCAAGCCTCCGCCGGCCCGGCTGTCGCTGACGCTGCCGGTGCTGTGCTCGGCCGACGAGGTGTGGCTGCTGGTCGCGGGCGGCGACAAGGCCCAGGCCGTCGCGGCTGCGACCGGAGGGGCCGACGTGAACGAGGCGCCCGCCGCCGGCGTCACCGGTCGGCGCCGGACGCTCTGGCTGGTCGACGAGGCCGCTGCCGCCGACCTGCCCTGATCGACCTGCCCTGATCGACCTGCCCTGTTCGAGCTTGCCTGACCGGCCGACCCGCCCCGGGCCGCCCGACGATGGTGGTCGGCGACCGGGGCGGGACCTCTGCTACGTGATCCGGCCGCGCTGCTACGTGATCAGGCCGCGGCGCCGCAGACCGGCGAGCGCCTCGTCGAGCAGCGCCTGGCCGTCGGCGTCGCTGCGTCGTTCCTTCACGTACGCCAGGTGGGTCTTGTAGGGTTCGGTGCGCGGCGGGTTGGGTGGGTCGTCCGGGTCGAGCCCGGCGGGCAGCCCGCACCGCTGGCAGTCCCACTCGGCCGGGACGTCGTCGCCGGCCTCCTGCGAGAAGGCCGGGCGGGTCTCGTGACCGCGGGCGCAGTAGTAGCTGATGACGAGCCGCGGCGCGGACTCGCCGCGCTCCACCTCGCCCATGGGGCCTGCTCCGATGCGGCTGCCCCTGATGGCGTTACCACCCGACATGGGTTTCTCCTCGAGCTACCGGTCCCGACTGGCTGCAGGACCGGGGCGGGCCCAGGTGCCCGCAAGTGCGTGGGAGGGCGGCTCCGCAGGGAGCCGCCGGCTCCGGTGAGCGGCTGCCGTCAGCCGCTGAACCGCTGGATCAGCCCGAGCGCGACGACGCACGCGAACCAGACGATCGCGACGGCGATGGTGAAGCGGTCGAGGTTGCGCTCGGCCACGCTGGACCCGCCCAGGGTGTTGGACACCCCGCCGCCGAACATGTCGGACATGCCGCCGCCCTTGCCCTTGTGGAGCAGGATCAGCAGGGTCAGGAAGAGGCCGCCCAGGACGAGCAGCACCTCGAGGACGATCTTGACTACGGTCATGCGGCAACCATCTGTCGGGACGGCCCGGTGGTGGGCCGTCGGGCGGGACGGGTCGAGAGCGGCGTCCGGCGGGACCGGGCGCGAGCACCCATGCTACCGGCCCAGCTCGTGGACGAGCTCGACGACGCGGGTGATCACCGTCGGATCCGTGCTGGGCAGGACCCCGTGGCCGAGGTTGAAGATGTGGCCCGGAGCCTCGCGGCCCTCGTCCACGATGCGTCGGACCTCGCGCTCCAGGGCGTCCCAGGGCGCGAACAGCAGCGCCGGGTCGAGGTTGCCCTGCACGGCATACCCCGGTCCGAGGCGCTCGACGGCGTCGAGGAGGTTCACGCGGTAGTCGACGCCCACGACGTCGGCCCCGGCCGCTCCCATCGCCGGGAGCAGCTCCCCCGTGCCGACCCCGAAGTGGATGCGCGGCACGTCGGTCGCCTCGGCCACCGTGCGCAGGACGGCGGCGGAGTGCTCCTGCACCTGCGCCTCGTAGGTGCGGCGGGGAAGGGCCCCGACCCAGGAGTCGAACAGCTGGACGGCGGAGGCCCCGGCCTCGGCCTGCACCCGCAGGAAGGTGCCGGAGATCTGGGCGAGCCGGGCGCACAGGTCGTGCCACAGCTGCGGGTCCCCGTGCATGAGGGCCTTGGTGCGCTCGTGGTTCTTGGACGGCCCACCCTCGACCAGGTATGACGCCAGGGTGAACGGCGCTCCGGCGAACCCGATGAGGGGCGTCCCACCGAGCGCGGCGACGGTCTGGCGGACCGCCTCGGTGACGTACGGGACCATGTCCGGGCTCAGCTCCGGGACCCGGTCCAGGTCGGCCCGGGTGCGGAACGGCTCGGCCATGACCGGCCCGACGCCGGCCACGAGGTCGACGTCGACCCCGACGGCGGCCAGCGGCACCACGATGTCGCTGAAGAAGATCGCGGCGTCGACGTGATGACGGCGCACGGGCTGCAGGGTGATCTCGGTGGTGAGCTCCGGGTTGCGGCAGGCCTCGAACATCGTGGTGCCCTCACGCACCGCGCGGTACTCCGGGAGGGAGCGACCGGCCTGGCGCATGAACCACACCGGGGGGTGGGGCACGGGCTGACGGCGGGCGGCGCGCACGAGGAGGCTGTCGGCCGGGGTCGAGGGAGCCGGGCTGGCTGCAGGGGTGTCCACGCGCACGATCCTCGCACGACCGACCGGGCGGTCGGCGCGCCGCCCGGGCCTCGCGTGGTCGTCCGCATAGCCTCGTGAGGTGGCCGATCGACCCCTCACGGACGACAGCGCGCGCCGGTTCGACGCGGTGCTCGCCCGGCTGCGCGACGCCCGGCGTCGGCCCGAGGTGCTCGTCGAGGAGGTGCCTGCCCCCGGGCGGCTGGCGCCCTTCTCCGTGGCCCTGGCCGCCGACGTCGTGCCCGACCGGCGCACCGACGAGGACGTCGCCTCCGGCCGGTTCGTCGTGCTCTACGACCCGTCCTCCCCCGAGCAGTGGGAGGGGCAGTGGCGGGTCGTGACCTTCGCCAAGGCCGCGCTGGAGACCGAGCTCGCCGGCGACCCCGCCCTCGGGGCGGTGGGCTGGACCTGGCTCGAGGACGCCATCGCGGACGCCGGGGCGAGCGCGACCGCCCTGGCCGGCACCGTCACCCACGTGGTGAGCGAGCGGTTCGGTGAGCTCGAGGGCGAGGCGACGACGGTCGAGATGGAGATCCGCGCCTCGTGGACGCCGGTCGACGACGACCTGGCGGCACACTTCGAGGCCTGGACCCAGCTGCTGTGCACGTTGGGGGGACTGCCCCCGCTGCCGGAGGGCGTCGCCCTGCTCACCTCGCGTCGGTGACCACGGGCAGTCACGAAAGTCGGCCAATCTCACCCGTTCGGCACTAGTCCTGTTCTACAGTCTTCAACATCAGCACTGTCGTGCAGGAGAGACGGAGGGGGCACCGTGAGCGTCATCACCAAGAACGCCCGGATGGCACGCCCGCAGCCCATCAGCGCCATGGTCATCTCGGCGGGGCCGCACACGGGAGCCATGGTGCGCCGCGCGCTCGGCCGCATCACCGAGGGGCACATCATCGAGGCGCAGACCATCGAGCGCGCCCGCATCGTGGCGCGCGAGGTGCCGGCCGGCGAGTTCTGCATCGCCGACCTGACCCTGCCGGACGGCTCCGGCATCCCGCTCCTGCACGAGCTGCGCGCCCGGGGGTGGCGTCGCACGATCGTGCTGTCGGACTCCGAGGACCCGATCTACGTCCGGGGTGCGCTCAAGACCGGTGTCCGGGCCTACATCCGCACCGGCGGGCAGCCGCCGGCCGGTCCGGGGACCCGGGGAGCCGGCAACGAGCAGTTCTCCGCCCGCGAGGTCGAGGTCCTGCAGCTGGTGTCGCAGGGCAAGACCAACAAGGAGGTCGGGGCCTCCCTCGGCCTCTCGGCCCTGACGGTCAAGAGCCACCTGGCGCGCATCGCCCGCAAGCTCGGCACCGGTGACCGGGCCGCGATGACCTACACCGCGCTCCGCCGCGGCCTCATCACCTGACCGCCGGGACGTCGCCGCGGGACACCTCTCGCGGGGCGTTAGGTTGGAGGGCGTGACGGACCTGACCTCTATCGACGACCCCACCGCGGACGCTCCTGCGGAGACCCCCGAGCCCCGCCTGGTCTCGGCGCCCGCGGAGCCGCTGCGGCCCGTGGTCGAGGACGAGCGTCGCCTGCGGGAGCTGGTCGCCTCCGTCGCCGCCGGGCACGGCCCGATCGCCATCGACGCCGAGCGCGCCTCCGGCTTCCGCTACGGGCAGAAGGCCTACCTCGTGCAGCTGCGCCGGGCCGGGTCCGGCACCTGGCTGATCGACCCCGTCATGTGCCCCGACCTGTCCGAGCTGCAGGACGTGATCGCCGACGTCGAGTGGGTGCTGCACGCCGCGACCCAGGACCTGCCGTGCCTCGCGGACCTGGGGCTGCACCCCACCCGGTTGTTCGACACCGAGCTCGGCTCGCGGCTCGCCGGCCGGCCCCGCGTGGGACTGGCCGCCGCGATGGAGCACTACCTCGGCATCACCCTCGCCAAGGAGCACAGCGCCCAGGACTGGTCCACCCGGCCCCTGCCCGAGCCGTGGCTCGTCTATGCCGCGCTCGACGTCGAGGTGCTCGTGGACCTGCGCGACGCCGTGGACGAGGACCTGCGCTCCCAGGGCAAGTCCGGTTGGGCCGCCGAGGAGTTCGAGGCCCTCACCCACTTCCGCGGACCGGCGCCCAAGGTCGACCCGTGGCGCAAGACCTCCGGCCTGCACAAGGTCCGCACGCGGCGCGGCCTGGCGGTCGTGCGCGAGCTGTGGGAGACCCGGGACCGCCTGGCCCAGGACCGGGACTGCAGCCCCGGACGCGTGCTCGGCGACGCCGCGATCGTCGAGCTGGCCCTGCCGTCCGGCGCGGACGGCCCCCGCCGCACCCCCCGCGCCGTGCAGCGCAACCCGCAGGTGTGGCTCGCCGCCGTGGACCGCGCGATGCTCCTGCCGGAGGACGAGCTCCCGGCATACCACCTCCCCAGCGAGGGGCCACCCCCGCAACGTGCCTGGGCCGACAAGGACCCGGTCGCCGCGGCCCGGCTCGGCGCCGTCAAGGAGCTCGTCACCGGGCTGAGCGCCAGCGTGAGCATCCCTGCGGAGAACCTCCTCACCCCCGACACGCTGCGGCGCGTCATCTGGGCGCCCCCGGAGGACGAGTCGGCCCACGGCTTCAGCGAGATCCTCCTCGACCTCGGAGCCCGACCGTGGCAGGCGGCCCTCGTCTCCCCGCTGCTGGCCGAGGCCGCGTCGGACAACCCCTATCCCCCGCGGGCCTAGGCCGGAGGACGGGGTTCGGCGCGTGGGTCCCGTCACGTGGGGCTCGGCACGTGGGTCCCGTCACGTCCCGGCGCGCTGGTGCTGACATCGGGATTACCCGCAAGTAGCATCCGACGGGTACCGATCACCTCGACCTGGGAGGCCACCGTGCCCCGCACCCTGCACGAGGTCGTCTTCGTCGACGGCGTCCGCACGCCGTTCGGCCGAGCCGGGGACAAGGGCATCTATGCCCAGACCCGCGCCGACGACCTGGTCATCGCCTGCATCCGCGAGCTCGTCCGCCGCAACCCGTCCCTGCCACCCGAGCGCATCGGGGAGGTCGCCGTCGCGGCCACCACCCAGATCGGCGACCAGGGGCTCACCCTCGGCCGGATGGCAGCGCTGCTGTCCGGACTGCCCAGCACCGTCCCGGGCTACTCGATCGACCGCATGTGCGCCGGTGCCATGACGGCCGTCACCACGTCCGCCGGGTCCATCGCGATGGGCGCCACCGATGTCGTCGTGGCCGGAGGAGTCGAGCACATGGGACGGCACCCGATGGGTGAGGGCGTCGACCCCAACCCGCGGATCGTGTCCGAGCGGCTCGTCGACGAGTCCGCGCTGGTCATGGGCAAGACCGCCGAGAACCTCCACGACCGCTACCCGAGCCTGACCAAGGAGCGCAGCGACGCCTTCGCCGTGGGCTCGCAGCGCAAGCTGGCCGAGGCCTACGCCGCCGGCAAGGTCCAGCCCGACCTGGTCCCGGTCGCGGTCCGCTCCGCGGAGCAGGGCTGGGGCCTGGCCACGGCCGACGAGCCGCCCCGCCCCGGGGTGACCATGGCGGACCTGGCCACGCTCAAGACGCCGTTCCGTCCTCACGGGCGGGTCACCCCCGGCAACGCCGCCGGGCTCAACGACGGCGCCACCGCCTGCCTGCTCGCGTCCGAGGAGGCCGCGACCGAGCTGGGGCTGCCCGTCAAGATGCGGATGGTCACCTACTCCTTCGTCGGGGTCGAGCCCGAGGTCATGGGCTACGGCCCGGTCCCGGCCGCCGAGAAGGCCCTCGCCCAGGCCGGCCTGAGCATCGAGGACATCGGGCTGTTCGAGCTCAACGAGGCGTTCGCCGTGCAGGTGCTGGCCTTCCTCGAGCATTTCGGCATCGCCGACGACGACGCCCGGGTCAACCCCTGGGGTGGCGCGATCGCCACCGGCCACCCGCTCGCCTCGTCCGGCGTCCGCCTCATGACCCAGCTGGCCGCCCACTTCGCCGAGCACCCCGAGGTGCGCTACGGCATGACCGCGATGTGCATCGGCATCGGCATGGGCGGCGCCGTCATCTGGGAGAACCCGCACCACGCCGACTACCGCCCGTCCACCGACCCGCAGGAGCAGCAGCGATGACCGACACCGACCTGCTGGCAGCCTTCGACGACGAGGTCGTCACCCACGCGCTCGAGCGCGACGTCCAGCTCCCCGGCGGCGTCGGGACCATGGCGCTGATCACCCTCGACAACGGCCACGACCACACCCGCCCCAGCACCTTCGGCCCGCGCGGCCTGCTGGAGCTGCGCGACGTCCTCGACCGCTGCGCCGAGCGCGCCGCCGCCGGCGAGATCGCCGCCGTCGGCGTGACCGGCAAGCCCTTCGTGTTCGCCGTGGGGGCCGACCTGACGGGCGTCCCGCGCGTGACCGACCGCGAGCAGGCCGTCGCCATGGGCCTGCTCGGGCACGAGGTATTCTCCCGGCTGTCCTCGCTGGGCGTCCCGTCCTTCGCCTTCGTCAACGGCGCGTCCATGGGCGGCGGCGTCGAGATCGCCCTCGCCTGCGACTACCGCACCGTCAGCTCCTCGGTCCCCGCCGTCGCGCTCCCCGAGGTCTTCCTGGGCCTCGTGCCCGGCTGGGGCGGCTGCTGGATGCTGCCCAACCTCGTCGGCGTCGAGGGCGCCCTCACGGTCGTGGTCGACAACCCGCTGTCCAACAACCGCATGCTGAGCGGTGTCCAGGCGGCCCGCCTGGGGATGTACGACGAGGTGCTCGAGCCCGCGGACTTCCTCGCTCGCTCCGTCGCCTGGGCGGCGGACGTCCTCACCGGCGCCGTCACCGTCGAGCGCCCCGAGGTCGACCGCGACGAGTCCCGCTGGGACGCCGCCGTCGCGGCGGCCCGGCGCACCGTGACGCAGCGCACGGGTGGCCGGTCGCGGGCGGCATACCGCGCCCTGGACCTGCTGGCGGCGGCTCGCACGACGAGCCGCGAGGAGGGCTTCGCGGCCGAGGACGAGGCCCTCGGCGACCTGCTCATGAGCGACGAGCTGCGCGCCGGGCTCTACGCCTTCGACCTGGTGCAGAAGCGGGCCAAGCGACCCGCCGGTGCCCCCGACAAGGCGCTCGCGCGCCCCGTGACCAAGGTGGGGATCGTCGGGGCCGGCCTGATGGCAAGCCAGCTGGCGCTGCTCTTCGTCCGGCGCCTCGAGATGCCGGTCGTCATGACCGACCTCGACGAGGAGCGGGTCGCCAAGGGAGTTGGCTACGTCCACACCGAGATCGACACGCTCGCGGCCAAGGGTCGGCTGAGCGCCGACCAGGTCAACCGCTACAAGGCCCTCATCACCGGGGACACGTCCAAGGACGGCATGGCCGACGCCGGCTTCGTCGTCGAGGCGGTCTTCGAGGAGATGTCGGTCAAGCAGCAGGTGTGGGCCGAGGTCGAGGCCGTGGTCTCGCCCGAGTGCGTGCTCGCCACCAACACCTCGTCGCTGTCCATCACCGAGATGGCCTCGCGGCTGCAGCACCCCGAGCGCGTGGTGGGCTTCCACTTCTTCAACCCGGTCGCCGTCATGCCGCTGCTCGAGATCATCTCGGGCGAGCGCACCGACGACGCGACGCTGGCCACGGCCTTCGCCGTCGGCAGGACGCTCAAGAAGACCACCGTGCTGTGCGCGGACTCACCGTCCTTCATCGTCAACCGGCTACTCGGTCGGTTCATGTCCGACATGGCGCGCATCGTCGACGCCGGGACGCCGGTCGACGTGGCGGACCAGGGCTTCGCAGGGGTCGCCCCCATGCCGCCGTTCGTCCTCATGGGCCTGGTCGGTCCGGCCATCGCGCTGCACAACAACGAGACGCTCGCCGCGGCCTTCCCCGACCGGTTCTACGTCTCGCCCAACCTGCGTCGCGTGGTCGAGGCGGGCAAGCGTGGCTACTACACCAAGGTCGACGGGCGCACGGTGCTGGACCCGGAGGTCCTGGCCCTGCACGAGACGCCGGCGGACCCTGAGGTCCTGACCGCGGAGCAGGTGCGCGAGCGCGTGCTGGCGGGCCTGGCCGAGGAGGCCCGGATCATGCTGGACGGCGGCGTCGTCAGCGCCCCCATGGACCTAGACCTGGCCATGATCACCGGTGCCGGCTTCCAGTTCTGGAACGGCGGGCTCACGCCGCTGCTCGACCGGACCGGCACGTCGGAGCGCGTCACGGGGCGTCGCTTCCTGCCCGCGGGGGCCGCCGACGCAACCCGCTGACCGAGCGACGGGTTCACCGGTCCGGCCAGGCTGCGTGGCAGCATGGTCGGACCGGTCCATCGACGCCGGCGCACCGTCCGGGCGGCCTGCGCACGAGCAACGACCGTCGTCGGGGGACGTCACCGCGCTCCTCGCCGTCTGCCCTGGTGCCACTCCGAGGAGGCGGACGAATCCGGGCGAGCGGCTCTCGCTGACCTACGATGGAAGGCATGACTGATGGCTACCTCCGCCGCATCGGCACGCTCGTCCGCGAGGCGCGCGTCCGACGCGGGTTCACCACCCAGGACCTCGCCGAGCGGGTCGGGATGACCGGCACCGACATCGAGCAGATCGAGGCGGGCGACCACGACCTGAGCCTCGACGTGCTGGCCGCCCTGGGCAAGGAGCTGGAGGCCGAATTCGTCTCCATGGGCCACTCCGGGCCCCAGCACCTACGCATCGAGGGCGGGCGTCGCCTCGCCGGGTCGATCGAGGTGCGCACCTCCAAGAACGCCGCCGTCGCGACCCTGTGCGCCTCCCTGCTCAACAAGGGCACGACCACCCTGCGCAACCTCGCCAAGATCGAGGAGGTCAATCGGATCCTCGAGGTCCTGAGCAGCATCGGCGTCCGCACCGAGTGGGTCGACGGCGGCAACGACCTGCGCATCACGCCCCCCGCCACCATCGACCTTGCCTCGATGGATGAGGCCGCGGCCAAGCGCACCCGCACGATCATCATGTTCCTCGGCCCCCTCCTGCACGAGTTCGACGACTTCTCCCTGCCGTATGCCGGAGGCTGCGACCTCGGCACCCGCACGGTCGAGCCCCACCTCATCGCCCTGCGCCACTTCGGGCTCGCCGTCGAGGCGACCCAGGGGGCCTACCAGGCCGAGGTCTCCCCCGACACCTGGCCGCGCCGGGCGATCGTGCTGACGGAGCGCGGCGACACCGTGACCGAGAACGTCCTGATGGCCGCTGCCCGCTACGAGGGCGAGACCGTCATCCGCAACGCCTCGCCCAACTACATGGTCCAGGACCTCTGCTTCTTCCTCCAGGAGCTCGGGGTCGAGGTCGACGGCATCGGGACCACCACCCTCACGGTCCGCGGCCAGCGCGTGATCGACCGCGACGTCGAGTACTCCCCCTCGGAGGACCCGATCGAGGCCATGTCCCTGCTCGCCGCCGGTGTGGTGACCAAGTCCGAGATCACCATCAAGCGGGTCCCCATCGAGTTCATGGAGATCGAGCTCGCGACCCTCGAGACCATGGGGATGCGCTACACCCTGTCCGAGGAGTACCTCTCGGGCAACGGCAAGACCCGCCTGGTCGACCTGACGCACGTGCCTGGGCCGCTGACGGCGCCGCGGGACAAGATCCACCCGCTGCCCTTCCCAGGGCTCAACATCGACAACCTCCCGTTCTTCGCCCTCATCGCGGCGACGGCCGAGGGCACCACGATGATCCACGACTGGGTCTACGAGAACCGCGCGATCTACCTCACCGAGCTGACCCGCGTGGGCGGCAACGTGCAGCTCCTCGACCCGCACCGGGTGATGATCAGCGGGCCGACCCGCTGGCGTCCGGCCGAGGTGGTGTGCCCGCCCGCGCTGCGTCCCGCCGTGGTCGTGCTCCTGGCGATGCTGGCGGCCCCGGGCACGTCGGTGCTGCGCAACGTCTACGTCATCAACCGCGGCTACGAGGACCTCGCCGAGCGGCTCACCGCCCTCGGTGCGGGCGTCAGCACCTTCCGCGACATCTGATCCGCCGGGCGACGGGCCGGCGGCGGCACCGCGTCGCCGGCCCGTCGTCCGGTCCGCAGCATCGCGCCCGGCGAGGGTCCGCGCCACGTATCGTGGGGCGGGCCCTTCTCGACGCCCTGCGCGCCCTCGTGCCCCGCGCACTCCCTGCGCACTCCCAACGCCCCTCCCGTGCTGTGCTCGCTCTAGACTCCCCTCGCACCCATCCCGACCCTCGGAGGACCTCCATGGCCGGCGGACTCGCTGCCCTGCTCGACGACATCGCCACCATGGCCAAGCTGGCCGCCGCCTCCGTCGACGACGTCGGCGCCGCCGCCGGGCGGGCCAGCGCCAAGGCCGCCGGCGTGGTGGTCGACGACACCGCGGTGACGCCGCGCTACGTCACCGGGTTCACGCCCGACCGCGAGCTGCCGATGATCAAGAAGATCGCGATCGGCTCCCTGCGCAACAAGCTGCTCTTCATCCTGCCGGCGGCCCTGCTGCTCAGCCAGTTCGCCTCGTGGGCGCTCACCCCCCTGCTGATGCTCGGTGGCACCTACCTGTGCTTCGAGGGCGCGGAGAAGATCTGGGAGAAGGTCTCGGGCCACGGGCACGACGCCGACGAGGCGACGGCGACCATGAGCGGGGAGGAGGCCGAGGGGACCATGACGTCCGGCGCCATCCGCACGGACTTCATCCTGTCCTCCGAGATCATGGTCATCGCCCTCAACGAGGTCGCCAAGGAGGCCTTCTGGACCCGGGCCATCACGCTGGTGATCGTGGCCATCTTCATCACGCTCGGCGTCTACGGCTTCGTCGCCCTGATCGTCAAGATGGACGACATCGGCCTGCACCTGGCCAAGCAGAGCAACGGCGCGTCGCAGTCGATCGGCAACGGCCTGGTCAAGGCGATGCCCGTGCTCCTGCGCTGGCTGGCGATCATCGGCACCGTGGCCATGCTGTGGGTCGGTGGCCACATCCTGCTCATGGGGGTCGACACGCTGGGCTGGCACCCGCCGTACGCCTTCGTCCACCACCTGGAGGAGGCCGTCAAGCACGCGACCGGACCGCTCGGCGGGGTCCTGGGCTGGCTGACCAACACCATCTGCTCGGCGATCGTGGGGCTGGCGGTCGGGGCGGTGATCGTGACGATCCTGCACCTCGTCAAGCGCGGCAAGGGCGAGCCGGCCGAGGGCCACTCCGCACACTGACCGACGAGGCAGCGCGGACGGCTGGACCGACCCGCAGCCGCGCGTCAGAGCGGGGTGACGAGCCCGGCCGGCAGGCGGCCCAGCACCTCGGCCACCTCGTCGAGGAGGGGCGCCTGCACGCTGCTGCGTCGCCAGACCATCGCGATGTCGCGGTGCGGCGCCGCCCCCACGAACTCGCGCAGCACGACCCCGTCCGGGTTGCGGCTCGGCGGCGACACGGCCAGGCGCGGCAGCAGGGTGGTGCCGACGCCCGCGGCGACCATGTGGCGCAGCGTCTCCAGGCTGGTGGCCTGGAAGCCGGACTGCTCCCGGGCCCCGGCGGTCTGGCAGACGTCCAGCGCCTGGTCCCGCAGGCAGTGACCCTCCGCCAGCAGGAGGAGGTCCTCGCCGGCGAGCCGCTCGGCGGGCAGCCTCCCGGTCTCGCCCGCCAGCTCGTGGTCGGCGGGCACCGCGAGCAGGAAGTCCTCACGGAACAACGGCCGCACGTGCAGGGCGTCGTCCACGACCGGCAGGGCGATGAGGGCGGCGTCCAGCGTGCCCGCCAGCAGCTGCTCGCGCAGCTCACCGGTCTTGGCCTCGGTGAGCAGCAGCTCGGCGTCCGGCAGCCGCTCGCGGAGCGCCGGCACCACGTGGGGCAGCAGGTAGGGCCCCAGCGTGGGGAAGAACCCCAGCCGCAGCCGCCCCGCCCGGGGGTCCCGGGCGGAGCGGGCGATGTCGCGGATGTCCTGGGCCTGCCCCAGGATCGACCTGGCCCGCTCGACCACGCGCTCCCCCGCGCCCGTCAGCAGCACCTGGCGGGTGCCGCGCTCGACGAGGTCCACGCCGAGCTCGGTCTCGAGCTTCTTGAGCTGGGTGGACAGGGTGGGTTGGCTGACGTATGCCGCAGCGGCCGCCCGGCCGAAGTGCCGGTGGTCCGCCAGGGCGACGAGGTACTCCAGGTCTCTGAGGTTCACGGGGGACCCGTCAGGCCATCGCCGGGGACGGGGCCGAGGTGCGGATCAGGTGGTCGAAGGCGGACAGCGCGGCCGTCGCTCCGGCGCCCTGCGCCACGACGATCTGCTTGTAGGGGACGTTGGTGCAGTCCCCGGCGCCGAGGACGCCCGGGACCGACGTGCGGCCCATCGCGTCCACGACCAGCTCGCCGCGCTCGGTCAGCTCGACCGCGCCCTTGAGCCACTCGGTGTTGGGCAGCAGGCCGATCTGGACGAAGATCCCCTCGAGCTGCAGCTCCTTGGCCTCGCCGGACGCGCGGTCCTCGTAGCGCAGACCCGTGACCTGCTTGCCGTCGCCGACGACCTCGGTGGTCCGGGCGGACAGGATGACGTCGACGTTGGGCAGGCTGTGCAGCTTGTCCTGCAGGACCTGGTCGGCGCGCATCTCGTCGAGGAACTCGATCAGGGTGACGTGGCCGACGACGCCGGCCAGGTCGATCGCGGCCTCCACGCCGGAGTTGCCGCCGCCGATGACGGCGATGCGCTTGCCCTTGAACAGCGGGCCGTCGCAGTGCGGGCAGAAGGTCACGCCCTTGTTGCGGTACTCCTCCTCGCCGGGCACGCCCATGTGGCGCCAGCGCGCCCCGGTGGCGAGCACGACGGAGCGGGCCTGCAGGGAGGCGTCGCCGAACTTCACCGTGTGGTAGCCACCCTCGGTGTCGGCAGGCACGAGCTCGGTGGCCGCCGGGCCGGAGACCACGTCGACGTCGTACTGGCCGACGTGCTCCTTGAGCGCGTCCGCGAAGCGCGGACCCTCGGTGTAGGACACGGACACGAAGTTCTCGATCGCCATCGTGTCGAGCACCTGCCCGCCGAACCGCTCGCCGACCAGGCCGGTGCGGATCCCCTTGCGGGCGGTGTAGATGGAGGCGGCGGCGCCGGCCGGGCCGGAGCCGACGACGAGGACCTCGTAGGGCTCCTTGCCGTTGAGCTTCTCGGTCGCCCGGTCCACCGCGCCCGCGTCGATCCGGCCGAGGATGTCGGCCATCGTCATGCGGCCGGAGTCGAACAGCTCGCCGTTGACGTAGACGGTGGGGACGGCCTTGATGCCGTGCTCCTCGATCTCGTCCTGGAAGAGCGAGCCCTCGACGGCGGTGTGCTTGATCCGGGGGTTGATGACGGACATGGCGTTGAGGGCCTGGACCACCGTGGGGCAGTTCTGGCAGGACAGCGACATGTAGGTCACGAACTCGAAGTCGCCGTCGATCGCCGCGACCTGCTCGATGGTCTCGGCGTCCTCCTTGATCGGGTGCCCGCCCACCTGCAGCAGCGCCAGGACGAGCGACGTGAACTCGTGGCCGAGCGGGATGCCCGCAAACTCGACGCCCACGTCGGTGCCCGCGCGCTCGATGCGGAAGGACGGACGACGGCTCGAGGTGCCGTCCGTGCGCAGGCTGACCAGGTCCGACAGCGCCGCGATCTCCTCGAGGAGCTGACGCATGTCGCCGGCCTTGGGTCGGTCGTCGAGGGACGCGACCAGCTCGATCGGCTCCTTGACGTTGACGAGCAGGGACTTGACCTGGGTGGTCATGGCGGCGTCGAGCACGGGCACGGGACACTCCTTGGATCGCGTATGACGAGACGGCGGCGGGGTGGGCGCGCGACGCAGGTGCTGCGCGGCGCCGAGGTGAGGTCAGGTGGGGTAGATGCGCGGGGTTGGGGTGGGCCGGACGGCGGCGGCGGGTGACCGGGGTCCGGCCACCCGCCGCGGCACGTGGTGGTGCGTCGGCGAGCGGGTGGGCTCGCCATACGACCTGCTCGGGAGACTCCCGAGGTGAGGTCAGATCTTGCCGACGAGGTCCAGGCCGGGGGTGAGGATGGCCTCGCCCTCTTCCCACTTGGCGGGGCAGACCTCGCCCGGGTGGGCGGCGACGTACTGGGCGGCCTTGACCTTGCGCAGCAGCTCGGTCGCGTTGCGACCGATGCCCTCGGCCGTGACCTCCATGAACTGGATGGTGCCCTCCGGGTCCACCAGGAAGGTGGCGCGGTCGGCGAGGCCGGCGCCCTCGCGCATGTTCTGGAAGTTGTTGGTGATCACGCCGTTGGCGTCGCCGAGCATGTAGTAGTCGATCTTGCCGATCGTGTCGGACGTGTCGTGCCAGGCCTTGTGCACGAAGTGCGTGTCGGTGGACACGGAGAAGACCTCGACGCCGAGCTTCTGCAGCTCCTCGTAGTGGTCCGCGACGTCACCGAGCTCGGTCGGGCACACGAAGGTGAAGTCCGCCGGGTAGAAGAAGAAGATGGCCCACTTGCCGAGGACGTCCTTCTCGCTCACGTCGACGAACTCGCCGCTCTTGAAGGCGGTCGTGGAGAACGGGAGGATCTTGGTGTTCATGAGGTTCATGCGTGCTCCTTGGCTACGGTGCTGGTGGGAACTGCCGATATAGAACCTATATGAATCGACCCGGAAACGAAAGTCAGAGTCGATCGTTTGTGTGCATGTGGTGCATAGGCGCCGTCAATGCGGGCGCACCCACCACGCTAGTGCGCGGGCCCGGCGACACGGACCCCGGGGATGGGATTGACTACGAGGCATGACGCGCACCAACCCCCTGCTCTCGCCCTCGGCCCTCCCCCACCACCTGCCGCCCTACCCGGACCTCCAGGACGAGGACTACCGCGAGGCGATCCTCGAGGGCATGGCCGAGCAGCTGCGCGAGCTGGACGCCGTCGCCACCGACCCGTCGGCGCCGACCGTCGAGAACGTCGTCGAGGCCTGGGAACGCTCCGGACAGACCCTGCGCCGATCGATGGACGCCTTCTGGCCCGTGGCGGCGGCCGACACCAATGCGCGCCGGGACGCCATCCGCGCCGAGCTGGCCCCGCTCCTGGCGGCCCACGGGGACGCGATCATGCTCGACCGCCGGCTCTACGACCGGCTCCTCGCCCTGCGGGCGCGGGTGGACGCCGGCGACATGACGCTGGACGAGGAGACGGCGTGGCTGCTCCATGAGGCCGTCCGGGGCTACGAGCGGGGCGGCATCGCCCTCGACGAGGCGGGGCAGTCCCGGCTGCGGGCGATCAACGCCGAGCTCGCCACGCTGGCGGCCGAGTTCAACGAGCGCGCCGTGGCCGGACGCAACGCCGCCGCCGTGCACGTGACCGACCAGGACCGGCTGGCGGGCCTCGACGAGGCCGACCTCGAGGGTGCCCGCGCCGCCGCCGAGGCGCGGGGTCTCGACGGCTGGCTGGTCGAGCTCGTCAACACCACCGGGCAGCCCCGGCTCGCCGTGCTCGCCGACCGGTCGCTGCGCGAGGAGCTGCACCACGCCTCGGTGGGCAGGGGGCTCGAGGGCGAGCACGACACGCGGGAGCTCGTCGTGCGGACGGCGCGGCTGCGGGCGGAGAAGGCCGCCCTGCTCGGCCACGAGCACTACGCGGCCTACGTCGCCTCCGACGGCTGCGCGGGGTCGACCGAGGCGGTCATGCAGATCCTCACCCGGGTGGGGCCGGCCGCGGTCCGCAACGCCCGCGCCGAGGCCGAGGTCCTGCAGGAGCGGCTGCAGGAGATCGAGCCGGGCGCCGTGCTCGAGCCCTGGGACTGGGCGTATGTCGCGAACCTCGTCCGCGGCGAACGCTACTCGCTGGACGAGAGCCTCCTGCGCCCCTACCTCGAGCTCGAGCGCGTCCTCCACGAGGGCGTCTTCGCGGCGGCCACCGCGCTCTACGGCATCACCTTCCACGAGCAGCCGGAGCTCGTGGGCTACACGGCGGACGCCCGGGTCTACGAGGTGCGCGAGCCGGACGGCGCGGTGCTGGGTGCCGTGGTCCTGGACCCGTGGACCCGGCCCGGCAAGCAGGGTGGCGCCTGGATGACCTCGCTGCTGGACCAGAGCACCCTGCTCGGGCACCGCCCGGTGGTCACCAACACGTGCAACCTGTCCCGGCCCGCCCCCGGCCGTCCCACGCTGATGTCCTGGGACGAGGTGATCACGCTGTTCCACGAGTTCGGGCACGACCTGCACGGGCTCCTGTCCGACGTGCGCTACCCGTCGCGGTCGGGCACCGCGACCCCGCAGGACTTCGTCGAGTTCCCGAGCCAGGTCAACGAGATCTGGGCCTGGGACCCTCAGCTGCTCGCGCGCTACGCCGTGCACCACGAGACCGGCGAGCCGATGCCCGCGGCGTGGATCACGACCCTGCTCGACGCCCGGCACTTCGACCAGGGCTACGAGATGACCGAGTCGTATGCCGCGATGCTGCTCGACCAGGCCTGGCACCAGACCCCGCTGGACCGGCTCCCGTCGTCCGTCGACGAGGTGGAGGCCTTCGAGCGGGCGGCGCTCGAGCAGGCCGGCATGGCCTTCGACCTGGTCCCGCCGCGCTACCGGTCCACCTACTTCTCGCACGTCTTCGCGAGCGGGTACGCCGCCAGCTACTACTCCTACATGTGGTCCGAGGTCTACGACGCGGACACCGTGGCGTGGTTCGAGGCGAACGGCGGCCTCTCGCGCGAGACCGGCGAGCGCTTCCGGCGCGAGCTGCTGGCCCGCGGCGGGTCGCTGGACGTCACCGAGGTCTACCGCAGGTTCCGCGGGCAGGACCCCGACGTGCAGCACCTGCTGGACCGGCACGGCCTCGACTGACCTCAGGTCTGACCGCAGCGGTCGGAGGCCTGGCGCTGGGAGCGTCCGGCCACGTCGTCGGGCACCGCCCGCGCCACCTGCCCCAGCAGGGACGAGTCGAGGTGGGCCAGCAGGTCGGCGGGGTCGTCATACACCTCGTCGGCCCCGGCCTCGAGCAGCTCGGCCCGGCCGATCCCGCCGCAGGTGACCATGATCGACCGCAGGCCGGCGCGCTCGGCCGCCGCGACGTCCCACACGGTGTCCCCGACGACGACCGTCTGCTCCGGGTCGAGGCCGTAGCGCTCGACCGCCACCGTCAGGAGGTCCGGCTCGGGCTTCGCCTCCTCGACGTCGCCGCTGGTCGTGGCACCCGCGAGGACGTCCTCCGAGACGCCGATCGCCGGGACCATCCAGTCGAGGTCACCCTCCTGGCCGCTCGTCGCGAGCACGACCAGGAGCCCGGCGTCGTGGCAGGCGCGCAGCAGGTCCGCGGCGCGGGGGAAGGCGGTGAGGTCGGCCTTGAGGGGCTCGTACTCCTCGCTGTGCCGGTCCACGGCCTCCTCGTCCTCGCCGCCGGTGAGGTGGCGGACCAGCCCCGCGCTGGCGATGCCGATGGCCGAGTGGCACTGCTGCATGGTGATCTCGTCGTGGCCGGTCGCGCGCAGCGCCCGCCACCAGGCGAGGGTGTGCAGGTAGTTGGTGTCGAGCAGGGTGCCGTCGACGTCGAAGAGGACGCCAGGTCGCAGGTCAGCCACGGGAGGCCTCCCGCAGCCGCTCCAGCAGCGGTCCGGCGGCCTGCTCCAGGAACGCGTCCTGGGTGTCGCCACCGATCTGGACGAGCGCGACGTCGGTGAACCCCGCCTCCCAGTAGGGGCGCACGCTCTCGACGATGGCGTCGAGGTCAGGTCCGCAGGGGATGCTCTCGGCGACGTCCTCGGGCCTCACGAACTGCGTGGCGCCGGCGAAGCCCGCCGTGGTCGGCAGGTCGGCATTGACGTCCCACCCGCCCGCGAACCACCGGAACTGCTCGTGGGCGCGCTCGACGGCGGCGTCCTTGCTGGGGTCCCAGCTGATGGGGATCTGCCCGATGGCCCGGGCGCCGGCGCCGATGCTCGGCTTGCCCGGCAGGTCGTCCCACGCCGCGATCAGGTCGGGGTCCGGCTCTGTCGCGACGAGGTGGTCGGCGAAGGCCGCGCAGCGCTCCAGCGCCTTGGGGCCGCCCGCGGCGAGCGCGATGTCGACGCCCTCGTCTGGCAGGTCCCAGATACGAGCCGAGTCGACGCGGTAGTACTCGCCGTCGTACGTGACCAGCTCGCCGGAGTGCAGCTCGTGGATGATCTCCATGGCCTCGGCCAGCATGTCCTGGCGGGCGGAGACCGCGGGCCAGCCCGCACCGACGACGTGCTCGTTGAGGTTCTCCCCGGAGCCCAGCCCGAGCGTGAACCGGCCGTCGGCCATGATCTGGACGGTGGCCGCCTGCTGCGCCACGACCGCCGGGTGGTAGCGCAGGATCGGGCAGGTCACATAGGTCATGAGCTCGACGCGCTCGGTGACGTGCGCGACGGCACCGAGGACGCTCCAGACGAACGGCGCGTGACCCTGGGCGCTCAGCCAGGGGAAGTAGTGGTCGCTGGCGACCTCGAGGTCGAAGCCGACGTCCTCGGCCTTGCGGGCGAAGCGGACCAGGTCCTTGGGACCGGCCTGCTCGGTCATCAGGGTGTAGCCGAATCGGGTCATGGGACAGGCATACCCGTGGGTGCCGGGTCGGTAGACCTCGGCTGGTCCTCAGGCGAGCAGCGTCTCGGCGATCGCGTCGGGGGTGAGCCCGATGGCCGCGAGCACCTGCCCGCGGGAGGCGTGGTCGAGGAACTCCTTGGGGATCCCGAAGGGTCGCACCGGCGCCGTGACGCCGGCCTGCTGCAGCGCGAGCGTGATCGCGGAGCCCACGCCGCCGGAGACGAGGTTGTCCTCGATGACGACGACCTGGTCGGCGCGGCGAGCCTCGTCCACCACGTCGTCGCTGACCGGGAGCGCCCACACTGGGTCGACGACCCGGACGGACCGGCCGGCGTCCTCGAGCCGGGTGGCCACGCCCAGGGCGGTCGGCACCATGGAGCCCACCGCGACCACGAGGGTGTCGACGTGCTCCTCCCCCGGGCCGTGCAGGACGTCGACGGTGCCGCGCTCCTCGAGGGCGGGGATCGGCGCGGGCGGGTTGCCCTTGGCGAAGCGGATGATCGAGGGGGCGTCGGTGATGTCGACCGCGCGGCGCAGCGCGAGGTCGATCTGCTCGCCGTCGCGGGGGGCCGCGAGGTGCAGCCCCGGCACGACGTTGGCCAGGGTCATGTCCCACATGCCGTTGTGCGACGCGCCGTCCGACCCGGTCACGCCGGCCCGATCCAGCACGAAGGTCACGCCCGCCCGGTGCAGCGCACAGTCCATGAGCAGCTGGTCGAAGGCGCGGTTGAGGAAAGTCGAGTAGATCGCCACGACCGGGTGCAGCCCGGCGTAGGCCAGACCCGCGGCCATGGTCACGGCGTGCTGCTCGGCGATGCCGACGTCGATGACCCGCTCGGGGAACTTGAGGGAGAAGTCGCGCAGCCCGACGGGGATGAGCATGGCGGCGGTCAGGGCCACCACGTCGTCGCGCTCCTGGCCGAGGGCGACCAACGAGTCGGAAAAGTCGTCGGTCCAGGAGCGGCCCGACACCTCGAGGGGCAGGCCGGTCTCGGGGTTGATGACGCCCACCGCGTGGAACTGGTCGTCCGCGTGCTGGCGGGCGGGGCGGTAGCCCTTGCCCTTCTTGGTCAGGACGTGGACCAGCACCGGCGAGCCGTAGCCCTTGGCCTGGCGCAGCGCCACCTCGAGGGCATGCTCGTCGTGCCCGTCGACCGGACCGACATACTTGATGCCGAGGTCCTCGAAGAGGCCCTGCGGCGCGACGATGTCCTTGAGACCCTTCTTGATCCCGTGCAGGGTCTCGAAGGCGGGGCGCCCGACCACGGGAGCCCCCGAGATGGCGCGCTTGCCGATGCTCAGCATCCGCTCGTAGCCCTGGGTGGTGCGCAGCGTCGACAGGTGCTCGGCGAGCCCGCCCGTGGTGGGGGCGTAGGACCGCTCGTTGTCGTTGACGACCACGACGAGGGGCAGGTCCTTGCGGGCGGCGATGTTGTTGAGCGCCTCCCAGGCCATGCCGCCGGTCAGGGCCCCGTCGCCGATGACGGCGACCGTGTGCCGCTGGCGGTCACCCGTGAGCTGGTGGGCGATGGCGATCCCCTCGGCCCAGGACAGGGAGGTCGACGCGTGGGAGTTCTCGACCACGTCGTGCTCGGACTCGGCGCGGGAGGGGTAGCCGGAGAGCCCGCCCTGGGCGCGCAGGGCCGAGAAGTCCTGCCGCCCGGTCAGCAGTTTGTGGACATAGCTGATGTGTCCGGTGTCGTAGACGATCGTGTCGTGCGGCGACTCGAAGACGCGGTGCAGCGCGATGGTCAGCTCGACGACGCCGAGGTTGGGGCCGAGGTGCCCGCCCGTCCTGGCCACCTGGTTGACCAGGAACTCCCTGATCTCCGCCGCCAGGGCGGGGAGGCGAGAGGCGGGCAGCCGACGCAGTGCCGTCGGGCTGGTGATGGTCGAGAGCACACCTTGAGCCACGAGTGGATCCGACTCCTTCGGAAGAGGACGCGACTTGCGAGTCTAGACCAGCGGGTGGTCCCGGACGGGCGGGGCGGGCTCAGAGCCGGGGCACGAACCGGCGCCCCTGCATGGCCTCGTGCACGAGGTGGACGCTGCGCGCCGTGGCTCGCAGGCGCACCCCCTCCGCCTCGAGGTCGGCCATGACGTCGCGGAGCGCCTCGGGGGGCAGCTCCTCGCCCAGCGCCACCCGCACCTGGCGGTAGGCCTGCCGCATCGCGGCGAGCTGGGCGTCCACGTGCTGCACCGCCACCCAGGCGAGCGCCTGCGGGTGCCGGCGCCACGACGCGTAGCCGCGGAAGTCGGCCGGGCACTGGTCGAGCAGCCACGGGACGGCGTGCTCGCGCCAGCCCTGGCTCTCGGGCGGCGGGATCTCCCCGGGCCAGCCGGGTGGGACGTGCGCGGTCATGGGACCAGTGTGCCGCGGGCCTCTGACAGACCCTCGGCGGCGGGACGTCGGGACGTGGTCGTCCCCGCCGATCGTGACGGATGCCGTATGCCGGATGCCGTGCTCCCTGTGCCCTGTGCCCTGTGCCGTCAGCCGGTCGCCACCGTGACGTCGTCGGGCAGGCCCTCCACCGTGGCCGTCCCGTCCGCCGCCACCGTGACCGAGAACGCCGTCGGGCCGAAGCGCAGGCCCCGCACGGTGAGCGGGCCGAAGGGCAGCGACGGCAGCGGCCGCACCTCGACCTGCCGCCCGGGCACGTCGACGCGCAGGCCGAGGACGGCGGTCACGACGGCGGCGGCCGACGCGGCGGACCAGGCCTGCGGGCGGCAGGACGCGGGGTACGGCGCCGGGCGACCGAGGACCGGGTCCCCGGCATACAGCTCGGGCCATCGGTAGCCGAAGGCGACCGACGAGGCGACCAGGCTGCGGGCCACGTCCCCGGCCCGCTCGGTGCGGCCCTCGGCCACCAGGCCGAGGAGCCCGATAGCCGTGTCGTGGACCCACACCGAGCCCGTGTGGTAGCCGATGGGGTTGTAGGCGGGGTTGCTGCGCGAGAGCGTGGCGATGCCGTAGGGGCCGAGCAGGTCAGGCCCCGTCAGGGTGTCGGCGACGAGGGCGGCCTCGTCCGCAGTGAGGGCACCCGAGCCGAGGGCGTGGCCCATGTTGGACCCGATCCCGTCCACCGGGCGCCCGTCTGCGTCCAGGGCCATGGCCAGGTGCGGACCCCGCGGCCCGCGCACCCAGTAGGCCTCGCGGACCCGGGTCGCCAGCGCGTCGGCCAGCCGGTCCAGGTCCGCGAGCTCCTGCGGCGTGCCGGCGTCCAGGGCCTCCAGCAGCGCTCGGGCCTCGCGAGCCGCCTCGACCGCGTAGGTCTGCGCCTCGAGCAGGGCGATCGGCGCGGGGGCGATGGAGCCGTCGGAGCGGCGCATCGAGTCGCCGCTGTCCTTCCAGCCCTGGTTGGCCAGCCCCGTCCCGCTGCGGTCGACGTAGCGGAGCAGCCCGTCGGGGCTGTCCTGCACCTGTCGGGCGATCCACCCGAGGGCCGCCCGCAGGGGCGGGAGCAGGTCACGCACCTCGTCCTCGGGGAGGCCGTGGCGCCACGCGTCGTGCAGCAGGCACACCCACAGCGACGTGGCGTCCACCGTGCCGTAGTAGGTGGACGGCAGGGCCAGGCCGGTGACGTCGTCGACGTACCGCTCGCGGCGCACCTCGTGCAGGATCTTGCCGGGCTCCTCCGCGGTCGTGGGGTCGTCCACGCGGCCCTGGCGTCGGGCCAGGGTGCGCAGGGTGCCCCCCGCGAGGGTGGTCCCGAAGGGCAGGGACAGCCGGGCGGCCCAGATCGAGTCGCGACCGAACAACGTGAGGTACCACGGGGACCCGGCACCCGCGAAGACGTCGTCCGGGGCGTCGGGGTCCCGCATCGTCAGCTGGCGCAGGTCCTCGAGCGCGCTGCTGACCACGACGTCGAGGCGGGTGTCGGCGGCCTCGACCAGCACCGAGGACCAGTCCACCAGGTCCGCGCCGGGGTCGGCGTCGAACGCCGTGGCGGCGAGGCGCTGGGTGACCACCGACACCCGCACCGACCTGGTCTGGCCCGGGGGCACCTCGAGGTCGAAGCGGATGCGCGAGGGCCGGTCCGGCTCCCCCGCCTCGACGGCGGAGGGTCGCGGCTCGGTCACGACGTGCGTGAGGTGCCGGTCGTCCGACCAGGTGAGGACCACGTCGGGGGTGCGGGCCCCCGCGGTCATCGTGGGCAGCAGCGGGCCCGCGGGCTCGCCGGACTTGACCGCGCCCAGGGAGGCCCCGTCCCCGCCGATCTCCACCACCAGGCGGGTGCGGACGGTCTCGGCCGCGCGTGAGGTCAGGCGGATGGTCTCGGTCATCCCCGCGTCGTGCACCGCCCGGACGCGCCGCAGCTCGACCGTGGGGTCCGGGCCGGGGGTGCCGAGGTGGCGCAGAGAGGTGAGGACATGGGTCTCGGGCCCGACGCTCGAGGACATCACCAGGTCGCCGGCGTGGTCGTCGGCCAGCACCCTGAGGTGGGAGACGACACGACGGTCGTCGACGAAGACCCCCGTGCCAGGCGCGGTCATCGTCCCGTCGCGCGCGGACAGCGCCGTGGCATGACCGTGAACTGCCAGCTCCAGCTCGTGCAGCCATGGCTGCCGGCGGCTGGCGTCTGGTGTCAAGCGGCTCTGCTCCGGCACGGGACGACCTCTCGTGGAGACCCGAGCGCCGCTGTTGACAGGCTGATTGCCCGGGGTGACGATGATTCTGATCGTTCAAAGGTGATGATACCTCGCAGCGATCGCACAGCCTGTCCAAGGAGTCGATGGTGACGATGAGCAGCAGCATGGGGCACCGCCGCGCGACGATCAACGACGTCGCCCGGGCGGCCAACGTGTCACGGCAGACCGTGAGCAACGCCGTCAACCGGCCGGATCGCGTCGCACCCCAGACGCTGCAGCGGGTGCAGATCGAGATCGACCGTCTCTCCTACCGCCCCAGCTCGGCCGCCAAGTCCCTGCGCGAGCAGCGGGCGGGCGCGATCGGCCTCGAGCTCGACGCCCGCGGCGACGCCGCCAGCGCCGAGGTGGCCTATCCCTTCCTCACCCAGCTCTCCCTGGCCGCCCGCAGCCACCGCTGCCACGTCGTCACCTTCGGGACGGACTCCCCCACGCCCACCACCTCGGGCTACGAGTCCATGGTGCGGGCCCACCTGGTCGACGCCTTCGTGCTCTACGGCACCCACCACGGCGACCCGCGCCCCGAGTGGCTCAACGAGCACGGCATCCCCTTCGCGACCTTCGGGCGGGTCTGGGACGACCCCGAGTTCACCGCCTGGGGCGACGTCGACGGCCGCGCCGGCACGACCGCCGCGGTGCGTCACCTCGTCGACCAGGGCTACCGGCGGGTGGCCTTCCTCGGCTGGCCCGAGGGCTCGGCCGTCGGGGACGACCGCCTGAGCGGGTGGTGCGACACCGCGGCGGATCTCGGCGTCCTCGACGAGTCGCTGGTGGCTCGCACCGAGCAGGACCTCCCGCAGGCCCAGGCCGCCGCGGCCGACCTGCTGGGGTCGCTCCAACCGGGTGACGCGATCGTCTGCGTCTCGGACATGGTCGCCCTCGGCGCCCGGCAGGCCGTCGTCGACGCCGGCCTCGTCCCCGGCCGGGACATCGGCCTCGTCGGCTTCGACGGGACCAGCACGGCCGGCATGTTCGACCTGACCACCGTCGTGCAGCCGCTGGCCGAGATCGTCGAGCACCTGCTCACCCAGATCGACGTCCTCCTCGCCGACGGCGACGAGCCGGCGCAGGGAGCCCTGCTGGCCCCGACCCTGCGCCTGGCCGGCAGCACGAGACGGCCCTGACGAGAGGGCGACCTCACCACGAGCCCGACCCCGCCCCGCGGCGGGTGGGCGGCATACCCGTCGATCCACAGATTTGAACGATCCAACCCCGAGCACCCACGAAGCGCCACCCACCGATCGTCCCGGACCACCAGGAGCCAACGATGACTCTCCCCACCCGCACCGTCGTCCTCGTCAGCCTCGCGGCCACGACCGCCCTCGCCCTCGGTGCGTGCGGTGGAGGCGGGTTCGACGCCGCCCCGAGCAGCAGCGCACCCGCGGCGCAGTCCGGGCTGGCCTCCCTGCGGATGCTGGTCGGCGTCTCCAACGACGTCGAGCTCGGGGCCGTCCGCAAGGCCACCGAGGCGTGGGCGGCCAAGACCGGCAGCTCCGTGCAGGTCACCGGCACCGCCAAGCTGCCCGAGGAGCTGGCCAAGGGCTTCGCCGGGGGCTCCCCCGCCGACCTGTTCTACCTCGAGCCCGCCCAGGTGGGCACCTTCACCAAGGCCGGCAACCTGTACGCCTACGGCGACCAGCTGACGGGCCTGGACTACGTCCCCTCGCTGCGGCAGACCTTCACCATCGACGGCAAGCTCCAGTGCGCGCCCAAGGACTTCTCCACCCTTGCCCTCGTGATCAACGAGGAGCTCTGGACCAAGGCCGGCCTCACGAACGCCGACGTCCCGAAGGACTGGGCCGGCCTCGAGCGGGTCGCCACCCGCCTGACCACCGGATCCCAGACGGGGCTGGTGATCTCCCCCGAGTTCCAGCGCGTGGGTGCCTTCATGACCCAGGCCGGGGGCTGGGTGCTGTCCGAGGACGGCAAGACCGCGACGGCCGACTCCCCCGAGAACCTCGCCGGCCTCACCGAGGCGCAGAAGCTCCTGCGCAGCGGTGCCATGAAGCTCTCCAAGCAGGTCGACGCGGGCTGGGGCGGCGAGGCCCTGGTCAAGGGCAAGGCCGCCATGACGATCGAGGGCAACTGGATCCGTGGCGCGCTCGCCAAGGACGCCCCCGACCTCAAGGTCAAGGTCGTCGAGCTGCCCGCCGGCCCCAAGGGCAAGGGCACCCTGATGTTCACCAACTGCTGGGGCATCGCCGCCAAGAGCAAGAACCAGGCCGCCGCGGTGGACCTCGTGAAGTTCCTCGGCGAGGACGCCCAGCAGCTGAGCGCCGCCAAGGCCTTCGGGGTCATGCCGTCGACCACCTCCGCGATGGCCAAGTACAAGGCGGCCACCCCGGCGGACGCCGCCTTCGTCGCCGGGGCGTAGTACGGCAAGGGAATGCCCACCACGCCTGGCTTCGACGCGGTGCTCGCGGACGCCAACGCCCCAGATCGAGTCCCTGGCGACCGGTGACCCCAAGGCCATCCTCACGACGATGCAGCTCAACGCTGAGGCAGCGATCAAGGGCTGACCGGGCCGTCGGCAGCGAGAGGACGCCATGACAAGCCCCACGACGGAGCGACGTTCGCGACGGTCCGGGCCCGGCATCCACGCCGGGCAGACCGCCGCGGGTTGGGCCTTCACCCTGCCGATGATCGTGGTCCTCGGCACCTTCATGATCGTGCCGATCGGTATGGCGCTCTACGTCTCCTTCACGCGCTGGAGCGGCAACGGCGACCCGTTCGTCCAGGCCAACGCCCCGTTGGTCGGCCTGGACAACTACGCGACGCTGCTGTCCGGCCAGGGCCTGACCGGGCGCGACTTCATGACCTCGGTCGGCAGCCCGTCGGTCGCGATGCTCGTCCTGATCCTGCTGGCCGTGTGGACCACGACCGGGACCTTCATGCTGATGTTCCTCGCCGCCCTGCAGGACCTGCCCGAGGACGTCGACGAGGCGGCCGCGCTCGACGGCGCCACGGGCTGGCAGAAGCTGTGGTACGTCACGGTCCCCCAGCTGCGGTCCGTGCTCTTCCTCGTGGTCACGCTGGGCCTGATCGGCACCTGGCAGGTCTTCGACCAGGTCTACGCGACCGGTGGCGGCTCCCCCGGCAAGACCCTGCTCACCCCGGCCTACCTGTCCTACGAGCAGTCCTTCAAGCAGGGCCGGTTCGGGACCGGGGCCGCGATGGCCTTCATCATCTTCGTGATCATCGTGCTGCTCACCTGGGTGCAGCGCCGGGTCATGACCGAGGGCGACGAGGTGGGACGATGAGCCTGCGACGCACCCTGGCGTATGCCGTGCTGGTGGCGGCGGCCGTGGTCTACCTCTACCCCTTCGTCATCCAGGTGGCCACGTCCCTCAAGACCGACCCGGACGCCTCGGCCAACCCCCTGTCGCTGCTCCCCCACCCCCTCTCGACCCAGGCGTGGGGCGCGGTGCTCGGCAGCGGCGACAGCCAGCTGCCCGTCCTGCGGTGGCTGACCAACTCGGTGGTCGTGACCGTGGCCGTGACGGCCGGCCGGGTGTTCTTCGACTCCCTCGCCGGCTACGCCCTGTCGCGGCTGCACTTCCGCGGGCGCGGCGCGGTCTTCGCCCTGGTCCTGGCCGTCATGTCGGTCCCCGGCGTCGCCCTGCTCATCCCCAAGTTCCTCATGGTCAAGTACCTCGGCATCTACGACACCTACGCCGCGATGATCCTGTCGCTGCTGGTCGACGCGGCGGGCGTCTTCATCATGAAGCAGTTCTTCGACAGCGTGCCGGTCACCATCGAGGAGGCCGCCCGCCTGGACGGCGCCTCGGTCTTCCGGACGTTCTGGTCGGTGATCCTGCCCATGGCGCGGCCCGCGCTGACCACGTTGACGATCCTGTCCTTCCAGGGCTCATGGAACGAGTTCAGCCACTTCCTGGTGGTCACGGGCAGCCCCGAGCACAAGACGCTCGTGACCAGTCTGGCGGACCTGACCGCGGGTGGGCTGGGGTCCGGGACGCAGTTCCCGCTCAAGATGGCGACGGCCCTGATCACGACCATCCCGGTCGCCGTCCTGTTCTTCGTCTTCCAGCGGCACCTCGTCCGGGGCGCCAACGGCGGGGCCGTCAAGGGCTGAGGCACCCTCAACGGCCTCGACGGCCCCGCCGGCCGCGTCGGCGGGGCAGGACGCGTGATCAGGCGTTGGCCGGGTCGCGGAAGTACTGCCAGGCGTCGCTCATGCGCTTGGCCTGACCGGCGGTGAAGCTGTCCATGCAGGAGTCCTGCGTGTAGTCCATGAAGTTGTGGATCGGGTCCAGACCGGGAGCGTCGCAGGAGTCGGCGCCGACGGGGCAGTCGAACTGCGGGTGCGCCTCGGCAGGGGTGTCGGCGACGAAGTCGTTGGACCACGTGCAGCCGCCCTGGAAGGTGTGGTAGAGCGAGAGCCAGTGCCCGGCCTCGTGGACCAGGGTGTCGCCGAGCGCGTACTTGCCGGCGGTGCCGCCCGGCATCGACTCGTCGAGCATCACTACGCCGTCGAGGTAGTCGCGCCCGTTGTTGTAGTCCTTGGGGAAGTAGGCCCAGCCCAGCAGGCCGCCCCCGATGTCGCCGGTGTAGACGTTGAGGGTCCGGGAGTCGCCCGTGTGCAGGGCGGCCTTCATGGCCTTCTCGGTCTTGCCCGGGACGACCGTGTACCACGCCGGGTTCACGGTGTGGTCGATGCCCGCCAGGCGCCAGCGGAAGGGTGTGTCGGCGCCGCCGGTCTGCCCGCTGTAGGACGCGTTCATGACGTCCATCTGCGCCGCGATCATCCGCTCGTAGCGCGCCCGCTCGGCGGCGGTCAGCACGTGGTCCGACGTGACGTGGAAGACGACGGGGACCGTCACGCTTCCGGGGGCCAGCTGCGGGAAGCTCTTGAGCACGCCGTAGGCCTTGGCGCCGCTGCCGCGGGTGACGTCCGGCTCCTCGGCCGCGGAGGTGTCCTTCTTGCGGGCGGCCGAGAACAGCTCGAGGCAGTCCTGCACGGCGGCGGACGGCTGGACGGCGGTGCTCGCCGCGGTGGGGGCGGCGACGGTGGAGGTGGCGACGGTGGAGGTGGCGACGGCGGCGGGACCGGCGGTGATCGCCGCGGCGGCAGCGATCGCGAGGGCACCGGGGAGAGCGAGCCTGCGGGACATGGCAGAGCCTTTCGTTGGGGGTTGCGTGACCGTATGCCGGACCCGCCCCTCACGTCAGCACCCGAATGGGCGAAACGCCCGGCTCGTTCCCAGCGAGGGACCGTCCCGGCGACGGCTCGCGGGGCCGGCCGTCTGTCGGTGGCGCCCCCTACGATGCGGACCATGGAGCAGCACGTCATCGTCGTCGGGGTCGAGACCACGACCGTCCGCGTGGTCGAGGAGCTGGCCCGCTCGCGCACGGCCGCCGTGGTCGTGGTCCCGCCCACGGCCGACCCGATGGTCGTGGCGGAGCTGCGGGCCCGGGACGTCACGGTCGTCGAGGCGGCCCGCACGGACGAGCGGGTCCTGCGCGAGGCCGGCGTCCACCGGGCGCGGGCCGTCATCGTCCTCGGCCGGGACGAGGTGGCCTCCACGAGGACGGCCCTGGCGGTCGAGGATGCCGACGGGCGCGTCCCCATCGTGCTCGAGGTCGTCAACCCGGCGTTCGGCTCGCGGCTCGCCCCGCTGCTCGGCGACTGCACCGTCCTGTCCCCCGCCCAGCTGGCGGCGCCGGCCTTCATCGGGGCCGCGATCGGCGACGGCGAGGTGCAGGCCCTGCGGCTCGGCGGTCGTGACGTGGTGGTGGGTCCCAGCACATCGGTCGCCGGGCAGGTGCTGGCCGACCTCGGGGACCCCGTGCGCGGGCCGCTCCCGGACGCCCACGGCGCGAGCGCAGACGTGCGCCCGGACGACGCGACGGCCGTGGTCATCGGCACGCAGCACCGCCACCACGGCCGGCAGGTCCGCACCGGCGGGATCCTGGGCGGCGCCGCACAACTGCTGGGCCGGCGCCAGCGGATCGTGCTCCTGCTCCTGCTCGGCGTCATCCTCGCGAGCACGGCCTACTTCCACAGCACCGCCGGCAAGGACTGGCTCACCTCGCTCTACCTCGCGTTCACCACGGCGACGGGGACGGGCTACGGCGACCCGGACGACGCCGAGCTGACGGTGCGGTTCACGGCGATCGTCATCCAGGTCATGGGCCTGCTGCTCGCCTCCGGCCTGACGGCCGTCATGACCGACGCCCTGACCAGCTCGCGCCTCGCCACCCTCACGGGCAGCGTCCGCGGGCGGCCCCGGCACCACGTGGTGGTGTGCGGGCTCGGCCGGATCGGCACCGCCGTGGTCGTGGGCCTGCGCGAGCGCGGGATCCCGGTGGTCGCGGTCGAGCGCAACGAGGAGGCCTACGGCGTCAACCGGATCCGCCGCCTCAAGGTGCCGGTCGTGATCGGCGAGGCGAGCGACCCCTCCACCCTCGAGGAGGCCGGCATCCACCGCTGCGACGCCGCCATGGCCCTGACCGACGACGACGCCGTCAACCTCGAGATCTCCCTGGTGGCCAGGGCCGCCCGCGAGGACCTGCGTATCGTGACCCGGCTCTACGACGACGACCTCGCGACCCGCGTCGAGCGTCGGCTGCAGCTCGGCGCGACCCGGTCGGTGTCCATGCTGACCGCGCCGGCATTCGTGGCGGCGGCCCTCGGGCGTCCCCGCTCCACGATCGTCCCTGTGGGGCGCCGGGTGGTCCTGCTCACCGAGCTGCAGGTCGAGGAGGACGCCGGGCTGGTGGGGGTGCTGCCGTCCCAGCTGTCGCAGGCGGCGACGTGCGGCTGCTCGCCGTGCGGCGCGAGGGCGGCGCGTGGGTCTGGCACGAGCCGGACGAGGCGTTCGGCCCCGGCGACCGGATCGCGGTCGCCGCCACCCGCACCGGGCTCGGGCAGCTGCGGCTCGCCTGCCGACCCCAGCGTGACGGCGCGGGACGGCATACGGCCGTGGCCCGGTCCCCCTCGAGGAGGAACCGGGCCACGACCAGCCGGACGACGCTGGGTCGTCAGGCGGTGACGAGCGACCGCAGGACGTACTGCAGGATGCCGTCGTTGAGGTAGTACTCACGCTCGCCGGGGGTGTCGATCCGGACGACCGCGTCGAACTCGACCGTGTCGCCGCCGTCCTTGGACGCCGTGACGTGCACGGTCTTGGGGGTCTTGCCCTCGTTGAGCTCGGTGACCCCGGTGATGTCGAAGGTCTCCGTGCCGTCCAGGCCCAGCGAGTCGGCCGACTCGCCCTCGGGGAACTGCAGCGGCAGCACGCCCATGCCGATCAGGTTGGAGCGGTGGATGCGCTCGTAGGACTCGGTGATGACCGCCTTGACGCCCAGCAGGCGCGTGCCCTTGGCCGCCCAGTCGCGCGACGAGCCCGAGCCGTACTCCTTGCCGCCGAGGATCACCAGCGGGACGCCGGCCTCCTGGTAGGCCTCGGACGCCTCGTAGATCGTCGTCTGCTCGCCACCGTCGAGGAAGTTGCGGGTGTAGCCGCCCTCGACGCCGTCCAGCAGGAGGTTCTTGAGACGGATGTTGGCGAAGGTGCCGCGCACCATGACCTCGTGGTTGCCGCGGCGCGAGCCGTAGGAGTTGAAGTCCTTGCGCTCCACGCCGTGCTCGGCGAGGTACGTGCCCGCAGGGCTGTCGGCCTTGATCGACCCGGCCGGGCTGATGTGGTCGGTGGTGACCGAGTCGCCCAGCTTGGCGAGCACCCGCGCGCCCGAGATGTCCTCGGCCGGCGTGAGCTCCATGGTCATGCCGTCGAAGTAGCTCGGCTTGCGGACGTAGGTCGAGTCCTGGTCCCACGCGAAGGTCTTGCCCTCGGGCGTCTCCAGGCCCTGCCAGCGCTCGTCCCCGGCAAAGACGTCCTTGTAGTCGTCGACGAACAGGTCGCGGCTGATCGACTCGGCGATCGTGCGCTCGACGTCCTCCGGCGAGGGCCAGATGTCCTTGAGGTAGACGTCCTTGCCGTCGGTGTCCTGACCGAGCGCCTCGGCCTCGAAGTCGAAGTCCATCGTCCCGGCCAGGGCGTAGGCGATGACCAGCGGCGGGGACGCCAGGTAGTTCATCTTGACGTCCGGGCTGATCCGGCCCTCGAAGTTGCGGTTGCCCGAGAGCACGGCCGACACCGACAGGTCGTTGTCGTTGATGGCCTTGCTGATCTCGTCGTCGAGGGGCCCGGAGTTGCCGATGCAGGTGGCGCAGCCGTAGCCGACGAGGTGGTAGCCCAGCGCCTCGAGGTGCGGCCACATGCCGGCCTTGTCGTAGTAGCCGGTGACGACCTGCGAGCCCGGCGCCATGGAGGTCTTGACCCACGGCTTGGCCTTGAGACCGCGCTCGTTGGCGTTCTTGGCCAGCATGGCCGCGGCCATCATGACCGACGGGTTGGAGGTGTTGGTGCAGGACGTGATCGAGGCGATCGCGACGTGGCCGTGGTCGATGTCGAAGGTGCCCTTGTCGGTCGTGACCGAGACCTTGTGCGAGGGGCGCGAGGACCCGTTGCCCTCGTTGGCCGGCTGGGTGCCGCCGCTCTCGGTGTCGCTGGTCTGGGACGGGGCGTCGGAGGCCGGGAACGACCCGCCCGAGGACCCGTTGCCCTCCTCGTGCTTGACATAGGTCGGCAGGACCTTGCGGAACGCGGCCTTGGCGTCGGTGAGGACGATGCGGTCCTGGGGACGCTTGGGCCCGGCGATCGAGGGCACCACGGTGCTCAGGTCCAGCTCCACCAGCTCGCTGTAGCGGGCCTCGGCGCTGGGGTCGAGCCACATGCCCTGCTGCTTGGCGTAGGCCTCGACGAGGGCGACCTGCTCGTCGTCGCGCCCCGTGAGGCGCAGGTAGTCCAGCGTCACGTCGTCGATCGGGAAGATCGCGCAGGTGGAGCCGAACTCGGGGCTCATGTTGCCGATGGTGGCGCGGTTGGCCAGCGGGAGCTCGCCGACGCCCTCGCCGTAGAACTCGACGAACTTGCCGACGACCCCGTGCTTGCGCAGGATCTCGGTGATGGTGAGGACGACGTCGGTGGCGGTGACGCCGGCGTTCATGGAGCCGGTGAGCTTGAAGCCGACGACGCGCGGGATGAGCATCGACACGGGCTGGCCGAGCATGGCCGCCTCGGCCTCGATGCCGCCGACGCCCCAGCCGAGGACGCCGAGACCGTTGACCATGGTCGTGTGCGAGTCGGTGCCGACGCAGGTGTCGGGGTAGGCCTGGCCGCCCCGCGACATGGTGACGCGGGCGAGGCGCTCGATGTTGACCTGGTGGACGATGCCGGTGCCCGGGGGGACGACCACGAAGTCGTCGAAGGCCGTCTGGCCCCAGCGCAGGAACTGGTAGCGCTCGTTGTTGCGCTGGTACTCGAAGTCCTGGTTGATCTGGAAGGACTTGGGGTTGCCCGCGGAGTCGATCTGCACCGAGTGGTCGATGACGAGCTCGGCGGGGGCCAGCGGGTTGATGCGGGTGGGGTCGCCACCCAGGTCGGCGACGGCCTCGCGCATCGTGGCGAGGTCGACGACGCACGGCACACCGGTGAAGTCCTGCATGATCACGCGCGCGGGCGTGAACTGGATCTCGGTGTCGGGGTCGGCCTTCTCGTCCCAGCCGCCCAGCGCCCGGATGTGGTCGGCGGTGATGTTGGCCCCGTCCTCGGTGCGCAGGAGGTTCTCCAGCAGGACCTTCAGGGAGTACGGGAGGGTCTGGCTGCCCTCGACCTTGTCGAGCCGGAAGATCTCGTAGGACGCGTCACCGACCTCCAGGGTGTCCTTGGCTCCGAAGCTGTTCACACTCTCTTGGCTCACGCCTGTTCCTTCCACGAAGGGTCGTTGTCTCGACGTCGAGACAACGATCTCACGGTGATGTCTTGACGTCAAGACACCTGTCGTACGCGGGATGGTGCTCCCGCCGATTGTCCCCCACCAGCGCCGTCGGGGCGAGGGCAGGGTGGTCCTGGGCGCCGGTCAGAGGACGCTCCTGCTCGTCCCGTCGCCGTCGGCCTCGGCTCGCGCGTCGCTGTCGAGCACCTCGTCGTCCTCGTCGTCCTCCAGCTCCTCGTCGCCGGCCGGCTCGAGCAGCGCGATGCACTCGACGTGGCTGGTCATCGGGAACGCGTCGAAGGCCCGCAGGTCGGTGAGCCGGTAGCCGAGCTCCTCGGCGATGGCCAGGTCGCGCGCCAGCGCGGACGGGTCGCACGCGACGTACGCCACGGCCCGCGGCCCGAGCTGGGCGATCTGCTCCATCACCCTCCGACCGGCTCCGGAGCGTGGCGGGTCGAGGACGACCAGGTCGGCTCCTATGCCGCCGCGCGCCGCCTGCCCCAGCACCGCGTCGACGCGGCCCTGCCGCACCTCGACGTTGGCGTGCTCGGCGAGGTTGTCGAGGGCATGGTCCACGGCCTTGGCGTCGGCCTCGATGGCCAGCACGTGCCCGGACTCCCCCACGGCGTCGCCGAGCCCGGCGGCGAACAGCCCCACGCCGCAGTAGAGGTCGAGCGCGTGCTCCCCCTCGACGGGGTCGAGCATCTCGACCACCTCGGACAGGAAGGTCGTGGCGGCGCCCGGGTGGACCTGCCAGAAGCCGCGCGCCGCCACCTCGAAGCCGTGCTCCCAGTCCTCGAACGCGACCAGCTCCAGGACCGTGGGGTCGGCGCCGGCCATGCCGTCGGCGTGCAGCGGGACGAGCACGGCCTCCTCGAGTCCCGAGGCGTCGACGACGTCGACGCCGGTGCACCCCTCCCAGGAGGTGGTCAGCACGCCGCTGGCGATCACGGGGCGGGTGGCGATGAGGCAGTCGTCGATGACCTCGACCTCGTGCGAGCGGTGCCGGCGCAGGCCCGCGTGGCCGTCCTCGGTGACGGCGAACTCGACGCGCGTGCGCCAGTCGAGCCCGTCGTTGGGTCCGGTGCCGTCGAGGGGCTCGACGACGATGCCCTCGACGTCGAGCCCGGCGAGACGGTCCAGCTGCTCGTGCACCACCGCGGCCTTGAGCTCGCGCTGGTGCTCCAGCGAGGCGTGCTGCCAGTCGCAGCCCCCGCAGCGGCCGGGACCGGCATACGGGCAGGGCGGGGTCACCCGGTGCGGCGAGGGCTCGAGGACCTCGACCGCGTCCGCCCGCAGGAACCGGTCGCCCGTGCCGCCCTCGGTGATGCGGACGCGCACCCGCTCGCCCGGCAGCGAGTGCCGGACGAAGACGACGCGGCCGTCGAGGCGCCCGACGCAGAACCCGCCGTGCCCGACGTTGCCGACCTCGAGCTCGGCCTCGGTGCCGACCAGCGACTCCCCCTTGACGCGACGCTCGCGCGCGGGCGAGGTCCGCTGCCCGCGACCCGCGTCCTTGCCGGCCCTCGTGCCGTGCCTCCTGCCGGAGGACGCTCCAGGGCGGCCGGACGAGCTCTTGGGGGTGCGGTGGGGTCCGCTCACGGGGTGGGGCCTTCCTCGGCGTGGACCAGGCCGCGGCCGCGGTCCTGGGCGGCGGTCGCCGCGTCGATCTCGTCGCGCAGGTCGTCGGACGAGCGGAGCTGGAAGGGGACGCTGGTCATCATCACGCCGGGCATGAACAGCAGCCGGCTCTTGATGCGGAACGCGCTCTGGTTGTGCAGGATCGACTCCCACCACCGGCCCAGGACGTACTCCGGGACGAAGACCATCACCAGGTCGCGGGGCGAGGTGCGCCGGATCGACGCGATGTAGCCGAGGACCGGGCGGGTGATCTCGCGGTAGGGCGAGTCGAGGACCTTGAGGGGGACGGGGATCCCGCGACGCAGCCACTCCTCCTGGAGGCGCTCGCCCTCCTCGGGGTCGACGGCCACGGTGATCGCCTCGAGGGTCGAGGGGCGCGAGGCGCGGGCGTAGGCCAGGGCGCGCAGGGTCGGCTTGTGCACCTTCGAGACCAGGACGACGGCGTGGACGCGTGACGGCAGACGACCCTCGAGCGTGTCGTCCTCGGGGACGGCCAGCTCACGGCTGACGTGCGAGTAGTGACGGCGGATGGCCTTCATCATCACGAACAGCACGACCATGGCGAGGATGGCGTACTTGGCACCGGCGGCGAACTTGGTGACGAGGACGACGAGCAGCACCGACCCGGACATGAAGGCACCGACGTAGTTGACGACGCGGCTCGTGCGGTACTGCCGCCGCTGCTTGGCGTCGGTGTCGCCGCGCAGCAGGCGGTTCCAGTGCCGGATCATGCCGATCTGGCTCAGGGTGAACGACACGAACACCCCGACGATGTAGAGCTGGATGAGCTTGGTGACCTCCGCGTTGAAGATCACCACCAGGACGATCGCGGCGGCCGCGAGGATCATGATGCCGTTGGAGTAGGCGAGACGGTCGCCGCGGTTGTGCAGCTGGCGCGGCAGGTAGCCGTCCTTGGCGAGGATCGACCCGAGGACCGGGAAGCCGTTGAAGGCCGTGTTGGCGGCCAAGATGAGGATGAGGCCGGTGACGGTCGACACGAGCACGACGCCGAGCGGGAAGTTGTCGAACACCGCCAGGGCGAGCTGCCCGATGATCGTGTGCTGGACGTAGTCCGGGCCGACGTTCTGGCCGTTCAGGAGCAGCTGCTCCTGGGGGTTCTCGGCATACTTGACCCCGGTCTGGATCGCGAGGTAGACGATCGACATGAGCATGGTCACGGACAGGGTGCCCATGAGCAGCAGGGTGGTCGCCGCGTTGCGGGACTTGGGCTTCTCGAACGCCGGGACGCCGTTGGAGATCGCCTCGACGCCCGTGAGCGCCGCGCAGCCCGAGCTGAACGCACGCAGCAGCAGGAACACCAGCGCCACGCCGGTCAGCCCCTCGTAACCGTGCTCCGGCAGCAGCTCGAACCTGGCGCTCTCGGCCTGGGGCAGCGACCCGCTCGCCGAGCGCACCATGCCCCACACCGCCATCCCGATGATGGCGAGCATGAAGGCGTAGACCGGGATGGCGAAGGCCTTGCCGGACTCGCGGACCCCCCGCAGGTTCATCGCGGTCAGCAGGACGATGAGGGCCACCGCGACCGGCATCTCGTGCCCGTCCAGACCGGGTATGGCGGCGGTGGCGTTCTGGACGCCGGACGAGATCGAGACGGCCACCGTGAGGACGTAGTCCACGAGCAGCGCGCTCGCGACGCCCAGGCCGGCCCAGGGCCCGAGGTTCTCGTTGGCGACCTCGTAGTCGCCGCCGCCGCTGGGATAGGCGTGGACGTTCTGCCGGTAGGACATGACCACGACGACCATCACGAAGACGACGCCGAGCCCGATCTGCCAGGAGTGGGTGGTCGCGAACGCCCCGCCCGCCAGGGCCAGGGTCAGGAAGATCTCGTCGGGGGCGTAGGCCACGGACGACAGAGCGTCGCTGGCGAAGATGGGGAGGGCCAGCTTCTTCGGCAGGAGCGTCTCGCCCAGCTTGTCCGACCTCATGGCGGGGCCGACGACGACGCGCTTGAGCGCACGACCTAGATCTGACACGACGACAACTGTAGGCCCGCCGGGCGGTGACGGTGGCGCGGCCCCGGACGGTGGGCGCGCCCGGTGTAGCGTTCTCACGTGCACTTCGTGATCATGGGCTGCGGCCGAGTCGGATCGACCCTGGCGCTGAGCCTGGAGGAGCGCGGCCACGACGTGGCCGTCGTGGACCAGAACGCCGCGGCGTTCCGTCGGCTGGGGCGCGGGTTCGAGGGTCGCCGGGTCAAGGGCATCGGCTTCGACCGCGACACGCTCAAGGAGGCCGGCATCGAGTCGGCCTACGCCTTCGCCGCCGTCAGCAACGGCGACAACTCCAACATCCTCGCCGCCCGCGTGGCCCGCGAGACCTTCGGCGTCGAGCACGTCGTCGCCCGCATCTACGACCCGCGGCGCGCCGAGATCTACCAGCGCCTCGGCATCCCCACGGTCGCGACCGTGCAGTGGACCGTCGACCGCGTGGTCCGACGACTCATGCCCCAGGGCTCCGTCCCCGAGTTCATCGACCCCAGCGGCCAGGTCGCCCTCAGCGAGGTCGCGATCGACCGCAGCTGGGTCGGGCTGCGCCTGTCCACCGTCGAGACCGCCACGGGCGCCCGGGTCGCCTACCTCAGCCGCCTCGGCGTCGGGATGCTCCCCGGCCCGGACACCGTGCTGCAGGAGGGCGACATCGTCCGGGTCCTGTCGACCACCGAGGACATCCCAGCCATCGAGCGCGCGCTCGCCGCCGCGCCGCCCACGGAGTGAGGTCAGCCAGTCCCATGCGCGTCGTCATCGCCGGAGCCGGGTCCGTGGGTCGCTCCATCGCCCGCGAGCTGCTCCACAACGGTCACCAGGTCCTGCTCGTCGACAAGGACGCCGACGACGTGCAGGCCAGCCGCGTCCCTGAGGCCTCCTGGCTGCTGGCCGACGCCTGCGAGATCACCTCGCTGACCGAGGCGGGGCTCGCCGACTGCGACGTCGTGGTCGCGGCCACCGGCGACGACAAGGCCAACCTCGTCGTGTCCCTGCTCGCCAAGACCGAGTTCGGCGTGCCCCGCACCGTCGCCCGCGTCAACAACCCCCGCAACGAGTGGATGTTCGACGAGTCCTGGGGCGTGGACGTGGCCGTCTCCACCCCGCGACTCATGACGGCGCTGGTCGAGGAGGCCGTGAGCATCGGCGACCTGGTCCAGATCTTCACCTTCCAGAAGGGCGGGGCCACGATGGTGGAGATCACCCTCCCCTCGGACAGCCCGTATGCCGGGAGCCGCGTCGGTGACGTGGACCTCCCCCGCGACACGGCGCTGGTGGGGATCATCCGCGACGGCCTGCCGATCGCGCCCACGCGGGACGACTCGGTGGAGGCCGGCGACGAGCTGCTGTTCCTGACCGTGCAGGAGGTCGAGGACCACCTCGAGGACCTGCTCTCCCCCGGGCACCGCAAGCCGCGCACCGAGGTGGACCACGCCGAGGACGACGACGACTGACCTACCTCAGGTCGTCACATCCGCCCGGCTTCGCACGCCAGGTCGATGCGCCCGCCTGAGGTAGGCACATCCGCCCGGGTTCGCACTCCCGCCCCGCCTCGCCGACACACCTACCCCCGGCCGTCACATCGACCGGCCTTCGTTCCCCAGGCTGATGGACCTACCGGGGGCGGGTCTTGAGCCTGGGTGGCCTCCGAGCCCTTTTCTGGCCGTATGACGACCGCCGCCGCCTCGCACCGCGCCGACAACGCCGGCCCGCGAGCACGTCCGGTCACGCATCGCGCTCGCAGCGCGGGGTCGACGAACCGCGGTCGCTCCTGACCGTCAGAGCTGGCGGTCGGCCTCGTGCTCCAGCTCGTGGCGCTCCACCGGCGTCGCGCCCCTGACCAGGATCAGGCCCATCACCGCGATGGCGGCGAGATAGGCCGGCCACCCCAGCGCGATCTTGGCGATGCCGAGCGCGGCCACCTGCCCGGCGAGGTAGAGCGGGACCATGACGATCAGGCGTAGCGCGAACAACCCGACGAGCACCCAGGTCAGGCGCGCGCTCACCCGCACGAGGGGGGCGTTGCGGCGCCACCCGAGCGGGTCCTCTCGGTAGCCGGGGTCACCGATGGCCACCAGGAAGCCGACGGCCGGGACGCGCCCGAGGATCGACAGGAGGGTGCCGGCGAGATACGCGGCGCTGACCGCCATACCGGGCAGGAAGGCATCCTCGGCCCGCCCCGACCGCAGGGCGAAGAAGGCCGCCAGGGCGGTCGCGACCAGGCTGGACAGGACGTACTGCGGCGTCTGGCGCTGGGCGAGACGCAGCAGGAGCAGGATCGCCACGGGAACGAGCGAGGCGATCACCGCGGTGCGCACGTCGCTCGTGACGAGCCACACCACGACGAAGGCGATGGTGGGCAGCGCAGCCTCGAACGACCCGCGCAGGCCTCCGACGGCGGTGGCCAGCCGGGTGCGGATCAGGTGCTCGACGGTCTCGACGTCGCCGGCCACGGTCAGTGCCCCCCGGCGGTCGGCGTGCCGCGCCCGGGCAGCAGCTCGTAGCGCGGGTTGTAGATGGTGGGGACGCCGTCGACCCGGCAGACGCGGCCCTGGGCCGTGAGGTAGGTGCCGGGGCGGATGCCCGCGATGCGGCGCCTGCCGAGCCAGATGAGCTGGAGCCGCTGGGTGCCGTCATAGATCTCGGCCTTGAGGGCAGGGACCGTGCCCTCGGGGCTCAGGGTCGTGGAGCGGACCGCCCCGGAGACCGTCGCGACCTCGCGGTCGACGAGCTCGGCGATGCAGGTCACGCCGAGCCTGTCGGAGTCCGAGCGCAGCTCGTCGTCCTCGATCTCCTCGGCCGGCTGGACCATCCGGTGCAGCGCCCGGCGCAGGAAACCCCCTCGGCGGTCGGCGCGGGTGGCCATCAACGGATCTCGGTGATCTCGGGCCCGCGCTCGAAGGGCTGGAGGTCGTCGGTGCCGCGCGCGGGCCGGTCGCCCCGGTCCGCGGCAGGGTCGCCGTCCCCGGGGCCGACGCCGGCGTCGACACCGCCCTGACCGACCTCGTCGAAGCCCGGCTGGGCTCCCTCGGGCAGGGCCAGGGGCAGCAGCTCGCGCGGCGCCATCGCGTGCTCGCCGCGCACGACGACGACGTTGGCGAAGACGTGCAGCAGATCGGCGGCCTGCTGGTCGTCCTCGGCGGCCGGGCCCGAGAGGAAGCCCCGCAGGAACCAGCGCGATCCGTCGACGCCGAGGAAGCGGGCCGGGGCGAAGGTGCCGGGGCCGGTGGGCATCTGCACGGCCAGCTCGGTGCCGAACCTGCCGTCGCGCGTCTCGGCCGCCCCGCCCTGGCCCTCGATGCCGGCGGCGATCTCGTCGCGGATGTCGTCCCAGATGCCGAGGGTCCGCGGTGCCGCGAAGGCCTGCAGCTGCAGGGCCGATCCCCCCAGGTGGCAGCTCACGGCCACGACCTCGCCGGTCTGCTGGTCGAGCTCGAGCCGCAGCTCCATGCCGGTGATGCCGGGGACCCACAGGGACCCGAGGTCCAGCCTCTCGCCGAGCTCGGTGACCTGGGCGCGGTCGTAGGGACCGTCCTCAGTGGCCGCGTCGTCCGCGGTCGCCTCCGACGTCGGGTCGGCGGGGGTGCTGTCGACGTCGGCCTTGCCGGCCTTGCCTCGGCGGAAGAGAGCCACGGGATCGGTGTCCTTCGGTGGTCGGGTGCAGTGGTCGTCAGGCGCGTCCGCTGGCCCCGTGCCCGGTGACTCCGCGGACGGACTCCGGCAGCGAGTCTACTGTCCGGAAGCTCGCGTGGGACACGCGTTGGAGGACCAGCTGGGCGATGCGGTCGCCGCGGCTGATCCGCACCTCGCGCTCACGGTCGGTGTTGAGCAGGTTGACCAGGATCTCGCCCCGGTAGCCCGCGTCGACCGTGCCAGGGGCGTTGACGATCGTCACGCCGTGCCGTGCCGCCAGCCCCGACCTGGGGTGGACGAAGCCGGCATACCCCTCGGGGATCGCGACGGCGATCCCGGTCGGGACCAGGGAGCGCTCCCCCGGGGCGAGGACGAGGTCCTCGCGGGCGCGCAGGTCGGCACCGGCGTCGTCGTGGTGCGCGTATGCCGGGGGCTCCAGCTCCGGGTCGAGCCGGAGCAGGAGCACCTCGATCTGGTCAGGCGCACTCACGGCAGACCGGCTGGCCGCCGACCTCCTTGGCGAGCTGGCTGCGGTGGTGCACGAGGAAGCAGCGGCTGCAGGTGAACTCGTCGGCCTGGCGCGGGAGCACCCGGACGGAGAGCTCCTCGCCGGACAGGTCTGCGCCGGGCAGCTCGAAGCCCTCGGCCTGCTCGGTCTCGTCGACGTCGACGCTCGACGAGGCGGTGTCGCCCCGACGTGCCTTGAGCTCCTCGATGGAGTCCTCGGAGAGGTCGTCGTCGGTCTTGCGCGGTGCGTCGTAGTCAGTTGCCATGTGGGGCCTCTCCATGCAGCTCTCGCCGGGGACCTCCCCCGACGGTGCGCCGGGTCCAACGCATCGCTGGTCGGTTTTGTGCCCGGTCTCGCGGCGCATTGTGCCGCAAATCGAGATCGGCTGCACCTCGGGTCGCGATCAGCTCGGGCAGGCGCCCGGATCGAGACTCAGGACGGCTCGACGAGGCCCTCCAGCAGGGGCACCAGCGCACCCACCAGACCGGCCGGCCCGGCGACCGTGACGGGGTCGGCCGGGGCGGTGTCGTGCAGCCCCCGCACCACGCCGCCGGCCTCGGTGACGACGAGCCAGGCGCCGGCAAGGTCCCACTCGTGCAGGCCACGCTCGTAGTAGACGTCGAGGCGCCCCTCCGCCACCCAGCACAGGTCCAGCGCAGCGCTGCCGCCCCGGCGGATGTCGCGGACCCGTGGCAGCACCTCGGCCACGACCCGGCCCTGATCGGCGCGCACGTCGGCGTCATAACCGAACCCCGTGCCGCACAGCGCCGCGCCCAGGTCGTCCGACTCCACGCAGACGAGGGTCTGCTCCTGCGGACCCGACCCTGGGTCGCGAGGGTCGCTGCGCAGGAGCCGGGCGCCTCCCCCACGCCGGGCGACATAGGCGTCGCCCCGGGCCGCGTCGACCACCGCGGTGGCGACCGGTGCCCACGCGCCCGGCACCGACGGGTCTCCCACCACTGCGGCGACGGAGACGGCATACGCCGGTATGTCGTAGAGGTAGTTGACCGTCCCGTCGATCGGGTCCACGACCCAGGTGATGCCGGACGTGGCGGTCACCCGCCCGCTCTCCTCGCCGTGGAACCCGTCGTCGGGGCGGGCTCGGCCGAGCAGCTCGCGCGCCAGCGCCTCGGAGCGCTGGTCCATGACCGTGACGACGTCGGTGCGGCTCGACTTGGTGGCCGCGACGCCGAGGTCGCGAGGGCGCTCGTCGACGATCAGCCGCGCGCAGGTGCGGGCCACGTCGAGGGCGAGGGACTCCAGGGCGGCCAGGTCGAGGTCGGCGGGTGGCTGCGGGGTCTGCGACATGGCGCCCAGTCTGTCACCGGGCCCCGCCCGGGGTGCGTCCGCGCCGGGGCCCGGCGCCGTCAGCCGCCGCAGAGGGCCGGTCGCCCCGAGCGGCCCCGGCAGCAGCCAGGAGGGCAGGTGGACCACAGCGGGCCGGGGGCGACCGCAGGACGCTCGACCTCCTCGCCGCGGGCCTGCGCCGCCCGCTCGAGCACCAGGTCGGCCAGCCCGGCCACGAAGTCCGGGTGCGTGCCCACGGTGGGCACGCGGTGCAGCCGCAGGCCGAGCCGTTCTGCCGTGGCCATGGCCTCGGTGTCGAGGTCGTAGACGACCTCCATGTGGTCCGACACGAAGCCGATCGGGGCGACCAGCACGTCGGAGACACCCTCCGCAGCGAGCACCTCGAGCTGGTCGTTGATGTCGGGCTCGAGCCACGGCTGCGAGGGCGGGCCGGAGCGGGAGCAGTAGGCCAGGGAGCTGGGCACGGGGACACCGATCCGCTCCTCGACGGTGGCGTCCACGAGCGCGGCCAGCTGCTCGTGCTGGTGGCGGTAGGACACGTCCGGGGCGTCCGCCGGGCCGGAGGAGTCCTGCATCCACCGCGGGATCGAGTGCGTGACGTGGACGAGGCGGGTCGACGGCAGGACCTCGCGCGGCAGCGCGGCGGCGGTGTCGGCGGTGAGCGACGCCATCGTGCGGGCGAACCCCGGGTGCGTGGCATAGACGCGCACCTTGTCGACGTCCAGGACGCGCCCCTCGGCCGCCAGCTCGCTGACGGCGTCGGCCAGGTTCTCGCGATACTGACGGCAGGAGGAGTATGACGAGAAGGCACTCGTCACCACCGTCACGACCCGGCGAGCCCCCGCGTCGTGGAGCGTCCGCAGGGTGTCGACGAGCCACGGCGACCAGTTGCGGTTGCCCAGGGCGACGGGCGTGTCCACGCCCCGGCGACCGAGCTCGTCGTGCAGCGCCGCCACCAGGGCGCGGCCCAGGTCGTTGACCGGGCTGCGGCCACCGCGGTCGTAGTAGTGCTGGCCGACCACGGCGAGCCGCTCGTCGGGGATCCCGCGTCCGGCGGTCACCTGACGCAGGAAGGGCAGCACGTCCTCGGGGCGCTCCGGACCTCCGAAGGACAGGACGAGCACGGCGTCATAGGGGTCGCAGGGATGGCTGGTCACGGGATGCTCCTCGGGGGTCGGGGGGCCGACCAGCGCCACCGCAGGGCGGCCATCCGGACGGTGAAGACGAACGCGGCGCACGCCACGCTGGGCAGGGGCCCGGTCACCTCGAGCGACGTGAGGACCACGAGCAGGGCGCTGCCGGCCAGGGCGGGCACGGCATACAGCTGGGTGCGGAGCACCTCCGGGACGACGCCGGCCAGGACGTCGCGGATCATGCCACCGCCCACGGCCGTCATGAGCCCGACGAGCACGGCCTCGAGGGCCGGCGCGTCGAGGCTCAGCGCCTTGACGGTGCCGGCGATCGCGAACGTCGCGAGACCGACGGCGTCGAAGGTCAGGACCAGCTTGGACAGCCGCTGCACCACGTGGGCGTAGCCGAAGGCCACGAGCCCGGCCAGGACGGCCGCGAGGACGAGCCGCCAGTCGGTCAGACCGACGGGTGGGACGTCGAGGACGACGTCGCGCATCACCCCGCCGCCGAGCGCCGTCACGCAGGCCAGCACGAGCACGCCGAAGATGTCGAGCCCCTTGCGGACGCCGACCAGGCCTCCGGACAGGGCGAACGCGAAGACGCCGACGAGATCGAGGCCGAGCAGGGCTTGGGGGTAGGAGTTCAGCATGTCTCGGCGAAGCCTAGTGGGCCGGTGCTGCGGCGGTCGGCGTGGTCGGTTGGTGGACGTCCCGTTCCGTGAAAACCTAGGGTGGACGTGTACTGGGCAGGTGCTGGGCATCGCCCGCGCCGCGCCTGCGAGCGGTAGGACGGAGACTTCATGAGCGTGCAGGACCTGCGGTTGGTCGGGATCTCGGACGACGGCGTGCACCTGCTGCTCGCGACCGACGACGGCACCCGCTACCGCGTCCCGCTGGACGCGGCGCTGCGGTCCGCCATCCGGCACGAGCGTCCGCGCCCCGGCGACGGCCCCGCCTCGCCGTCCGCCGGCCCGCGACAGGTGCAGGCCCTGATCCGCGCCGGCGCGTCCGCCGACGAGGTCGCCGAGCTGACGGGATGGTCGCTCGACAAGATCGCCCGCTACGAGGGGCCGATCATCGCCGAGCGGGAGCACGTGGCCGGTCTCGCCACCACCGTGCGTCTGCGGACCGGCGGTGGGCAGACCGCCCCCTTGCTGGGTGCCCGCGTCGCCGACCGTCTCACCGAGCGCGGCGTGGACCCGACGAGCGCGTCCTGGGACGCGTGGCGCGCCGCGGACTCGCCGTGGACCCTTGCTCTGACCTTCGCCGCGGGCGGCCGGCTGCGCGAGGCCCGCTGGCACTTCGACCTCAGCACCCGTGCCGTCGACCCGGTGGACGACGAGGCGCGCTGGCTCAGCGGCGACGACGCCCCTGCCACGCCGGGCCCCGCTCCACTGGTGCCGCTCAACGCCACCCCCCGCGTCTACGACGTCGAGTCCGAGGGCGGCATCCACTCCGCGCAGCAGGACGACGACCGCGGCGACGACCTGCGCCCCATCACGGCCACCGAGCCCACCCGGGCCCGCCGCCAGCACGACGAGGACGAGGACAGCGACCTCGTCGACTCGATGCGCGAGCGCAGCAGGGCGCGTCGCCGGCGCGCCCCGTCACGCCCGGCCCGTCCGGTGGCGTCCCAGGAGTCACTGATCCCCGTGTCCGGCGACGACCCGGCGCGCGTCACCTCGCCGGTCGAGCCCGCGTCGGCCCCGGTCGAGTCTGCTCCGGTCGAACCGGCCCCAGCGCGACGCGGACGGTCGCGCAAGCGCGGCGCGCAGCAGCCCCCGCCCCCCGCCCCGAATGAGACGGCTACCAGTCCGACGTCGAGCCACACAGACGCACAGGGCGCACAGGACACAGGGGACGCAGAGCCCGCGCAGCACGCACCAGACCCGTCGGACGCGCCGGCAGCAGCGAGGGGCGCCGGGTCACGGGCCGCGCCCACGGTGCCCCTGGCGCGTGAGGAGATCGCGGCCGCCCTGTCGCAGGGGTCGGTCGGCGAGCTGGACGCCGTCGTGGACGAGGTCATCGCCGACCGGGAGCTCGAGTCCGCGAGTGCCTCCACGCCTCCCGCACCCGACGAGCCGGCGCTGCCCCAGGGGGGCCCGGTGAGCCGGGAGTCGCTGCGGCCGGACGACGGCACCGAGGACGCGGCGAACCCCGCGCCTCGACCTCACCCACGCGTGCCCGGCCAGGTCGCCCTGCCCGAGCTGGACCACCGGGACGACGACGCGAGCGAGGGCGCTGAGGTGGCCTCGCCGAGCCGCGCCACCGAGGTGCCCCACATGCCCGACGACAGCGCTGCCCCGATCGACGAGGCCACGTCGCTGGCGGACCGCACGAGCGGCACCAGCTCCAGGGCGGCAGACGTGGAGTCCGAGAAGTCGTCCAACAAGCTGCCGCAGGCCGATCCGTCGGTCGGCGCGCAGCCTGGTCGGGCGGAGCCCGCGCCGCCGGCAGCCGCGCAGCCCGACGCAGACCAGCCGGAGGCAGAGCAGCCGGAGGCAGAGCAGCCGGCGACCAACCGTTCGCAGCGGCGGGCGCAGGCCCGACGCAAGGCCGGTCGGCCGTCGGTGCCCAGCTGGGACGACATCATGTTCGGCGCCAAGCCGGAATGACCGTCTGACGCGGTGGCCCCTAGCGCCTCCGGCTCAGCGGTCCCGCGAGGACAGCACGCAGAACTCGTTGCCCTCCGGGTCGGCGAGCACCTCCCAGGTGACGTCCGCACGGTCCTGACCCACGTCGACCCGACGGGCCCCGAGGGCGACCAGGCGGTCGATCTGCGCCTGGCGGTCGTCGCTGACGTGCGGGGCGAGGTCGATGTGGAGACGGTTCTTGACCTCTTTGCCCTCGGGCACCGGGACGAACACCAGCCCGGGCGGGGTGGAGGCCCAGCGGTCGGCCGCGATCGGATCCTCCGACATGTCCCGTGGGACTACGGCGACCTCGTGCTCGTCCTCGTAGACGATGTGCCAGTCGAGCACCTCGGCCCACCAGCGGGCCTGGGCGGCGATGTCGTGGCAGTCGATGACGATGGTGTACCAACGCAGGTTCATGCCCCCAGCCTCCCAGCGGATGCGGACGATCTGCGTCCTGCTCTGGGACGACCGCGCGCGCCGGCCCTGGAGGTCCAGGGCCTGCGCGCACGGCATACGGCAGGTCAGGCGGTGGCGTCGCTGTCCCCGACCGTGGCGCGGCCCGCCTCGAGCCGGGCGACCGGCACGCGGAACGGCGAGCAGGACACGTAGTCCAGCCCCACGGAGTCGAAGAAGTGGATCGACGCGGGGTCTCCACCGTGCTCGCCGCAGACGCCGAGGTGGATGCCGGGGTTGCCCGCGCGGCCGCCCTCGGCGCCGAGCTGGACCAGCCGACCCACGCCGGTGCGGTCGATCGTCTCGAACGGCGACACCGTGAAGACGCCCTTGTCCATGTAGTTGGTGAAGAACGCCGCCTCCACGTCGTCGCGCGAGAAGCCCCAGGTCGTCTGGGTCAGGTCGTTGGTCCCGAACGAGAAGAAGTCGGCGGACTCGGCGATGCGCTCGGCCGTGAGGGCGGCGCGCGGCAGCTCGATCATGGTGCCGATCGGCATCTGCAGCTCGACGCCCTGCTGCTCGGCGACCTCGGCGATGATGCGCTCGGCCTCGTCCCGGATCAGGTCCAGCTCGTTGATGGAGCCCACGAGCGGCACCATGACCTCGGGCCGGGGGTCGCCCCCCGCCTGCTTGCGGATGGCGGCGGCCTCGGCCAGCGCCCGCACCTGCAGCGCGAACAGACCCTTGACGGTCAGGCCGAGGCGGACGCCGCGCAGACCGAGCATCGGGTTGGACTCGTGTTGCTTGCGCACGGCCGTCAGCAGCTCGACGTCGCGCGCGTCGGGCTCGCCCTTGGCCTCGGCGACCGCGACCTTGACGGACAGCTCGGTCAGGTCGGGCAAGAACTCGTGCAGCGGCGGGTCGAGCAGGCGCACCGTCATGGGCAGCCCGTCCATCGCCTCCAGCATCTCGACGAAGTCCTGGCGCTGCAGCGGCAGCAGCGCGTCGAGCGCCGACTGCTTGTCCTCGTCGGACGTGGCGAGGATCATCCGCTCGATCAGCACGCGGCGGTCCCCGAGGAACATGTGCTCGGTCCGGCACAGGCCGATGCCCTGGGCGCCGAGCTGCCGGGCGCGGCGGGAGTCGTCGGCGGTGTCGGCGTTGGTCCGGACGTCGAGGCGGCGGACCTTGTCGGCGTGGGTGAGCAGCCGGTCGACCGCCTTGACGAGCTCCGTGGTCTCGTCGTCGAGACCCTCGACACCCCGCTCGATCCCCTCCTCGAGGTAGCGCATGACCGGGCTGGGGACGACCTCGAGCTCGCCCTCGAAGACCTCGCCGGTGGCGCCGTCGATGGAGAGCCAGTCGCCCTCGCCGAAGGTCCGGTCGCCGACCACCATGGTCTTGGCGTTGGCGTCGATCTGGAGCTCTTCGGCCCCGCACACGCAGGTGCGGCCCATGCCGCGCGCGACGACGGCGGCGTGGGAGGTCTTGCCGCCGCGGGCGGTGAGGATGCCGACGGAGGCGATCATGCCCGACAGGTCGTCGGGGTTGGTCTCACGGCGGACGAGCAGGACCTTCTCCCCCGCCTCGGCCTTGGCCACGGCGGCCGCCGAGTCGAAGACGATCGTGCCGACCGCTGCGCCCGGGGAGGCTGCCATGCCCCTGGTGAGCAGCGTGCGATCCCCGTCGGGGTCCAGCTGCGGGAACATCAGCTGGACGAGCTGCTCTCCGGTGACCCGCTCGAGGGCCTCGTTCATCGTGATGAGCTGCTCGTCGACCAGCTGACCCGCGATGCGGAAGGCCGCGTTGGCGGTGCGCTTGCCCACGCGGGTCTGCAGCATCCAGAGCTTGCCCCGCTCGACCGTGAACTCGACGTCGCACAGGTCGCGGTAGTGCGTCTCGAGCAGGTGGAGGTTCTGCTCGAGCTGCTTGAACGGCTCGGGGTGGTGGGTGCCCATGTCGGCCAGGGACATGGTGTTGCGGATGCCGGCGACGACGTCCTCGCCCTGGGCGTTGATCAGGTAGTCGCCGTAGTGGCCCGAGTGACCGGTGGAGGGGTCGCGGGTGAACGCCACGCCGGTGCCGGACGTGTCGCCCATGTTGCCGAACACCATGGTGCAGACGTTGACGGCGGTGCCGAGGTCGTGCGGGATGCGCTCGCGGCGGCGGTAGAGCCGGGCGCGCTCGGTGTTCCACGACTTGAACACCGCGATGATCGCCATGTCGAGCTGCTCGCGCGGCCACTGGGGGAAGTCCCGGCCGGTCTCGTCGCGGACGATCTGCTTGTACTCGTCGACCAGCTCACGGAGCGCGTCGACGCTGAGCTCGGGGTCGGTCTTGGCGCCGTGCTCGTCCTTCTTGGCGTCCAGGGCGTCGGCGAACCGGCTCGACTCGATGTGCATGACCGTGGCGCCGAACATCTGGATGAGCCGGCGGTAGGAGTCCCAGGCGAACCGCTCGTCGCCGCCGATGCGGCCGAGCCCCTCGACGGAGTCGTCGTTGAGACCGATGTTGAGGACCGTCTCCATCATCCCGGGCATGGAGAACTTGGCTCCGGACCGCACGGACACGAGGAGAGGGTCGTCGGCGTTGCCCAGCCGACGACCCATCTTCTGCTCCAGGAGGCGGAGCTCCTTGGTGACCTGGACCCCGAGCTCCGCGGGGGCCTGGCCCTGCTCCAGGTAGGCCCGGCAGGCCTCGGTGGTGATGGTGAAGCCGGGTGGCACCGGGAGGCCGAGCTTGGTCATCTCGGCGAGGTTGGCACCCTTGCCCCCGAGCAGGTCCTTCTGGTCCTTGTCACCGTGCTCGAAGTCGTATACGTACGTCGTCATCGATCGTCCCCTTTGACAACCTTCTGGTCACGAGCCGTCGGTGCTCGCCCTGGTGGCCCCAACCTAGCCCGGTCCTCGCAGGCACCCGAGCCGGGGGTCGGTGGTGCAGGTCACATCGCGTCAGAGGACGCCGGGACCGGGCTCGCCCTCGCGCCAGTGCCGTCGGCAGAGCACGCGGTAGGTCGCGCCCGCGCCCCCGCCCAGGTCGCCCACGGCCACCTGCGAGCCCGACCGGATGACCTCGCCGCCCTCGATGCGGGCGTTGACGCGGCCCGCCTGGCCGCACCAGCACAGCACCTCGACGAGGTCGAGGATGTCGTCGGCGAGCTCCACGAGCCGCTGCGAGCCGGGGAAGGTGTGCGAGTCGAAGGCCGTCAGCAGCCCGAAGCAGTCGACGTCGACGGCCATCTGGTCCACGAGCAGGGCGAGCTCGTCGACCTGGCCCGGGGTGAGGAACTGGGCCTCGTCGACGATGACGAAGCCGCGAGCAGGGAGGGCCTCGCCGACGGTCGCGACGAAGTCGGTCTCCTCGGTGAACTCCCGCGCAGACACCGACAGGCCGAGCCGGGACGAGAGGGTGCCGGACCCCGCGCGGTCGGCGGAGGTGAAGATGAGGCCGGGGCGGCCCGCCTGCCGTCGGTGGAAGCCGACCTGGATCGCGAGCGCCGACTTGCCCGCGCCCATCAGCCCCGCGTGGAAGCGCAGGCGACCGACGGCGGGCGCCAGGTGGCAGATGCCGAAGAGCGGGTTCTGGTCCGGGCTCGGGCGGACCGCATCCTCGTCGTCCATGTCCTCACCGTCGTCACCGTCGATCATCAGCTCTTCCTCGCGGGCCAGGTCAGCAGGGGTATGGCGGTCTCCTGCTCGGTCACGGACCCGTGCACGCCGAGCAGACCCATCAGCTCGGGACGCATGATGCGCGAGTCGACCACCGCCATCGACCCCGTCATGGCGACGACCACGTCACCGATGCGCGGCACGACCGCCGGGCCGACCACGCCGAACCAGCCCTCGTCGACGACCTGCTCACGCGTCCTGACGAGCGCGTCGTCACCGAGCCGGGCCGCCCAGCGCTCGACCATGGCGGCGACGGACGAGGCGCCGGGGTCCTCGGCATACAGCTGGAGGGAGCGCGGCTCGCCCCCGACGTGGCGCACGCCGGCGGCCAGGTCCGGCTCGGCCGCGACGTCGAGGCGACGGTCGAGGGGCACGTCGACCATGCCGTGGTCGGCGGTGACATGCAGGGCGCAGTCCTCGGGCAGCAGCCGGCGCAGGCGGGCGAGCTGGTCGTCGACGTGCTCGAGCTCGGCGGTCCACTCGGGCGACTCCCAGCCGTGGACGTGGCCGGTCTTGTCGAGCTCGCCCCAGTAGAGGTAGACGAGGGTGCGAGGCGCCGCCGCCGCGGTGCGCGCCGCGACCTCGACCCGCGCGTCCAGGTCCTTGGCACCGAGGAAGGCTCCGCCGCGCAGCGCCGCGTTGGTCAGCCCGGACCCGTCGAAGTAGTGCGGCCCGATGCGGGTCACCGCGACGCCGGCGCGCTCGCAGCGCTGCAGGACGGTGTCGTGCGGCTGCCACACGAAGGGGTCGACGCCCTCGTCCCAGGCCAGCTCGTTGAACGTGCGGTCCTCGCCCGGCACGAGCACCTGGTAGCCGACGAGGCCGTGGGCGCCCGGCGGCAGGCCGGTGCCGAAGGTCCCCATGCTCGTGGCCGTGGTGGAGGGGAATCCCGCCTGCAGCCCCGGCGAGCCGGTCATGGCGCCGCGCAGGAACGGCGCGTGCCCGCGGCGCGCCTCGAGCAGGTGGCGGCCGAGCCCGTCGACGAGCACCACCACGGCGCGCCGCGAGCGCGGGAGCGTCAGTCGCCCCACCTCGCGGGGACCCAGGTCCACCCCGAGGGACCGTGCCACCCCGGGCAGCACGTCGGCGAGCCCCAGGCCGGTGTAGGCGTCCGCCAGCCGGGCCACGACCTCCCGCCGCACGTCAGCGACCCGTGGCGAGGGACAGCGCGCGCGCGAACGCCCGGGCCTGCGCCACGGCCTCGGGGCCGTCGGCGTCCGAGCTCACGCGGAACGAGATGTCGTCGCTGGAGATCGTGCCCTCGTAGCCGTGGTCGGCGTCGCACTCCGGGTTGTCGCAGTCGGCGGGCATGAGGTCCACGCGGTTGACCGCGCCCCACCCGAGCGAGACGGTCACCTCTCCCCCGAGGCTGCCGGGCCGGTATGACGTCGCCGACGCCACGACGTGCGTGAGCATGACCCCGCGGACCGAGGACAGCGGCACCGACTCGGAGGTCGCCGTCACGACGGTGTCGACGGGGCGGTCGGCCGCGCGTCCGGTGCGGGGCACCCCGGCGGACGAGGCGGCGTCGACGTGGTCGTCCACGTGCCCCACCACGAGCCGCGAGGGCGTCAGCACGAGGACCGTGACGTGGCGCAGGATCCCGTCGTGGTCGAAGGTCGTCTCCTGGTGGACCAGGTGCTCGACGACCTCCTCGCCGCAGGCGGCCTCGGCGACGACGTCGGCCACGAGGGCCGGGTAGTAGCCGGCCCGCTCGATGTCACGCCGCAAGGAGTGCGGGAGCAGGTCGGCCGGGGTCTGCGAGGCGCGAGGCATGGCCGCCATTGTGGCACCTGCGAGCCGTCAACCCGTCATGGCTCGACGGTCGGAGTCCGTGCGCAGCCCGGGCCGGGCCAGCGTGATCTCGGCGCCCAGCACGTCGACGCCGCCGGGGCGGGCGTTGAGGGGGTTGAGCTCGAGGGCGGCGACCTCGGGGAAGTCGTCGGCGAGCACGGAGACGCGTCCGACGACGTCCTGCAGCGCCGCCAGGTCGACCGGCTCGGCGCCGCGGTGCCCGTCGAGCATCGGGAAGGCCTTGACCGTGGTGACGAGCTCCCTGGCGTCGCGGTCGGTCAGCGGGGGGATGCGGTGGCTGACGTCCCCGAGGAGCTCGGTGGGCGCGCCGGCGACGGAGAAGCTCACGACGGGTCCGAAGAGCGCGTCCTCGGTGGAACGGACCACGCAGGCCACCCCGGGCCCGGCCATCGCCTGGACGACGAGGGCGAGGTCGCCGAGGGAGCCGAAGCGCGTGACCAGGTGGCCGTAGGCCTCGCGCACCTCCTCCTCGTCGTCGAGGTCCAGCCGGAGCGCGCCGAGCCCCGGCGAGTGCCGCAGCACCTGGGAGACGGACTTGATCATGACGGGATAGCCCACGACGGCGGCGGCCGCGACCGCCTCGTCCGGCGACAAGACCCGCACGCGGCGCCATACGGGCACGCCGTAGGCCGCGAGGAGGTCGTGGGCCTCGTCGTCGGTGAGCGCCCGGCCTTGCGGCGCGTCCTGCAGGACGCCGTCGATCACGGCGAAGGCTGCGTGCCGGTCGATGTCGTCATAGCTCACCCGCTCGCCCTTGTCGGCCTCGCGCCAGGCGGCATACCGGACGGCCTGGTCGAGGGCGAGGACGGCGTCCTCGGGCATGGGGTATGCCGGGACCGACCCCACGTGTCCGGGACCCTCACCGGTCCGGGGGTCCGCGACGCCCCGCATGCCGAGAAAGGTGCCGAGGACCGGCTTGTCGCTGCCGGCGGCCACCTGCGCGACGGTGCTGACGATCGACTCGTCGGCGGTGACCAGCGGGGGGATGAAGCAGGTCAGCACGGCGTCGACGGCGGGGTCCTCGAGCGCGGAGCGCAGCGCCTGGGCGAAGGCCTCGGCCGTCGCCTCGGGAGCCAGCGACACCGGCCCGTGGGTGACCTCGAGCCCGCGGTCCAGGCAGGCGTCCCCGGTGAGGGCGCCCAGCGCGTGCGCGTTGCCGACGATCGCCACCCGACGCCCCCGGGGCAGCGGCTGGGAGGTCACCAGCGCGGCCACGTCGAAGAGCTGGTGGACGTTCTCGACGCGCATGACCCCGGCCTGGGTCATCATCGCGTCGAAGGCCTCGCGGGGCACCCGGGTGGGACGCACCGGGTGGCCGGGCGGGACCGAGTAGCCGGAGTACCCCGACTTGACCACGATGACGGGCTTGGAGGCCGCGAGCTGGCGGGCGATGCGGGAGAACTTGCGGGGGTTGCCCACCGACTCCAGGTGCATGCCGACCGCCTCGGTGCCCGGGTCGTCGATGAAGTACTGCATCAGGTCGTTGCCGGAGACGTCGGCGCGGTTGCCCGCGGACGCGAACACCGAGACGCCGAGGTTGCGCCTCTGCGCGGCGTCCAGGACCGCCACGCCGAGCGCCCCGCTCTGGGCGAACAGCCCCAGCGTGCCCGGCTTGGGGAGGCGGGGTGCGACGGTGGCGTTGAGGTGCAGGGCGTTGTTGGCGACGCCGATGGTGTTGGGTCCGACGACGCGCAGACCGTTGGCGTGGGCGTGCTGCAGGAGTGCGCGCTGCCGCTCCTGTCCCTCGGGGCCGGACTCCGCGAAGCCGGAGGACGCCACGACGAGGGACTTGACGCCCGCGGCGGCGCAGTCGTCGACGACGCCCAGCACCTCGGACGCCGGGACGGCCACCACGGCGAGGTCGACGGGCTCGCCGATCGCGCTCACCGAGGGGTGGCACGGGACGCCGAGCACCTCGGACGCCGTCGGGTGGACGGCGTGCAGGACCCCGGTGTAGCCGCCGCGCAGGAGGTTGTCGAGGATCAGGTGACCGAGTGCCTCGACGCGGGGGCTGGCCCCCACGACGACGACGGATGCCGGCTCGACGACGGTGCGGATGCTGGCCGCCTCGGAGCGGTGCTCGCGCGAGAGCCGGACGAGCTCGGAGCGCACGGTCGGCCGGATCTGGAAGGTGACGGCGATGACGCCGTCGTCGAAGTGGTGCTTGACCTCGTAGCCGGCGTCGGTGAAGACCTTCATCATCTTGCGGTTCTGCGGGAGGACGTCCGCCACGAACTCCTCGACGCCGAGCTCCTGGCCGATGGCTGCGAGGTGCTCCAGGAGCACCGAGCCGATCCCCTTGCCCTGGTAGTGGTCGGAGATGTTGAAGGCCACCTCGGCCACCCCCGGGCGGATGGTGTCGTAGCGCCCGATCCCGATGATGTCGTCGCGCACCGTGGCCACCAGGGCGACCCGGTCGACCTGGTCCACCTCGGTGAAGCGCGTCAGGTCCTTGGCGCTGATCTCCTTGATGGGCGCGAAGAACCGCAGGTAGATCGACTCGGCCGACTGGCGCGAGTGGAAGGCCTGCACCCGGTCCCGGTCGTCGGGGCGGATCGGGCGCAGGTGGCACACCGACCCGTCCCGCAGGACGACGTCCGCCTCCCACGAGCTGGGGTCCGAGACCCCGAGCCGACCGGGTCCGTGGCTGCCACGCTGCGCGCTCATGCGGTCAGGATCCCACGTCGCGCGTCAGGGCGCGCCGGCGACCTGGACCTTGCGCCACGTCAGGCCGTCGTGGCTGCCGAGGTAGTAGACGCCCCGCTCGCCGCGCGGGACGGCCAGGAAGCCGCCGGCCTCGTGGCGCAGGGCCACCCAGCCGTTGCGCGCGGCCGGAGGCTTCGTGGGTGCCGCGAACGTGGCGCCCCCGTCGCGGCTCGCCTGCAGCACGTATGACGTGGGGGACGCCGCGACGACGTGCTGGTCGTCGGACGGCGCCACCAGGGCGTTGGCCGGCACGCCCTTGGCCGGGTCCATCGCGGTGAAGTCCCAGGTCCGCCCACCGTCGGCACTCATGACGAGGCTGCGATCGGCCGAGCCGGCAGCAGACCCGATGGAGCAGCGGGCGTAGAGGTACTCACCGGCCGGGCGCGAGACCTGCAGGCCCATCGAGTTGGGGCAGCCCTCGTCGATGGCGGTGAGCGGCGTGGCCGCGCCGGTCGCGGACACGGAGGCGGCCTGCATGCCCTGCGGGCCTCGGTCGGTGCCCACGACGCCCGACACGAGCACGTTGCCGTCGTGCCAGCCGAGGTCGACGCGCTGCACCGGGGCGTCGCCCCGCGTGGTCGGCACCCGGACGTCCACCGGCACGGTGCCGTCGAGCTCGGCGCGGCGCACGAGCACGGCCTGGCCGCAGGCCCGGGCCCCGCACTCGTCGACGGCGGCCACGGCGACCTCGTCGTCGGTGGCCTCGACGGCGAGCACGATCGCGACCGGGTGGGCGGTGGGGCTCCACGTGCGTCCGCCGTCGGTGGTGCGCAGCAGCGCCCCGCCGTAGACCCAGCCGTTGAGGTCGTCGGCGAAGACGACCTCGGAGAGCGTGCGGGGGGTCGGCCGCGCGGAGGCGTCGGCCCGGTCGAGCACGGTGTGCTGGGGGAAGACAGCCGCCACGCGCCAGCTGCGCCCGCCGTCGGTGCTGGTCGCGAGGACCGGGCAGGTGGTCGCGCCGGCGCAGCTGCCGCTGCCCAGGGCGTGCAACGGTGGCTCTCCTGACTGATCCGT
>NZ_DKGR01000036.1:0-43620 GCF_002453335.1 Arsenicicoccus sp. UBA6765
CGCCGGGGTTCGCACGGGCGCCTCGTCACAGCGCGATCCAGTAGCGGCGCGTCCGCGCCCCCGGCGCGTGCTCGCGCACGTCCTCCAGCTCGCCGCCGTTGCGCTCGATGACCGCGGCCGACGCCAGGTTGGTGTCGTCGCAGGTCACGAGGATGCTGTCGAGGTCGAGCCGCCGGGCCCGGGGGAGGACCTCACCGAGCGCCCAGGTGGCCAGCCCGCGCCCGCGGGCCGACGGCCGTATGCCGTAGCCCACGTGGCCGCCGACCTCGAGCAGGTGCGGGTTGAGCGTGTGACGGAGCTGGATCGCGCCGAGGTAGCTGTCATCGTCCGCGACCCACAAGGTGGTGGCCGGCACGTAGCCGTGGGGACGCTCGGACGTCGGGTCGGCCTGCAGCAGCAGCTGCTCCACCCAGTCTGCGAAGCCCGCTGCGCTGCGGAGCGCAGGGACGTCAGCCGGGAGCGAGGCCCCGTCCTGGTGGACGCCCGGTCCCCACTCGTCGAGCGATGCCAGCCAGGAGCGGTGCAGACGGGTGGTCGGGGCGATCAGCTGCGGCATACGGCCCACCCTCCCAAAAGATCGTGAGGGTTTCCCCCAACTTCTTCGAGGAAACCCTCACGATCTCGGGTCAGGGGGTTCGGGTGGGGCGGGTCAGGTCAGGCCAGGGCCGTCGACAGCGCGGACCAGTCGACCTGGCGCGGCGCCGCGGCGCGGACCGAGGCCAGCAGCCCCAGCCGGGCGGCCCGCACCTCGGGGTCCTCGGCCATGACCAGGATGTCGTCGAAGAACCGCGCCACCGGGTCGACCAGCGCCTTGCCCTGCGCCGCGAAGGTCTCGAGGTCGGCGCTCGACCCCTCGGGCAGGCCCTCGAGGGCCTCGCGCAGCTCGACCTCGGCCGGCTCGGTGAGCCGGGAGGCGTCGTATGCCGTCGCGGTGCCCTCCGGCACGATCCGCCCGATGCGCTGCAGGGACGCCACGATCGACCGGAATCCCTCGTCGCCGCGCAGCGCCTCGGCCTGGGCGAGCGCCGTGGTGGCCTCGCCGGGGGTGGCGGCACCGGGCAGGACGGCGTCGATGAGGTGCACCGAGGTGCCCTCGTCGCGCAGCAGCTGGGCATAGCGCCCGACCGTGAACTCCAGCGCGGCGTCGACGGACTCGTCGGACACCTCGACTCCCTGGGACCGCAGCCGGACCGCGGCGGCCTCGAGCCCGGAGCGGATGGACAGGTCGGCGAGCGCCTGGCCGACGGGGCCCTGGTCGCGCAGGATCCGCACGACGCCGAGGGCGGCGCGGCGCAGGCCGAAGGGATCGGAGGACCCGGTGGGCTTGGCGCCGATGGCGAACATCGCCATGAGCAGGTCGAAGCGGTCGCCGAGAGCCAGCAGGGCGCCGGGCACGGACGCGGGCAGGGCGTCGGCGCTGGTCTTGGGCTGCTCGGTCTCGTAGAGCGCGTCCGCCACGGCTTGGGGCTCGCCGGTGCGGACGGCATACTCGCGGGCGACGAAGCCGGCCAGGGAGGTCATCTCGGTGACCATCTGGGTGGCGAGGTCGTACTTGGCGAGAGCGCCTGCGCGCGTGAGGGTCTCGCGGTCGGCGGCGCTGAGGCGGACCTGGTCGGCGAGGGCGCCGGCGACGTCGGCGATGCGGCGGGCGCGCTGCCCGACCGAGCCGAGGCGGTCCTCGAAGGTCAGCTGGTCCAGGCCGGGCACGAAGGACTCGACGGAGTCGGTCTGCAGGTCGGCGTTCCAGAAGAACAGCGCGTCCTCGTAGCGGGCGCGGATGACCGACTCGTTGCCGGCCTTGACGGTGGCGTCGTCGCAGCGGCCGTTGGCCATGGTGACGAAGTGCGGCAGCAACGCCCCGGACGCGTCCAGCACCGGCAGGTAGCGCTGGTGCTTGCGCATGACGGTGGTGAGGATCTGCGCGGGCAGGTCGAGATAGCGCTCGTCGAAGTCGCCGAGCACGCCGTGCGGCTCCTCGACGAGGTTGGTGATCTGGTCGACCAGGGCCGCCTCGGCCTCCACGTCGACCCGGCCGCCGGCCCGCGCGGCGAGGGCCTCGGCCTGCTCCACGACGGCGGCCCGCCTGGCAGCGGTGTCCAGCGCGATGCCTCCGCGGCCGATGGCAGGGAGCAGCTCGTCGGCCGAGGGCACCTCGACGTGGCCCAGCAGCACGCCGTCGCCCCGCTCCTGCCGCTCGACGCCACCGGTGGTGCGCTGCAGGTAGGTCTCGCGTCCCGCGACCAGGCGCGACACCTGCACGGGCACGACGGTCTCGCCCCACAGGGCCACCAGCCAGCGGATCGCCCGCGAGAAGGACAGGGACGGGTCGGACCAGCGCATGTTCTTCTCGGCGCGCAGGCCCGTCACGACCTCGGCGAACAGCGGGGTCAGCACGTCCATGACGGTGCGACCGGGCTGCTCGACCACGACGCATGCGTGCTCGGCGCCCTGCACCTCCAGGCGCTGGACCTGGTCGACCGAGACCTTCTGGCCCCGGGCGAATCCCTCGAGCGCCTTGGTGGGGTTGCCCGCGGCGTCATACGCGGCCTGCCACTTGGGGCCCTTGCGGACCTGCTCGGTGTCGGGCTCGCGCGCCGCGACGCCCTCGACGACGGCGACGATGCGCCGAGGCGTCCCGTCGACGCGGATGGCGCCGTGCTCGAGGCGGGTGGCGGCGAGGCGCTCCGTCAGGGCCGCGCGGACCTGCTCGACGGTCGCGGGCACGACGTGCGGGGGCAGCTCCTCGACGCCGATCTCGAGGGCCAGGGTCTGCGGCTCGGTCGGCAGCGCGGACTCGTCGACCGTGGGCGGCTCGGCCGCCGGCGGCTCGACGGACCGCATCAGCGGGTGGCCCAGCTCGGCGCGGCGCTCGATCCACAGGGCCGCCGTGTCGCGCATGAGCCGCCGCATCGTGGCGAAGGCGCGGGCGCGCTCGGTCGTCGAGATCGCGCCGCGGGCGTCGAGGACGTTGAACGCGTGCGAGGACTTGAGGATGTAGGAGTGCGCGGGGACCGGGAGGCGGGCCTCGACCATGCGCGTGGCCTCCGCGACATAGCTGTCGTAGAGCGCGCGGTTGGTGTCGACGGACGCGTCGTCGAGGTAGTAGCGGCTCATCTCGTACTCGGACTGGCCGAAGGCCTCGCCGTAGGTGATGACCTCGCCGGAGGGCTTGCGGGCGTAGGCGATCTCCTTGAAGTGCGTCACGCCCTGCACGGCCATGAGGATGCGCTCGACGCCGTAGGTCAGCTCGACGGGGATGGGGTCGAGGTTCTGCCCGCCCACCTGCTGGAAGTAGGTGAACTGAGTGATCTCCATGCCGTCCAGCCAGACCTCCCAGCCGAGGCCCCAGGCGCCGATGGCCGGCTGCGCCCAGTTGTCCTCGACGAAGCGCACGTCGTGGGCGGCGAGGTCGATCCCGAGCGCCTCCAGGGACCCGAGGTAGAGCTCCTGCGGGTCGCCGGGCTCGGGCTTGAGGATGACCTGGAACTGCGTGTGCGTCTGGAGGCGGTTGGGGTTCTCGCCATACCGGCTGTCGTCGGGCCGCACGGAGGGCTCGACGTAGGCGACGTCCCAGGGCTCCGGTCCGAGGACCCGCAGGACGGTCGCGGGGTTCATCGTCCCCGCTCCCACCTCGGTGTTGAAGGGCTGCACGGAGAGGCAGCCCCGCTGGGTCCAGTAGTCGGACAGGATGCGGAGGGCGTCTTGCATGGTCAGCACCCGCCCAGCCTACGTGGTTCGGCGGCGTCGGCCCGTCACCGAGACCCGTCCGGCGAGGGTCTGTCAGTGGTGGGCCGTAGTCTTGTCGCTGCGATGGAATCCCTCTTCGACGACCTGCCCATGTCCCCTCCCACCCCCGCGATGCGCCCGGCCGCGGCCTCCGGCGACGTCGACGAGTCCGGCCTGCCCGCCTGGGCGCTGTCCGACGACGTGCCGCCTCCGACGGACGCCGACGCTCCTCCGTTCGACGACGGGTCGTATGCCGCCGCGCCCGGCCTCCACGGGGGCACCGGACGGGGCGCGTTCGCCGCCTCGCGCGATCCCGAGCAGATCGTGGCGGGCCTCAACCCGCAGCAGCGCGAGGCCGTCGTCCACGAGGGGGGGCCGCTGCTCATCGTGGCCGGCGCCGGCTCGGGCAAGACCCGCGTTCTCACCCAGCGCATCGCCTACCTCCTGGCGGCGCGCGGGACCCAGCCGGGCGAGATCATGGCGATCACCTTCACCAACAAGGCGGCCGCCGAGATGCGCGAGCGCGTCGAGGCCATCGTCGGGCCGCGGGCCAAGGCGATGTGGGTGTCGACCTTCCACTCGGCGTGCGTCAAGATCCTGCGGCGCGAGGCCAAGGCGGTGGGGCTGAGCTCGAGCTTCTCGATCTACGACGCCGCCGACTCCCAGCGCCTGATGGCGATGGTGCTGCGAGACATGGACCTCGACCCCAAGCGCTACCCGCCGCGGTCGTTCAGCCACCAGGTGTCCAACCTCAAGAACGAGCTGGTCGACGAGGAGACCTACCGAGACCGCCTGGGGGAGAGCGCGACCCACCAGGAGCGCCTGCTCGGCGAGGCCTACGTCGACTACCAGCGCCGGCTGCGCCAGGCCAACGCGATGGACTTCGACGACCTGATCATGACGACGGTCAACATCCTGCAGGCCTTCCCGCAGATCGCCCAGCACTACCACCGCCGGTTCCGGCACATCATGGTGGACGAGTACCAAGACACCAACCACGCGCAGTACGAGCTGGTCCGGCAGCTCGCGGGCGGGCCGACGGTCGAGGGCGAGCTGCCGATGGCCGAGCTCGTCGTCGTGGGTGACGCGGACCAGTCGATCTACGCCTTCCGCGGCGCCACGATCCGCAACATCGTCGAGTTCGAGCAGGACTACCCGCAGGCGCGCACGATCCTGCTGGAGCAGAACTACCGCTCGACCCAGACGATCCTGCAGGCCGCCAACGCCGTCATCGCCAAGAACCCCGACCGGCGCAAGAAGTCGCTCTGGTCCGACCAGGGTGACGGCGCGCCGATCGTGGGCTACGTCGCGGACAGCGAGCACGAGGAGGCGTCCTTCGTCGCGCAGTCCATCGACCGGCTCGGCGACGAGCACGGGGTCAAGCCGCGCGACGTCGCGGTCTTCTACCGCACCAACGCGCAGTCCCGTGCCCTCGAGGAGGTGTTCGTGCGGGTCGGCCTGCCCTACAAGGTGGTCGGCGGCACGCGCTTCTACGAGCGGCGCGAGGTCAAGGACGCGCTGGCCTACCTGCGGGTGATCGCCAACCCCGAGGACACCGTCAACCTGCGCCGGATCCTCAACGTCCCCAAACGCGGCATCGGCGACCGCGCCGAGGCGTGCGTGGCGGCGCTGGCCGAGCGGGACCGCACCAGCTTCGTGGCGGCGCTGGGCCACCCCGAGGACGCGCCGGCGATCGCCACCCGGTCGGTGACGGCGATCAAGGGCTTCACCTCGCTGCTCGAGGGGCTGCGCGAGGTGCGTGACGCCGGAGGCGGCGTCGGCGAGCTGCTCGAGGCGGTCGTGGACCGCTCCGGCTACCTCGCCGAGCTGCAGGCCAGCCACGACCCTCAGGACGAGACCCGCATCGAGAACCTCAACGAGCTCGTCGCCGTGGCACGGGAGTTCGACGAGACCTATCCCGAGGGCGGGCTCGACGACTTCCTCGAGCAGGTGTCGCTGGTCGCCGACTCCGACGAGATCCCGGACGAGGACGACGGCTCCGGCGTGGTCACCCTCATGACCCTGCACACCGCCAAGGGCCTGGAGTTCCCGGTCGTCTTCCTCACCGGCATGGAGGACGGCACCTTCCCGCACAGTCGCGCCCTGGGCGACAGCAAGGAGCTCGAGGAGGAGCGGCGCCTGGCCTACGTCGGCATCACGCGGGCCCGCGAGCGGCTGCACCTGTCCCGGGCCGCCGTCCGATCCGCCTGGGGGCAGCCGCAGTTCAACCCCGCCTCGCGGTTCCTCGACGAGATCCCCGACGAGCTGCTGGACTGGCAGCGCACCGAGTCTGCCCTGATGGGGCGGTCCTCGGCGCCGACGGTCGCTCGCCTCGGCGGCATGCGGCAGGCGCGCGGCCCGGCCAGGCCGGTGCCGTCCCTGTCCGCGGGCGACCGGGTCAACCACGACTCGTTCGGCCTCGGCTCGGTCGTGCGCGTGGAGGGCGTCGGCCCCAAGTCCATGGCGACCGTCGACTTCGGCGGCGACACCGGCGTCAAGCGCTTCCTGCTCGGGATCGCCCCGCTCGAGAAGCTCTAGCGAACGGTCTGCCACCCGATCCCGGGCACGACACGACCCGCTCGACGGCCCCCCAAGGCCGGGCGCTCTTGGCGGACGGCACCCCGAGACCTCCGGGGCGTGCGGCAGCGCTCGCTCAGCCCAGCGGGGCGAAGCCCTGAGCGGTGAGCAGTCGCGCTATCAGGTCGTTCCCCTGCTGGGAGGGATGGGTGTAGTCCACCGCGGCGCAACCAGCTGCTGCACAACGGGCCGACGCTGCGGATGGGGCTGTTGCGGCACAACGGAATTCGTGGAACGACCACTCAGATATGCAGCAGTTGTGCACGCCGCGTGCCGTCGCGGCGGGGCGGCGTGGTGTGCCGGGTTCGCGCTGGGAGCGCGGGGTCAGACGCCGACCTTGCGCTTGCGGAGCTCGATCTCGGGGTCGGCGGCGTCCTTGAGGTTCGGGTCGCCGTGCGGGTGGATCTCGAGGTGCAGGTGCGGTCCGGTGGAGCGGCCGCTGTTGCCGGACAGCCCGATCGTCTGGCCGGCACCGACCTTGGCGCCCAGCGCGACGTCGGCGCGGCTGAGGTGGGCGTATCGAGCCAGGCTCCCGTCGGTGAACGTCACGTCGATGTAGGTGCCGTAGACACCGTGCCCCGTCTTGACGTCGGTGATCACGCCGGTGGACAGGGAGCGCAGGGGGGTGCCGATCGGAGCCGCGAAGTCCAGGCCGTGGTGGACGCCACCCCAGCGGGGGCCGAAGCGCGAGGTCAGGCGGTAGGGACCGCCCATGGGGCCGACCCACGCAGGGGGAGCGGGCTTGGCCGGGGTGGCGGCCGCGGGCGCGGCCGGGGGAGCGGCGATCGCCGCGGGGACGGTCACCGTCGACGGCGTCGTGGCGGCGCGGTAGAGCGCGCGGGGGACGGCGACGGTGCGGACCGAGCGGTCGGCGCGGTCCAGCCGGCTGGAGCGACGAGCGAGGAGCGAGGAGGTGTCCTCGGCCGGTGCGGGGGCCACGGCGGCGGGAGCCAGGGCGACCGGGGCCGCGGCGGGCACGCTCGCCGCGACGCGAGAGGCGGCCTGTGCCGACCCGGTCCGGGCGTCGTCGCCACCCACGGTGGTGACGGTGACAGCCACGGCGACGGCCGTCAGGGTCGTGACGGCTCCTGCCGTGGCGAGGCGGGGGCGAGGACGGGTGCTGCCGCTCGCGCGGTGCCGACCGGAGCTGCCGTGGACGTGCGCAACCTCGGACAGAGGGGGGAGGGGCATGCGGGTTACCTGACATCGGCGGGCGAGGGGGCAAGTCAGGCTAACCCGTGATGTTTTCGTTACGCAATGCGAGCGTACGGGTGAAGCGGTGCGTCTGACCTGCGCAGATCCACGTCCAGGCTCCGCCACGTGGCACGCATCACCCCGCCGGTGCCGAGCGGGTCCCCCTGGGCTAGGCTGGCGGCATGAGCGAGTCCAGGTTGCGAATCCTTGTGGCCAAGCCGGGTCTTGACGGCCACGACCGTGGTGCAAAGGTGGTGGCTCGCGCGCTGCGTGACGCCGGCATGGAGGTCGTCTACACCGGCCTGCACCAGACCCCCGAGCAGATCGTCGAGGCGGCGATCCAGGAGGATGCCGACGGTGTCGGTCTGTCCGTCCTGTCCGGCGCCCACATGACCTTGTTCAAGAAGGTCATCGACCTCCTGCAGGCCAAGGAGGCATCCGACATCGTGGTCTTCGGCGGCGGCATCATCCCCGAGGACGACATCAAGCCGCTCAAGGACATGGGCGTGGCCTATGTCTTCACCCCTGGGGCCACCACCACCGAGATCGTCGAGTGGGTCACCTCCAACGTCGACGCCCACTGAGCTCAGCAGATCGCACCGCACCCCTCTGGACCATCAGGGGCATCCTCGCCGGACCGGCGAGGGTGCCCCTTCCTCATGCCGCCGTCACGGCCCCCGTGCGGGTGTGCCGTTGCCTGGATGCGACCTGGTAATGACCTGACCACATGTAACGCCATGTCACACATTCCCGGGTAATCGGCTTGAAGTGGGTCAAATCGCCACCCGTTCGGCCCAACTTGGCTCACCGGTATTTACACCCGAACGAGGGTGTGTGAGATTCCGTGCACCGGTCGGCGGGCCCATCAGGACAGCTCACGTCCCCCACCTCCGGTCCCCCTCGGCAGCGCTCTGCTCGGCGCTGCCGCGTACCCGCAGGAGCCATCTCATGAAGCGAATCACCATCGGAGCTGCGTTCGCGATCGCGTGCGCCACGGCCGCCACGCCCCTGGTCGTCACGGGCGCCCAGGCCGCCGACCAGAGCGGCAGCGGCAACGACAAGGCCACGGTCTTCGTCGCCGCCGACGCCCGCGCAGGCCTCGTCAAGACCGCCCAGGCGGACTCCGCCGCGCTCGTCAGGGCCGTCGGCCTGTCCGCCGACGACGCGTTCGTCGTCAAGGACGTCATCAAGGACGCCGACGGCAGCTCGCACGTCCGCGTCGACCGCACCTACAAGAAGGTGCCCGTCGTCGGCGGCGACCTGGTCATCCACCGCGACGCGTCCGGCAAGGTCACGGGTCACGACGGCACCTTCGACGGCGCCATCACGATCGACCTGTCACCCAAGGTGTCCAAGGCCCAGGGTGAGGCCAGGGCGCTCGCCGCGGCCAAGGAGCACAACGGCGACAAGGGCCTGGCGGGTGCCGCCGTCAAGCAGACCGGCCTGGTCCTCTACGTCGACGGCGCCGGCACGCAGCACCTCGCCTACGAGGTGCGCACCACGGGCGTGGAGAAGGACAAGACGCCGTCGCGCATCGCGAGCCTGGTCGACGCCGACACCGGGGCCAGCCTGCGGTCGTACGACGAGATCCACCAGGGCAGCGGCACCGGCATCTACGTCGGCGGCGTCCCGCTGTCGACGACCTACTCCGGCGGCACCTACTCGCTGCGCAACCCCTCGACGGGCAACTACACGACGGACTCGGGCAACACCACGACGACCGGCACCACGATGACGGACGCCGACGACCGCTGGGGCACCGGCTCCAACAGCAACCGCCAGAGCGCCGCCGTCGACGCGCAGTTCGGCGCCGACAAGACCTTCGAGTACTTCAAGACGACCATGGGCCGCAACGGCATCTGGAACGACGGTCGTGGTGCCCGCTCGCGGGTCCACTACGACAGCAACTACACCAACGCCTTCTGGGACGGCAGCCAGATGACCTACGGCGACGGGGCCGGCAACGCCAACCCGCTCACCGAGATCGACGTCGCCGCCCACGAGATGACGCACGGCGTCACGCAGAACACCGCCGGTCTCGTCTACTACGGCGACGCCGGTGGCCTCAACGAGGCGTCCTCCGACATCCTCGGCGCCGGCGTGGAGTGGTACGCCAACCTGGCGGCCGACAGCCCCGACTACCTCATGGGCGAGCAGATCGACCTCAACGGCAACGGCACCCCGCTGCGCTACATGGACAAGCCGTCCAAGGACGGTCAGAGCTACGACTGCTGGAACTCCTCGATGAACAGCTGGCCGGCCAAGGGCACGGGTGACCCCCACCTGACGTCCGGCCCGCTCAACCACTGGTACTACCTCGCCTCCGAGGGCTCGGGTGCCAAGAGCATCAACGGCGTCTCCTACAACAGCGCCACCTGCAACTCCTCGACCGTGACGGGCGCGGGCCATGACAAGATCGAGAAGATCTGGTACCGCACGCTGTCCACCAAGCTTACCTCCGCGTCGCGCTACACGGCGGCCCGCGAGGGAGCCATCCAGTCGGCGATCGAGCTGTATGGCGCCTCGAGCCAGGCCTGCGCCTCGGTGGAGAAGGCGTTCAGCGCGATCAACGTGCCCGCCGGCACGGCCAGGTGCTCCAGCACGACGCCCACCCCGACGCCCACGCCGACCCCGACGCCCACCCCGACCCCGACCCCCACGCCTACGCCGGGCAGCAACGCGGTCGTCAACGGCGGCTTCGAGTCCGGCCAGACCGGCTGGACCGGCACCACCGGCCCCATCACCAACAACGCCGGACGCCCCGCCCACACCGGCACCTGGAAGCTCTGGCTCGGCGGCAACGGCACCACCGCCACCGAGTACCAGCAGCAGACCCTGACCGTCCCGGCCGGCGGCAAGCTCACCTACTGGGTCGCCGTCGACAGCGCCGAGACCTCCGGCTACACCGCCTACGACAAGGCCACCGTCACCATCAACGGCTCCGCCGTGGCGTCCTACTCCAACCTGACCAAGACCAACGGCTACGTCCAGAAGACCGTCGACCTGTCCAGCTACGCCGGACGCAGCGTCACCCTCAAGATCACCGCCACCGAAGACTCCTCCGCCCAGTCCAGCTTCGTCTTCGACGACATCACCGTCCAGTAACCCCAGCACCACAAGAGTCACGCACGAGGCCGTATGCCGGGACCCCCCTTCCCGGCATACGGCCTCGTCGTCCGGCACCGCCCCCCAGGCACAGCCCACCGGATCACCCGACCGACCCCGGTCCAGGAACCGACCGGGTGGACCGACCGGCTCGCCCGACCCGCGCGGGCGCGCCCTCGGTGTGGCATCGGTCGCAGGGGGACGGTTGGCGTGGGCCGGTGCGTCGGAACCGCGTTATCCTCGCGAAGACACTCCACCACCTAACCCAAGGACGGATGAGCGTGGATCTTTTCGAGTACCAGGCACGCGACATGTTCGAGAAGCACGGCGTGCCGGTCCTGGCGGGCCAGACCGCCGAGACCCCCGAGCAGGCTCGGGCCGCCGCAGACGAGATCGGGACCAGGAGCGGCGGGGTCACCGTCGTCAAGGCCCAGGTCAAGACCGGAGGTCGCGGCAAGGCGGGTGGCGTCAAGGTCGCCAAGTCCGCCGACGAGGCCGAGCAGCACGCCCAGCAGATCCTCGGCATGGACATCAAGGGCCACACCGTCCACACCGTGATGATCGCGCAGGGCGCCAAGATCGCCGAGGAGTACTACTTCTCGCTGCTCCTGGACCGCGCCAACCGCAACTACCTGGCGATGTGCAGCAAGGAGGGCGGGATGGAGATCGAGCAGCTCGCCGTCGAGCGCCCCGAGGCCCTCGCCCGCATCGCCGTCGACCCGCAGGTCGGCATCGACGAGGCCAAGGCCACCGAGATCGTCGAGGCCGCGGGCTTCGACGCGGAGACCGGCGCCAAGATCGTGCCGGTGCTGCAGAAGCTGTGGGACGTCTACCGCGAGGAGGACGCCACGCTGGTCGAGGTCAACCCCCTCGTCAAGACCGAGGACGGCGACATCATCGCCCTGGACGGCAAGGTCACCCTCGACGACAACGCGTCCTTCCGCCAGGCCGACCACGCAGCCCTGGTCGACGAGAAGGCCGCGGACCCGCTGGAGGCCAAGGCCAAGGCGATGCACCTCAACTACGTCAAGCTCGACGGCAACGTCGGCATCATCGGCAACGGCGCAGGCCTCGTGATGAGCACCCTGGACGTCGTCGCCTACGCCGGCGAGGACCACACGGGCGGGGCCAGCAAGCCCGCCAACTTCCTCGACATCGGTGGCGGCGCCTCGGCCGAGGTCATGGCCAACGGCCTGGACGTCATCCTCGGCGACGAGCAGGTCAAGGCCGTGTTCGTCAACGTCTTCGGCGGGATCACGGCGTGCGACGCCGTTGCCAACGGCATCGTCGGCGCCCTCAAGTCGCTGGGCGACCAGGCCACCAAGCCGCTCGTCGTCCGTCTGGACGGCAACAACGTCGTCGAGGGTCGCCGCATCCTCGAGGACTACAACCACCCGCTGGTCACCGTCGAGGAGACCATGGACGGCGCTGCCCGCAAGGCCGCCGAGCTGGCCGCCAAGTAAGCGTTCGAGCGAGAGAGACAGGACTACACAACCAATGGCTATCTTCCTCAACGCCGACTCCAAGGTCATCGTCCAGGGCATGACCGGCTCCGAGGGCATGAAGCACACCACGCGCATGCTCGCCTCCGGCACCGACATCGTCGGTGGCGTCAACCCCAAGAAGGCCGGCCAGACGGTCGACTTCCCCGAGGGCAAGCAGGTCCCCGTCTTCGGCTCCGTCAAGGAGGCCATGGACGCGACCGGCGCCAACGTCTCGGTCGTGTTCGTGCCGCCGGCCTTCACCAGGTCCGCGGTCGTCGAGGCCGTCGACGCGGGGATGCCGCTGCTCGTCGTCATCACCGAGGGCATCGCGGTCAAGGACTCGGCCGAGTTCTACAACTACGCCGCGGCCAAGGGCACGACCCGCATCATCGGCCCCAACTGCCCCGGCATCATCAGCCCCGGGCAGTCCAACGCCGGCATCATCCCCGCCGACATCGCGGGCGCCGGCCAGATCGGTCTGGTCTCCAAGTCGGGGACCTTGACCTACCAGATGATGTACGAGCTGCGTGACTTCGGCTTCACCACCGCCGTCGGCATCGGTGGCGACCCGGTCATCGGCACCACGCACATCGACTGCCTCGAGGCCTTCGAGAAGGACCCGGAGACCAAGGCGATCGTCATGATCGGCGAGATCGGTGGCGACGCCGAGGAGCGCGCGGCGAAGTTCATCCAGGACAACGTCACCAAGCCGGTCGTCGGCTACGTCGCGGGCTTCACCGCCCCCGAGGGCAAGACCATGGGCCACGCCGGCGCCATCGTCTCGGGTGGCGCGGGCACTGCCGCCGCCAAGAAGGAGGCCCTCGAGGCCGCCGGCGTCAAGGTCGGCAAGACGCCGTCCGAGACCGCCGAGCTCATGCGCGAGATCATGAAGTCCCTCTGACCCTCACCGGTCACGGCGAGAGCCGGTCACCCCTCCTCGGGGTGGCCGGCTCTCGGCATACGACAGCCTCCGCCGGGGCGGGCCAGGTGGCTCCGGTGGCCGCCGGACCGGCGAGCCGGGTCGGGCCGCGGGGCCCCGGTGGGAGACGATGAGGGCACCCATGACTGACTCGCCCCGCCTCCGCCCCGCCGCCGTCCCTGCCACCCGGGCCGTGCGCGCGGCCGCCGTCGCCGTCGTGACGAGCTGGCTGCCGCTCGTGCTCCTCTCCGTCGTCGCCTGGGCCGGGTCGGCGGGTGCCACCGGGGGGTGGCCCGCCGCGCTGGGCGTGGGGTCGCTGGCCTGGGTCGCGGCGCACGGCGGCTCGGTGCGCCAGGCCGGGGTCGTGCTGTCGCTGACCCCGCTGCTGCTGACGGCGCTGGCCGTCGCGTCGGCCGCGGTCGCGGCGCGCACCCTCGCCGGGCCCGTCGAGGACGACCGCTCGCCGCGGCTCGGCTGGCTGGGCGGGATGCGCTCCGGGGTGGCCCGGCTCGTCGGGGCCTTCATCGGCTCGTATGCCGTCCTGGGGCTTCTCGTGGCCCTGCACGCGTCGAGCCTCGCGATCCGGCCGTCCTGGCCGTCCACGGTGCTGGGCGACGTCGTCGTGCCGCTGCTCGGCGTGCTGGTCGGGCTGCGGCACGCGTGGGCCCGGCCGGCCGCCGCTCCCGGGTGGCACGACCAGGTCGTCGGGCTCGTCCCCGTGGCGGTGCGCCGCGCCCTGGGGGAGGGGCTGCGCGGCGTGGGTCTGCTGCTGCTGGCCGGTCTGGTGCCCGTGGTCCTGGGGTTCGTGACGCACCTGGGGCGCGTGCGCGACCTGACGTCGTCGCTGGACGCCGGCGCGGTGGGCAACGTCCTGCTCGCCGTGGTCCAGCTGGCCTGGCTGCCCGACGCGGCGGCCTGGGGCCTGTCGTGGCTGGCGGGGCCGGGGTTCTCGCTGGGGCTGGGCTCGACCTACACCTGGTCGCAGGCCCAGTCGGGCCTGCTGCCCATGGTTCCGTTCCTCGGCTCGCTGCCGGACAACGGGGCGCTGCCGTGGTGGGCGCGGCTCGCGGGGCTGCTGCCGGTGATCGTGGGGGCCGTGGTCGCGCACCGGGCGATCGGTCGGCTGGCGACCCTGTCGACGTTGGGCGCCAAGGCGCTGGCCGCCGCCTCGGCCTGGCTGGTCATGGTCCTCGGGTCGCTGGTCGTGATGCTGCTGTCGAGCGGCTCGATGGGCTCGCGGGCGCTGGTGTCGGTGGGGCCGCACGCGTGGTGGGCGACGCTGGCGCTGGCCGGCGAGCTCGCGGTGGGGGCGCTCCTGGCGCTCCTGCTGACCTGGCGCCGCTACCACCACTGACCTACCTGAGGTAGGCACATCGACCCGGGTTGGACGCCAAGCCGGTCAGACGCGGAGCCGGTCAGAGGCCGAGCGCGCCCGACAGCCAGGACGGCACCGACTCGTCGAGACGGGCGTCGCACTGCGCCTGCGCCACGCGAGTGTTGGCGCCGGCGGTGCACGTCGACCAGGTCGTCATCTGCGTCGGATAGATCGACTGCAGGGCCGCCGTGAACAGCAGGTAGCCGCCCAGCGTGACCCCCACGAGCTGCCACGACGCCCAGCCGTAGCGCTTGGCCCGCAGCTGCAGCGCGACCGCCCGCCCCGCGAACCACATCGCGGCCAGGCTCGTCGCCACCGCCAGCAACGACCAGGGGTGGTGCAGCGACAGCAGCGGCACCGTGACCACGATCGCCAGCGCCGCCCGCATGCCGTCGGTCGCCCCGGGTGGTGGTGCCGGTCGCCGTCCGCCGTCAGCAGGGCCTCGCCCGCCACCGGCCCCAGGGCCTCGCCCGGCGTCGTCCGGGCGCCGCTCGTCGTCGGACGGGCGCGGTCTGGGGGCTCGGTCGGCAGGCACGCGCCCCATCATCCCCCATGCCACTAGGGTGCTGGCTGTGAGCGACTCGCCCCAGCCCGTGCCGATCGTCGTCCTCGTGTCGGGCTCCGGCACCCTGCTCCAGGCGCTCATCGACGCGAGCGCCGACCCTGGCTATGGCGTGCGGATCGCTGCGGTGGGGGTCGATCGCGACGGCACGCTGGGGCAGGAGCGGGCCGAGCGCGCGGGGATCCCGACCTTCGTCGTCCGCCCCGCCGAGCACCCTGACCGGGCTGCCTGGGACGCCGCCCTCGCCGCTGAGATCGCCCGTCACGCACCGCAGCTCGTGGTCAGCGCCGGCTTCATGCGGATCCTTGGGCCGCAGGTCCTGGCCGGTCCGACCGTGATCAACACCCACCCCGCGCTGCTGCCGAGCTTCCCCGGCGCGCACGGCGTCCGTGACGCCCTCGCCCACGGCGTGGCCGTGACTGGGACGACCTGCCACGTCGTCGACGCCGGTGTCGACACCGGGCCGATCATCACCCAGCGGGCGGTCGCCGTCGAGGACGACGACACCGAGGAGTCCCTCCACGAGCGGATCAAGGTCCAGGAGCGCGAGATGCTCGTCGACGTCGTGGGCCGTATGGCGCGCCACGGCCACCGCCTCGACGGCCGCCGCGTGCGCCTCGGCCGCTGAGAGGGCGGGCGCTGCGGCATACCGGCTCACGACCCGCCCCCGGCGGGATCATCGGCCTGGCGGACGACGGCCGGTCGATGCCTTCGCCCCCGGTAGGGTTGGAGGCACACGACTGGCGCAGGTGGACCACCACCGGGGAGTGACGATCGTGGGCATCGCCCGCCTGGGTGCCCGCACCGATCCAACCGCAACCGCTCGCAGGAGTGACCTGATGACTGCCAACGACCGCACCGCTGCGTCCGCGACGACCGAGCAGGGGCGGCGACCGATCCGGCGCGCCCTCGTCTCCGTCTACGACAAGACCGGCCTCGAGGACCTCGTCCGCGGCCTGCACGACGCCGGCGTCGAGCTCGTCTCCACCGGCGGCTCGGCCGCCCTCATCGACGGACTCGGCCTGCCCGTGACCCGCGTCGAGGAGCTGACCGGCTTCCCCGAGTGCCTCGAGGGGCGGGTCAAGACGCTGCACCCGCGCGTCCACGCCGGGATCCTCGCCGACACCCGCAAGCCCGACCACCTGCGCCAGCTCGAGGAGCTCGAGGTCGCGGCGTTCGAGCTGGTCGTCGTCAACCTCTACCCCTTCACCGCGACGGTCGCGTCCGGCGCCAGCCCCGACGAGTGCATCGAGCAGATCGACATCGGTGGCCCCTCCATGGTCCGCGCCGCCGCCAAGAACCACCCGAGCGTTGGCGTGATCACCTCGCCGGACGACTACGCGTCGGTCCTGGCCGCGGTCGGCGCCGGCGGGTTCACCCTCGACGAGCGGAAGTCCTTGGCCGCCAAGGCGTTCGCGCACACCGCGGCCTACGACGTGGCCGTCGCCTCGTGGATGGTCTCGTCCTACGTCGGCGACGCCCAGACCTTCCCCGAGTTCGCGGGGGCGACCTGGTCCAAGGTCTCCGACCTGCGGTATGGCGAGAACCCCCACCAGCGCGCCGCCCTGTATCGAGGCGAGGGCCCGGGCGTGGCCTCCGCCGAGCAGCTGCACGGCAAGGAGATGTCCTACAACAACTACGTCGACACCGACGCCGCCGTGCGGGCCGCGCACGACCACGGCCACCGCCCGACCGTCGCGATCATCAAGCACGCCAACCCGTGCGGCATCGCGGCCGGCGCCCCCGACGAGCCGATCGATGCCGTGCACCGGCGCGCCCACGAGTGCGACCCGCTGTCGGCCTTCGGCGGCGTCATCGCCACCAACCGCCCGGTCACGGCCGCGATGGCCGAGACGGTCAAGGACATCTTCACCGAGGTCGTGGCGGCTCCCGACTTCGAGCCCGAGGCGCTGGCGATCCTCACGGCCAAGAAGAACATCCGGCTGCTGCGCCTGCCCGCCGACGTCCGCTCCGGTGCCTCTGCCCTCGAGCTGCGCCCCATCTCGGGTGGCCTGCTCGTGCAGGAGGCCGACCGGATCGACGCGGTGATCGAGCCGACGGAGGACGACAAGGAGACGGCGGGCCACGGCGACGCGCCCCTGCACTGGACGCTCGTCGCCGGCGACTCCGTCGACGACCGCACGCTCGTGGACCTCGACTTCGCCTGGAAGGCCGTCCGCGCCACCAAGTCCAACGCGATCCTGCTCGCCCGCGACGGCGCCTCCGTCGGCATCGGCATGGGCCAGGTCAACCGCGTCGACTCCTGCCGCCTCGCCGTCCAGCGGGCGGGGGAGGAGCGGGCCCGTGGTGCGGTGGCGGCGTCGGACGCGTTCTTCCCGTTCGCCGACGGCCCGCAGCTCCTCATCGACGCCGGCGTCCGCGCCATCGTGGCCCCGGGCGGGTCGATGCGCGACGCCGAGACGATCCAGGCCTGCCAGCAGGCGGGGGTGTCGTTGTACTTCACGGGCACGCGCCACTTTGCCCACTGACCCCCGCGAGGGCGGACGCGAGGTCGCCGGAGCTCCCGGCAGCCCCGGCGACCCCGACGGCCACCACGAGGAGGGCCGGCCCGTCGTCGTCCTGTCGGCGGCGGCCGCCCTCCTCGCGGGCGCGCTGTCCTCGCTGCAGTCCCGCGCCAACGGGACCCTGGCGCACGCCTTCGCCAGCCCGGTGGACGCGTCGCTGTGGAGCTTCGGTTCCGGGTGGGTCGTCCTGCTGGCCGCGCTCGTGGTCCTGCCCGGGCCGCGGCGGGCGCTGCGCGAGGTCGTCGGCGCGGTCCGCTCGGGCCGCCTGCCGTGGTGGCAGACCCTGGGCGGGCTGAGCGGCGGCTTCTTCGTCGCCGTCCAGACCAACGCCGTGCCCGTCCTCGGCGTCGCGCTGTTCACCATCGCCATCGTCGGCGGGCAGACGACCAACGCCTTGCTCGTCGACCGCCTCGGCATCGGGCCGGCCGGCCACGTGCCGGTGACCGTGGGTCGGGTGCTGGCCGGCCTGACGACCTTCGTGGGGGTCGGCGTCGCCGCCTCGGCCCGGTCCGGGAGCGGCGGGGCGGACGGCATACCTCTGCTGCCTGTCGCCCTCACCGTGCTCGCCGGCGCCGCGATCGCCCTCCAGCAGGCGCTCAACGGGCGCGTCAACCGCGTCAGCGGCGACGTCGTGGTCACCTCGACCATCAACTTCACCTGGGGGCTCGGGCTGCTGCTCGGGTGGGCCGGCCTGCTCCTGGCGCGCGGCGGTCTGCGGGCACCGGCGACCTGGGACCTGCCGTGGTGGGCCTACGTCGGGGGACTGATCGGGATCGTGTATGTCGCCATCGGCGCCGTCGTCGTGCACCACCTGGGGGTGCTCGTGGCCACCCTCATGACGCTCACCGGTCAGCTCGTGTCGGCGGTGCTGGTCGACCTGCTGGACCCCGCCGCCCGCTCCCACGTCGGGCCGCAGCTGCTGGCGGGCGTCGTGATCACGCTCGGCGCGGCCGTCGGGGCAGGGGTGGCCGCGCAGCGTGCGAACCGGGTGGCAAGATGAACGACGTGACTGCGACGATCCTCGATGGCAAGGCCACCCTCGCGACGATCAAGACCGAGCTCGCCGAGCGCGTCCGCGCGCTGCGGGAACGCGGCATCACCCCGGGACTCGGCACGGTGCTCGTCGGGGACGACCCCGCCAGCACGTGGTACGTCGGCGCCAAGCACAAGGACTGTGCCGAGATCGGTGTCGCCTCGATCCAGCGGCACCTGCCCGCCACGGCCACCCAGGCCGAGGTGGAGGCGGTCGTCGACGAGCTCAACGCCGACCCCGACTGCACCGGCTTCCTCGTGCAGCAGCCCACCGGCCTCGACGACAGCGCGATCCTGGCGCGCGTCGACCCGTCCAAGGACGTCGACGGCCTCAACCCCGTCAACCTCGGCAACCTCGTGCTCGGCATCCCCGCGCCCCTGCCCTGCACGCCGATGGGCGTGGTCGAGCTGTGCCGGCGCTACGACATCCCGCTCAAGGGGGCGGAGGTCGTCGTCATCGGCCGCGGCATCACGGTGGGTCGCCCGCTCGGCCTGATCCTCACCCGTCGCTCCGAGAACGCCACGGTCACGTTGTGCCACACCGGGACTCGTGACCTGGCCGCCCACACCCGCCGCGCCGACATCGTCGTGGCGGCGGCCGGGGTCCACAACATCCTGACGCCCGACATGGTCAAGCCCGGGGCCGCCGTCTTCGACGTCGGGGTGTCCCGCATCGCCGGCGAGGACGGGAAGTCCCGGGTCGCCGGCGACATCCACCCCGACGTGATGGAGGTCGCGGGCTGGATGTCGCCCAACCCTGGTGGCGTCGGCCCCATGACCCGCGCGCTGCTGCTCAGCAACGTCGTCGAGTCCGCCGAGCGGGCTGCTTCCGCGTGACGTCCGTGGGGCCGGGGCGCCTCGCCCTGTGGTGGGTGCTCGGCCTCGGCTGCGTGCTGGCGCTGGCCGTGGTGGCGGTGGTGTCGCCGCGGCTGGGCGGCAACCTGCTGGCGGGGGCGCTCGCTACGGCGGCCGTGCTGCGCCTGGTGGTGTCCGACGCGGCGGCCGGCGGGCTCGTCATACGGTCCCGAGGTCTGGACGTGCTGATGTATCTCTCGCTCGCCGTCGTGGTCGCGGTGGGTGCCAACGCGGTCAACTGGCACCCCACCCGCTGACCTACCGCGGGTAGAGGCATCGACCGGCCTTCGTTCCCCAGGCGGGTGTGACCAAGGCCGGTCGATCGGGCTTCGTTCATCCGGTCGCGCCCCACCCTTGTCCGTTCGGGCGCGTCCGCGCCGACAACGCCGGCGGGGTTGGCTTTTGCAAGGCATCTCCCGCGTGCTGGACCACCAAGGGCCGCAGCGTGTCCCGGGCGGCGATGTCGTCCATCGACAGGTGCACGACCCGATGACCGGTCGACTCCAGGGCGCGATCCCTGGTCCGGTCCCCCCGGACTCGGGAGGTCACCAGCCGGCCCTGCTCGTCGAGGTACTTCGCCACGCCGTCCAGCTCGATCAGCGTGGCGGTGCCGCGCACCCGCCAGTCGGGCCTGAACCACCCGATCGACGTCTCGACCCACACCTGGGACTCCAGGTCGAACCCCACCTGCACCAGCGCGAGCCGCGCCTTGCTCTCGCCGCCGTTCTCGGCGAGCGGATCGAGCAGCCCGGGGAGCATCGACACCCGTCGTATGCCGTTGCGGCCGCCCCGTCGACCGATGGCCGCCGTGATGCCCTCGACCGTCGCCACGCCCGCACGCAGCGCCGCATCTCCGGCGGCCACGCCGGCCGGGAGGCCCGACTGGAGCGCGTACTCGACCACCGCTGCGGCCGGTGTGAGCACCGGCGCACGGTCGTCGACATCCTCGGGCCGGCAGCTCGACCGGATGAGGACCCGGCTCGTCGAGGTGCCATGGGCTGCCGGGGTCGCGCCGTCGTCGGAGGCCCGTCGCGTGACCATGACGCGGGCGAGGTCACGATCGTCGACCGGCAATCCGTGGTAGAGGCAGGCCGACACCGCCGAGGTGACCAGGCGACCCTCGTGCTCGAGATGGGTGGCGGCGACGGTCTCGAGGTGTCGGTCGACGGGCGATGCCGGGGACGGGCCGTGGGCGTACCACCCGCGCAGCACGCTGTGGCACCATCCGGCAGCGCGTGCCTCGGCCAGGGTGCGCCGGCACCAGCCCATCGCATAGGCCTGGGCGGTGGAGAAGATCGGATCCGGCGGCAGGGCATGTGTGATCTCCATGACCGCAGCCTGCTGGCTGGGCGGGCACGCGCGAAGGCCCGCGTCGTCACCTGTGGACGACGCGGGCCTTGACGCGACAACCTGGGGAAAACCTGCCCCCGGTAGAGGCATCAGCCTGGCGAACGAAGGCCGGTCGATGCTTTTACCCCCGGTAGAGGCATCAGCCTGGCGAACGAAGGCCGGTCGATGCCTTTACCCCCGGCGGGTCAGGAGATGAGGCCGAGGGCCTTGACCTGGTCACGCTCGGACTCCAGGCGAGCGGCGGACGCCATGATCCGCTCGCGCGAGAAGTCATTGAGCTCCAGGCCCTGGACGATCTCGTACTTCCCGTCCTTCACGCGGCAGGGGAACGAGGAGATGATGCCCTCGGGGACGCCGTAGGACCCGTCGGACGGCACCGACATCGACACGATCTCGTCGGTGCCGAGCATCCAGTCGCGCATGTGGTCGATCGTCGCGTTGGCAGCCGAGGCGGCCGACGAGGCACCGCGCGCCTTGATGATCGCGCCGCCGCGCGTGGCGACGGTGGGGATGTACTCCCCGGTGATCCAGGCCTCGTCGACGAGCTCGGTCGCGGCCTTGCCGTTGACCTTGGTGTTGAACAGGTCGGGGTACATCGAGTCGTCGTGGTTGCCCCAGATCGCGAGGTCCTTGATCTCGGCGACGCCGACGCCGAGCTTCTTGGCGAGCATCGACTTGGCGCGGTTGTGGTCCAAGCGCGTCAGGGCGTTGAACTGCTCGGGCGCCATGTCGGGGGCGTTGTTCATCGCGATGAGGGCGTTGGTGTTGGCCGGGTTGCCGGTGACCAGGACCTTGGCCTTGGGGGCGACCTTGTTGAGGGCGGCACCCTGGCCGGTGAAGATCTTGCCGTTGGCGGCGAGCAGGTCGGCGCGGTCCATGCCCTCCTTGCGCGGCATGGCGCCGACGAGCATCGCGGCGTCGACGTCCGCGAAGATCCGCTTGGGGTCGTCACCGATGACGACGCCGGCGAGCGTCGGGAAGGCGCAGTCGTCGAGCTCCATGACGACGCCCTCGAGCGCCTTGAGCGCGGGGGTGATCTCGAGCAGCCGCAGCTCGACGGGGGTGTCCTTGCCGAGCAGCTCGCCGCTGGCGATGCGGAAGAGGAGGCTGTAGCCGATCTGGCCGGCAGCGCCGGTCACGGCGACCTTGACGGGAGTAGCGCTCACGAGTTCGTCCTTCACGCGGGTGGTCGAATGGGTACCGCTCGAACCTATCAGCCACCTCCGACACCCTCACCTCCTGGTGCGCCGGCGTGACGCAGCAGACACCAGCCCTCCGGCCGTATTCCGAGCGCCCGCCGGGTCAGGCGCGGGTGGCGCCGTCCTCGCGGCCGGTGCCGCGGGAGTCGACCTCCAGCTCGCCCTGCAGGTCGATGCCGGAGCGGTCGTTGCCGGTGATGGCGGTGTAGGTCAGGCCGGCGATGACCGCACCGATGATCGGGGCGACCCAGAACAGCCACAGCTGGCCGAGCGCGCCGTCCTGGTAGAACGCGACGCCGAGCGAGCGGGCCGGGTTGACCGAGGTGTTGGACACCGGGATGGAGATGAGGTGGATCAGGGTCAGGCCGAGGCCGATGGCGATCGGGGCGAAGCCGATGGGGGCGCGGTCGTCGGTGGCGCCGAGGATGATGTAGAGGAAGAACATGGTGCAGACGACCTCGCACACGAGGACGGCGAGCATCGAATAGCCGGCGGGGGAACCGGTGCCGTAGCCGTTGGCGGCGAAGCCCTTGGACGCGTCGAAGCCGTCCTTGCCGGAGGCAATGAGGTAGAGCACGCCGCCGGCGGCGCAGGCCGCGAGGCACTGGGTGACGATGTAGGGCAGGACGTCCTTGACGTCGAACCGGCGGGCGGCGGTCAGGCCGAGCGTGACGGCCGGGTTGAAGTGGCCGCCGGAGACCTGGCCCACGGCATACGCCATGGTGAGGACGGTGAGGCCGAAGGCCAGGGCCACACCGGCGAAGGCGATGCCCATGTTGACCGGGTCGGACTTGTGCATGACGTGGGCCGCGAAGATCGCGGAGCCGCAACCGCCGAAGACGAGCCAGAAGGTGCCGAGGAACTCGGCGCCGAGGCGCGAGGCGAGCTTGGGCTGGGACACGGTGGTGCTCCTGTAGTGATGAAGGTGGTGGGTGGGGAGCGTCCCGGGGCGCACGATCGAGCTGTCCGTGGTGGCACCTCGGCGTGGTCGGCCGGTGGGCCGATCCCCGCGGGACGCGCGTCGTCGCGGTCTCATGGTGGCACGCCGACGCGGTGAGCGTGCGGTGTTCGGGTGAACTGCCGGGCGATTCGTCCAGGTTCCACCCGGTGGTGAAGCGGCCGCATCGTCACTGAGCGTATGGAATGACGCCGGCCCCGCAGGCGGTTCGTCATACCGGCTGGATAGGGTGAGGGCACCGCCCGCCGGGCCGCACCAGGTCGTCCTGGGCCGATATCTCGACGTTGAGATATCGTGGGCGTGAGCCGTGCCGACGGCACGCACCGCAGCGACGACTTTGGAGACTCTCATGACGTCACAGAAGATTGTGTGGACGAAGATCGACGAGGCGCCGGCTCTCGCGACCTACTCCCTCCTGCCGATCGTGCAGGCCTTCACCGGTGCCGGTGGCGTGGAGGTCGAGACGGCGGACATCTCCCTCGCGGGCCGCATCCTCGCGCAGTTCCCCGAGCGGCTCACCGACGAGCAGCGGGTGCCGGACAAGCTGGCCGACCTGGGTGCGCTGGCCCAGTCGCCCGAGGCCAACATCATCAAGCTCCCCAACATCTCCGCCTCCGTGCCGCAGCTCAAGGCCGCGATCAAGGAGCTGCAGGACAAGGGCTACGACATCCCGGACTACCCCGAGAGCGCCACGACCGAGGAGGACAAGGACGTCCAGGCGCGCTATGCCAAGGTCCTCGGCTCGGCCGTCAACCCCGTGCTGCGCGAGGGCAACTCGGACCGCCGCGCCCCCCAGTCGGTCAAGAGCTTCGCCCAGAAGCACCCGCACCGGCTCGGCGCCTGGGGCCAGGACGCCAAGGCCCGCGTCGTCGACATGGCGGGCGGCGACTTCTACGGCAACGAGAAGTCGATGGTCATGGACCACGACTCGACCCTGACGATCACCCTGCGCGGCGCGGACGGCTCCGAGACGGTCCTCAAGGACGGCGTCGACGTGCTCGCGGGCGAGATCGTGGACGGCACCTTCCTGAGCGCGGCGGCGCTGCGCTCCTTCTACGACGAGCAGATCGCCGCCGCCAAGGCCGAGGACCTGCTGCTGTCGCTGCACCTCAAGGCCACGATGATGAAGGTCTCCGACCCGGTCCTGTTCGGCCACGCCGTGCGCGCGTTCTACGCCCCGGTGCTCGAGGAGTTCGCGGCGGACCTCGAGCAGGTCGGCTTCAACCCCAACCAGGGCATCGGCGACCTCTACACCAAGATCTCGGGCCTGCCCCAGGACACGCAGGACGCCATCACCTCGGCGATCGAGCGGCTGTATGCCGAGCGCCCGGCCCTGGCGATGGTCGACTCGGACCGCGGCATCACCAACCTGCACGTCCCGAGCGACGTCATCGTCGATGCGTCGATGCCCGTCGTCATCCGCGACTCCGGCCAGATGTGGAACGCCCAGGGCGAGCTGCAGCCGACCCTCGCGATGATCCCGGACCGCTCCTACGGCCCGATGTACCAAGCGGTCATCGAGGACTGCAAGCGCAACGGCGCCCTGGACCCCGCCACCATCGGCACGGTCCCCAACGTCGGGCTCATGGCGCAGAAGGCCGAGGAGTACGGCTCCCACCCCACGACCTTCGTCATCCCGAGCGCCGGCACGGTCGTCGTCACCGACGCCGAGGGCACCACCCTCATGGAGCACCAGGTCGAGGCGGGGGACGTCTGGCGCCAGGCGCGGGTGCGTGACATCCCGGTCCAGGACTGGGTCAAGCTCGCCGTGACCCGCGCCCGCGCGACCGGCGCCCCAGCCGTGTTCTACCTCGACCAGGGCCGCGCCCACGACCGCAACGTCATCGCCAAGGTCGAGCGGTACCTCCAGGACCACGACACCGACGGCCTGGAGATCCAGGTGCTCGCGCCGGTCGAGGCGATCACCTACTGCCTCGAGCGGATCCGGGCGGGCGAGGACGCGATCTCCGTCACCGGCAACGTGCTGCGCGACTACCTCACCGACCTGTTCCCGATCCTCGAGCTGGGCACCTCCGCCAAGATGCTGTCGATCGTGCCGCTGCTCTCGGGCGGCGGGCTCTTCGAGACCGGCGCGGGCGGCTCGGCGCCCAAGCACGTGCAGCAGTTCGTCAAGGAGGACTACCTGCGCTGGGACTCGCTCGGCGAGTTATCCGCGCTGGGCGCCTCGCTCGAGCACCTCGCCTCGACCTTCGACAACGCCAAGGCCCAGGTCCTGGCGGACGCTCTCGACGTGGCGATCGGGCGTTTCCTCGACGAGAACAAGTCCCCGGCCCGCAAGGTCGGCCAGATCGACAACCGCGGCAGCCACTACTACCTCGCGCTGTACTGGGCCCAGGCCCTCGCCGCGCAGGACCAGGACGCCGAGCTCAAGGAGCGGTTCACGTCCGTGGCCGAGGAGCTAGCGGCCAAGGAGGAGCAGATCAACACCGAGCTGATCGGGGTGCAGGGCAACCCGGTCGACCTGGGCGGCTACTACAAGGTCGACGACGCCAAGGCGTCCGCGGCGATGCGGCCGAGCGCCACGCTCAACGCGATCATCGACGCGATCTGATCGGACGTCGCGGGCGTCAGCCTGCGCTGCCTCGAGAGGCGACAGATCGGGGTCATCCGGTGCGGACAACCCCGATCTGTCGCCTCTCGACGTGGGGGAAGGGCAGGGGCCGGGCGGGTCAGCAGGTGTCAGCCGAGCCCTGTGGCGATGGCCTGCGCCGCGCGCGAGCGCAGCGCGGGGTCCGCTCGGACGGACCGCTCCAGCTCGACGTGCACGAAGTCAGCACCGACCGCCCGGGCGTGCTGCCCCTGGACGTTGGTGCGGGCGGCGAGGTCGGCGCACGTGGTCCCGTCATACACGCAGGTGCTGATGCCCTGGGACTCCAGCTCGCGGGCCACCCGCGTCGCGGTGGCGCCGGGCGTCGCGGTGCCGCTCGACACCACCGCGTCCGGATAGCCGGGGTGCCGGCGACGCGTGAACCCGTGGATCTGGACGACCACCCAGTCCTTGCGCACGAGCAGCATGTCGGTGCCGGCAAAGGCGGCGTCGGGTGCGTGGGCGACGTCCGCGTCGTCGCCGGCGCCGCGATCGGCCCCGGCCATGAGCAGGTAGCGCGCCGTCGAGCGGGCGTAGACGTCGGCGCCGATCTGGTCGGTCCAGGCGTCCGAGCGGGGGTGGGGAACCTCGATGGTGACCGGGCGGCTGCCCTGCTCGGGCCGGGCGACGTAGAGCCCGTCACCCGTCGTGGGCGTGCCCTGGGGCACGAGGGCGGCGACCCGCTGGTCCTTCCCGTCCAGGCGGAGCCCCGTCACGGCATACCCCTCGGGCACCCCCGGAGGACTCGCGAGGCTCGAGGGTCCCGGTCGCGCGGCCACCTGCGGCAGCTGCGCGGTCGCCTCGGCGATGGCCCGGGCCGGGTCCGTCGGGCCGGTGCTCGCGGGGGCGCGGTCCTGCACCGAGATGACGACGTCGACCAGCCGCTCCACCGAACCGCCGTCACCCTGGCCCGGCGTGCGGGCAGGCGAGGGCGCGGGCGCGGGCTGGGTGCAGGCCGCGGCGGCGGCCACGAGTGCTCCCACGGTCGTCAGGCGCAGGGCTCGGGGGGTGCCCCGACCCGACCCGTGGGGCCGACCCGACCCGTGGGGCCGACCCGACCCGTGGCGCCCGTCGGACGCAGGTGCCACCGTCACGGGCGCTCCGTCTCCTCGGTCCTGGGCAGGCTCGGCTCCGTCGCGCCGGCGAGGGCCGTGACGGGGCTGCTCGTCGCCCGCAGCACCGTGGGTTCGGTGGCGGCGGTCGGGGTGACCTGCTGCAGGGTGACGGCGGTGGCGCGCTCGGCGAGGACCGTGTCGAAGCGGGCGCTCGAGCCGCCCTCCTCGCCCCAGCGCACGAGGGACACGTCGTCGACGGCGAGGCGCGACCCGCGCACCGAGCTCTCGGGCGGCAGGAGGCGCAGCGCCGGCTGGACGAAGGTCGTGCCCGCGGGCGCCGTGACGTCGACGCGCACCTGCCGGCAGTCGTCGGCGTCGGAGCTGCTGGGCGGCACGGTCACCTCCGTCGTGGCGCTCGAGGGGCCTTCGGCTCCTGCATACCACGCGAGGGTGGCGCGCGACCCGGGGGAGGCGTGCCGCACCGCCGCGACGAAGGTCAGCCGTTGGCCGGCCTTGACCGGGATGCGGTGCTCTGGCGTCACGAAGGCGTCCTGGGTGCTGAGCGGGCTGCGGACCAGCTCGACGCCGTGCTAGGCCACCGCCTCGCTCGGTGTCGGTGCGCAGGCCGCGGCGTTGGTGCGGCGGGTGTTGGCGCCGAGGGTCCACAGCGCCGGCCCGCTGCCGCTGCGGGCGTCGGCCTCGAAGCGCCCGCTCCCGAAGAGCAGGTCGCTGCCCGCGAGGATGCCGTCAGGCCGGCCGGCGAGCTGCCAGCCCGGCGCCAGCGAGGTCGGCACGCCGGGGGTGAGCTGGACCGCGCGAGGCCTGGGCTCCAGCAGGGCGGAGCCGATGGTCGTGCCGGTGGCGTCGGCGTTGGCGGTCGTCGCGACGGAGCCGGCCGCGATGCGGCCGACCGCGTCCGCCAGGGCGGTGGTGGCCGGGCGCGGGGCGTAGCGGTCGATGACGAGCGGGTCGGCCTGCGTGTGGACGGGCCGACCGTCGTGCAGGTCGACGCGCACCAGGTAGGTCGGGAAGGTCGACCACAGGTCCTGGTCGAAGAGCAGGTTGCCGAGGCTCTCCGCGACGACCGCGCCGGACTGGGTGGTCAGCCCGCCGACGACGTGCGGGTGGCCGTTCATGACGGCGGTGGCGCCGGCCTCGGCGGCCACCTGGGTCAGTCGTCGTATGACGGGCCGCTGCTGGCGCTCGTACTCCACGGCGCCATGGATCATCACGACGACGTCGTGACCCGCGGCGCGCTGCCGCTCGACGGTGCGGCGCAGGCGGCCCTCGGAGCACCGGGCGGCGCCGCCGGAGCTGCCCTGGGCGACGTACGGGTGGGACGAGGGCAGCCCGTCGACCGTGGTGCAGCCGACGTAGGCGACCGTGCGACCGCGGACCGGCACCTCGAGCGGCGTCCACGCCTCGTCCTCGGTCCGCCCCGCGCCGAAGTGGCGCACACCGGCGTCGTCGAGGGCCGTGAGGGTGCTGGCGATCCCGGCCGCCCCACCGTCGTTGACGTGGTTGTTGGCGAGGGACACGACGTCCACGCCCGCGTCGCGCAGGGCCTGCGCGGTCTTGGTGCTGCTCGCGAAGGCGATCTCCTTGGTCGGGTTGAAGCCGTCGGGCCGCTTGGCGCCCTCGGGCCAGTAGAGCTTGGCGACCAGGGGCGTCTCGAGGTTGACCGCGGTGAGGTCGGCGTCCTGCAGGAGCGGGGTGATGCCGTCGAGCAGCCGGCGGTGGTCCTCGACCGTGGAGGCCTCGGTCAGGAGCGCGGGCCCGGAGGCGCTGGGCTCGTAGAACCGCCGGCCCATCATGACGTCGCCGCCGAATCTCAGCGTGACGGTGTCGAACCCGCTGGCGGGCAGGACGGCGCGGGAGGCCTCCGCGGCGTGCAGGCGCAGGGTCCGCTCGCCGTGCCCGGACGCCTCGACGTGGGCGTAGCCGTCGCGGGACAGCGGCACGGCCGCCCGCCCGGCGGCGTCGGTGGTGGCCGACCCCTCGTCGGTGCGGACCCGGGCGCCGGCCAGCGGGGTCCCGCGGTCGTCGACGACGTCGACCGACACGGTGGGGCCGGTCGGGCCGGGGGCCGGAGCCTGCTCGTGGACGAGGCCGAGGGTGCCGGCCACGACGAGGGAGGCGGCGACGACGGGCCCGCCCCAGCGGGTGAGGTGGGTGCTCACAGCCAACCTCCTGCGGTGGCGATCGCGGCGGTCAGGGTGGCTCCGGCATACACGCCGGTGGCGGTGAGCCCGGTGCCCCAGACGGTGCGCTCCCAGCCCTGGCGCTGCACGTCGTTGGCGATGAGGGAGGGGACCATGATCGTGGCGGCGGTGAGGCCGCGCCACGGCACGAAGTCGCCGTGGCTGAGCCAGGTCATGGTGATCTCGGTGGCCCAGGCGACGACCGAACCCACGAGGAGCATCGCAGACAGCTTGCGCCGGCCGAACAGCAGCAGCCGCGGCATGAGGACGTGGACGACGACCGCCCACGTGACCAGGGCGACGACGGCGGTGACGAGCAGGTCGGACCAGCGTGGCCCGACGAGGGCGAGGTAGGCGCCCGTGATGAACCCGCCGGAGCGGAGCCCGAGCTTGGAGTAGACCGCCATGCCGACGAGCACGCTCATGGCCACGGCATACAGCAGCAGCTCGCGGGGGTCGCCGAGGACCGAGGCGAGGTGCTGGGGCTGGTCGACGTTGGAGCCGGGGGCGATCGCGAGGACCGCGGAGGCGAGCCAGGCGACGACGCCGAGCGAGCAGGCGGTGGCGATGACGACGCCGACGGTGCGGCCGGGCTTCTGGCGGGCCATGTCGTGGGCGAGGATCCCGGGGACGAGGAAGCCGATGCCGGTGATGCCGAGCAGCATCGGGTCCAGCCGTCCGCCGAGGTGCGCGAGCCCGGTGGTGACCATGATCAGGGCGAGCCCGACCAGCACCTCGATCTCGAACTTCCTGCGGCCGTAGAGGATCCGGCGGCGGCCGATCACCTTGTTGACGATGAGGTAGGTCAGGTAGCCGAGGGCGATGGTCACGATCACGGCGATGGGCCGGCTGAGGGCCAGCGAGAGGTAGGCGGGGACGATCGCCCCGCCCGTGGTCAGCTGGATCCGCTCGTAGACGAGCATGCTGACGACGACGCCCGCGAGGATCGTGAGGCGAACGACCTCGGGGGTGAAGGAGTACTCAGGCACGCAGGGCCTCCGCGCGGCGGGTGTGGCTGATGCCGGACACGATCCGCTGACGTCCGAGCGGCGCGCGGGCGAGCAGCGGGCCTCGGCGATCTCGTCGTCCTGCGCGTCGCCGAGCAGGTGCGCGAAGTGCTCGATGAGCAGCTCGGCCTGGTCGGTGTGGATGTTGACCATGCCGACGAGCACGCCGTCGCGGCCGGGCACGAGGTCGACGATCGTCTGCAGGATCTGGTCGAGCGACGGCTGGACGGTCTCGCCGAGCTGGTGGATGCGCTCGCGGCCGTAGCCGCGCTCGACCATGGTGGCGGTCACCGTCTCCTCGTAGGCCCCGAAGGTGATGACGTGGTCGAGGAACTCGTCCAGGTCGTCGGGGACCATGTGGGAGAACAGCTCGGCGCGCCGGCCGCGGTCGTGGCGGTTGTTGAGGATGCCGATGACGGGGGCGTCCGGCGGGAACTGCGCCTGGAGGTTCTGGAAGGTGAGGATCACGCTCTCGCGGTCGTTGGCCGCGAACAGCGGGACCCACAGGATGCGCTTGCCGAGGATGTCGTAGGTCCGCAGCCGCACGACACCCACGTCCGGCACCGACTTCCACATGCCGCGGATCGCCACCTCGCGCGGGATGTCCAGCAGCCGCGCGACGGTGAGGCCGATGGCGACGTTGTCGCGGAACTGCAGGTAGTCGAAGCCCCGCATGTCCTCGTCGGTGACCTCGGCGGGGTCGGCATACATCAGGGTGCTGCCACGACGAGCCGCGTTGACCGCCAACCGGTCTCGCAGGTGCTGGCGGCCCTCGCCGGTGACCAGGATGCCGCCGGTGGGGATGGTCGCGGACAGCGAGTCGGCGATCTCCTCGAGGGTCTCGCCCATCTCCTCCTGGTGGTCCTCGCGCACGTTGGTGATGACCGTGATGTCGGAGCGGACCATGAACTCCTGGGAGTACTGCTGGTAGAGCGGGCGCACGGCCATGCACTCGATGACCAGCGCCTAGACGTCGCGCTGGACGTGCTCGGCGACGACGTCGATCTGCTCGTTGATGGTGGCTGCGCCGCGGCGGGCGATGGGCGTCTCGTGGCCGTTGGGGGCGATGACGCGGGCGGCCGAGCCGGTCGTCTTGGCCACCGTGACGTAGCCGCCCTCGCGCAGGACGCCCGCGAGCAGCCGCGTGACGGTGGACTTGCCGCGGATCCCGTTGACGTGCAGCCGGACGTCGAGCTGGTCGAGGCGGCGGCGGTGGGCCTGGGTGGCGCTGCGCCAGTAGGTCATGATCGCGATGCAGAGCAGCAGCAGGACCCCGACGCCGACGAGCGAGCGGGTCATCGCGCGACCTCCACCGGCTGCTCGTCGCGCAGGGTCGCACGGGCCTCGTCGAGCAGGTCCGAAGCGGTCGTATGCCGACCCGCCAGCTCCACGACGGCGCACCGCACGGTGGCGACGGACCCGACCTCGACGGCACCCCCACGCCCGCGGTCGCGGACGGACAGCGCGGGGGCCTCCTGCACGAGGAGCCCGGCCAGAGCAGCGGCCCCCCGCTCGTCGGTCTCGGGGAGGACGGCGGCGACGCTGCCGGCGTCGAGCGCGAACGGCGCGTCCGAGCGGCGGAGGCGGTGCTCGACGAGGCGGGCGACGGCGCGGCGGGTCGCCTGCAGCAGCGCCTCGTCCACGTCGGCGGAGCGGGGCTCGACCTCCAGGGCGACGACGGCCAGCGGGCGGTCGTGGCGGCGGGCGCGGGCGATCTCCTCGTCGGCGCGCAGCTCGGCGACGTCGGCGGGGAGCAGGCCGAGGGAGGCCAGGGCCGGCTGCACGTCGGCGGGGCGGCCCCGCTCGAGGGCCCGCCGGTGGGCGCGGGCGGAGGCGCCGAGCAGGCCGGCGACCCAGCCGAGCACGACGAGGGCGCCGACGATCATGACGAGGGCGGTGAAGTGGGCGTTGTCCCAGGTGCCGAGGCGCTGGATCGTGACGACGCCGGCCGCGGCGGTGGCCACGCCGACCCCGAGCCCGAGGAAGCCGTCGGTGAGGAGCCCGGCGACGACGGTGACCACGACCAGCCCGACGAGGACCGGCCTGGCGGCCCCCGACTGGGACATGACGGCGGCGCTGGCGGCCGCGGCGGTGACCGCGAGCAGGGCCGCGCCCGTGTGGAGCTCAGTCCAGCGGTGCTGCGTCGGTGCCACGTGCGGCCTCCTTCGGGGCGAAGCGGAGGCGGGCGAGGGCGTAGGCGGCGGCGAAGACGGCGCCGGCGCCGACGGCGTGCAGCAGCAGGCCGGCGGCGGGGCCGTCGAGGGGGAGGGGCATGAGGACTCCGGGCGAGCGGGCAGGGGCATGCGTCAGCCCGGACCTTGAGGGGCCCGGGCTGGCGTCTATGGCGTATGGACTAGAGAGTATGACGCTGCGTCACACCCACAGGTTATTTGAAGGATCAATGATCCAGTCGGCCCTTGTCCTGCGCGTACAGCAACCATTGGTCACGGCTCGCGATTCATTCCACGCCCCGCTCGGACCTACCTCAGGTAGGCACGTCCGCCTGGGTTCGCACGCCAGGCGAGTGTGACTACCTGAGGTAGGTACATCCGCCTGGGTTGGCACGCCAGGCGAGTGTGACTACCCGAGGTAGGTTCACCAGTTGCGCTGCGTCAGAGCCGTCGGCAGGGCCTTCCAGGTCGGTCGCATCACGTAGGTCGTGCCGCCGGAGCGGGCCCACGCGTTCTCGAGCTGCGCGCGGTTGTAGGTCTTGCGGACGTAGGCGTTGGACGCCCGCATCCCCGACGCCGGGTCGTTGACCACGACGTTGCCCGCCGAGTCGAAGCCGACGATCACCATCAGGTGCCCGTTGGTCCCGAACCCCGCGCCCGACAGCTGCGAGCTGGTGAACGACGTCGAGATCGCCAGCGGGATGCCCGCCTTGATGAAGCGCTCGGCCTCGTTCAGCGACCGCAACCGCGTGACGAACGCGTCCAGGCCCCGGGTTCCGGCATACGCGGTGTTGAAGGCCCAGTTGCCCGAGCCGTTGTAGCCGTAGTCGAAGACCTTGGCGACGGCATGGTCGACCTGCGGGTTGGCGTGGGGCTTGGGGTTGACCCAGGCGACCTCGGTGCTGGTGGGGCCGGCCTTCCAGTAGTCGAGGATCATCGCCGTCGACGTGCCCGAGCACCAGGCCTCGCCTCCGCCGTTGAGGGACGGGTAGTGGCCGGTGTGCACCATCTGGCTGTAGGTCGGCACGCCGAGGACGACGCCGCGGGCCACGCCGACCGGGCTCACCGGGACGCTGCTCGTCGAGCCGGTGGGGATGGCCGAGGACATGACGTTGGCGGCGGTGACGGTGGGGGTCGCGGTCCAGCCGGCGGGGCGATAGAGGGTCACCCGCAGCCGCCAGCTCTTGAACGCGTAGCCCGCCTTGGCGCGCAGCGTGTCCGTCGCGACGGTGGCGTAGGCGTCGGACTGACCGTTCACGGTCGTGCGGTAGGGGGAGCCGGGCTGGATGTCGGACCAGCGCCCGAGCGAGAACCATGCGGTGGTGGCGCCGGTGGTGGTGATCGCCTGCACCCAGACAGAGATCCAGGTGCCGCCCGGCGTGATGGCCCGCCACGAGGGGATGACCTGCGTCATCGCGAACTCCGGCGTGTACCACCCGGTCGTCCACGTGCCGTGGTCATAGGTCCGCGTGGTGCGCGGGCCGTAGGGGTCGGTGTAGGTCGTGCGCCCCTGCGGGCTGCCCATGACGATGGAGCCGTTGGTGTAGCGGGTGCCCGTGTGGTAGCCGCCGCTGAGGGCGGAGCCGAGGCAGCGCCAGAGGCGGACGTTGCGGGCGGCGGCGGCCTGAGCCGTCGGGATGCCGAGGGGGAGGGCGAGGGTCGCGGCGGCCGCACCGGCACCGCCGAGCAGGGCCCGACGTGAGGGGGAGAAGTCGGTCATGGGGGGACTGTATGACGCAGAGTCATCATCCGTCACGCAAAGTGTTGAACGTTCACCCGCCGGCGGCAGGTGCATCGACCGGTCTTGGTTCCCCAGGCTGATGCCTTTGCCCGCGGCGGGTCAGGCGGGCGTCATCGGGGTCAGGCGGGGGTACGGCGGCGCCAGGCGGCGATCCCGGCCAGCAGTGCACCCACCGCGAGGAACGGCAGTCCGTAGCGCCAGGTCTCCGCATCCACCCGCGTCGCCAGCAGCAGGCACGAGAGCAGTCCGAGCACGGGCAGGACCACCGGCGCGCGGAAGTGGCGCTGCGAGACCTCGTCGCGGCGCAGCACGAGCACCGCGAGGTTCACGGCGGAGAAGACCACGAGCAGCAGCAGGACCATGGTGCTGGCCAGCACCTCGATCGTGCCCGTCAGCGCGAGCAGCAGCGACAGCGCCGTGGTGGCCAGGATGGCGACCCACGGGGTGCGGCGCTGCGGCAGCACCCGCTCGAGCGCCGAGGGCAGCAGGCCGTCGCGAGCCATGCCATAGGCGAGGCGCGAGGACATGATGCCGGTGAGCAGGGCACCGTTGGCGACGGCGACGAGCGCGATGACCGAGAACAGCACCGGGGGTATGCCGCCCGCCGCCTTCACGATCTCCAGCAGGGGAGCGCTCGAGGACGCCAGCTGGTCGGTGGGCACGATCGCGCTGGCGGCGACGCCGACGCCGGCATAGACCAGCCCGGCGACCACGAGGGCTCCGAACAACGCCCGCGGGTAGGAGCGGGCGGGGTCCTTGGTCTCCTCGGCGACGTTCGCGCTGGTCTCGAAGCCGGCGTAGGCGTAGAACGCCAGCACGCTGCCCGCCAGCACGGCGCTGATCGGAGAGTGCTCCGCGGTGCCGAGCTGGGTCAGCCGGCTGAGGTCGCCGTCGCCGCGCGCGATGACGACGATCCCGAGGATCACGATGAGCACGAGGCCGCCGACCTCGATGATCGTGGCGACGGCGTTGGCGCCCATCGACTCGGAGATGCCACGCGCGTTGAGCGCCGCCAGCAGGGCGAGGAAGACGACCACGACGCCCACCGTCGGTAGCGTCACGAAGGCCGCCAGGTAGTCGCCCGCGAAGCCCAGCGCCAGCGCACCGACCGAGACGATGCCGGCCGCGAGCATGCAGAAGCCGACCAGGAAGCCGACGAACGGCCCGAACGCGCGCGTGGCGTAGTGCGACGAGCCGCCCGCGCGCGGGTACTTCGTGGCGAGCTCGGCGTAGGACGCCGCGGTGAGCAGCGCCAGCAGCAGGGCCACCACCAGAGGCACCCAGACGGCGCCTCCCGCGGTGCCGGCGATCTTGCCGGCGAGGACGTAGACGCCCGCCCCCAGCACGTCGCCGAGGATGAACAGGAACAGGCCGGTCGTCGTGACGGCGCGGCGCAGCGTGGGGGTGCCCGAGGACGTGGCCTCGGGGGCGTTCTGGGTGGGCATGCGGTCACGGTACGACCTGGCGCGGGCCGTGGGCGGCTTGGCGGTCGATGGGTCCTGGCGAGCGGCGTCGCGCAAGCGCCCGCCAGCTCGTTCGGCGCCCTAGCGTGGTCGCATGGCAGCGTCCAGCGACCCGCTCTCGCCCGGATCTTCCGAGCCGCGGAGCATCACCCTGCCCGGCATCCTCCTCGGTGTGGGCCTCGGCGGCTTCGTCGACGGGATCCTCCTGCACCAGGTGCTGCAGTGGCACCACATGCTGACCAGCGCGTCGACGGCCAACATCCCCATCGGCGACTACCCGGCCACCACGGTGCACGGGCTGCAGATGAACACGCTGTGGGACGGCCTGTTCCACACCTTCACCTGGCTCTGCGTCCTGGCCGGGCTGGGGATCCTCTACGCGCGGATCACGCACGACCACCGCCGGGCCTGGGCCTCCCGTGTGCTCTGGGGCTGGATCCTGGCGGGGTGGGGGCTCTTCAACCTCGTCGAGGGCATCGTCGACCACCACGTCCTGGGGATCCATCACGTCGTCAGCGGCCCCCACCAGACACTGGCGGACCTCGCCTTCCTGGGGCTGGGCGCTCTTCTGGTCCTCGGCGGCTGGCTCTTGCAGCGGTCGGCTCGGCCGGGCGTCGTGGCTGACGGCGCGGTGGTCATCGGCCGGGAGGGCTCACCCGGCGACCGAGGCCCGCGGTGATCCTTGCTCATGGCGGTGCCGCCTCCACCGGTGGGCCGGAGGCCTTCCTGCCCGCCGTCGTCCTGGGTCTCACCGCTGCTGCTGCAGGGTCGTATGCCGTGCTGGCCCGCCGCCAGGCGCGCCGGCACGGGTCCTGGAGCGGCTGGCGCACGGTGAGCTTCGTCACCGGGGCAGGCCTGCTCGGGATGGCGCTGGTGCCCGCGCTGTCCCCGTTCCCGGCCGGCGATTTCCGGGGGCACATGCTGCAGCACCTGCTGATCGGGATGTACGCACCGCTGCTGCTGGTCATGGGTGCCCCTGCCACGTTGCTGCTGCGCACGCTGCCGCCACGGCACGGGCGGGTGCTCGGACGACTGCTGCACGTGGCGCCGCTGCGCGTCGTAATCCACCCGGTCACGGCCCTCGTGCTCAACCTCGGCGGTCTCCTCGTCCTGTACCTCACCCCCCTCTACGTCGCCACCACCCAGCGTCCTGTCCTGCACCACCTCGTGCACCTGCACTTCCTTGTCGCCGGGTATCTCTTCGCCCACGCCATCGCCGGCCCTGACCCGGCCCCGCGTCGACCATCCGTCACCGCCAGGCTGGTCGTCCTCGGGGTGGCTGTCACCGGGCACGCGGTGCTGTCCCAGCTGCTGTATGCCGGAGCGCTCGTCCAGGTGCCCGTCTCGGCGGTCGAGCTGCGGGGCGCGGGGGAGCTCATGTACTACGGCGGGGACATCGCCGAGCTCCTGCTGGCGCTCGCGATGCTGACCACGTGGCGCCGGCCCAGAGCCGCCGGCCGGCGTCATCTCGCTGCGGGGCGGCAGGCGACCGCACAATGGTGAGCACCGGGGCCACCCACCGGCGCGCACCTCGCCGCCGCGACCGGCCCCTCCGTCGAGAGGCACCGACATGAGCGACACGACCGGCCAGCGCGCGGCGAACGACGAGGACCGACGCGACGAGGCTCGACGCGACGAGCGGGTGGAGGGCGCCGACGGCACGGCCGGCGACGGCGGGGGCGAGGTGTCCGAGACCGGTCTCGGCGGCACGGCTCCCGACGGTGGCGCGGACGCGGTTCCGAGCGAGCACACCACCCCCGGCCAGGACGGAGCCGATGTCTGAGCACGGGGCCGACCCAGCGCCCGCAGCGCCCACCTCGCTGCCTAGGCCCTTGTCCAGCGCGCTGTCCCTGCCCCGATCTCTGCAGCGTCGCATCGGCGAGGCCGTGCGGGAGAAGGTCGCCGGCGCCGACGCCGTGGCCGCCCACGACCGCATCTGGGGCACGCCCGGCGAGCGGTGGTTCACCGAGGACGACCCGATCTGGCGCGTGCACGGTGACGCGTCGATGTTCGCCGCCGGGATCACGGCGCTGCTGCTCCAGTCCCTGCACCCCTCCGCCATGGCCGGGGTCGCGGGGCACAGCGGCTATCGCGGCGACCCGTGGGGGCGGCTGCAGCGCACCAGCCACTACCTGGCGACCACGACCTTCGGCACGATCGAGCACGCGGAGCAGGCCATCGCCACCGTCCGCAGCGTGCACGAGCGCGTCCGGGGCAAGGACGACCTCGGCTGGCCCTATCGCGCGAGCGATCCGCACCTCCTGCGTTGGGTGCACGTCGCCGAGGTCTGGTCCTTCCTGACCGGGCACCAGCGCCACGGTTCGCGGCCCCTCACCCCGGCCGAGGCCGACACCTATGTCGCCCAGACCGCCATCCCCGCCGCCCGCCTCGGGGCCGGGGACCTGCCGGCGACCGTCCGCGAGCTCGAGGAGGCGTTGGCCGGCTACCGGCCCGAGCTGCGGGTGACTCCTGCTGCCCGGGACGCCGCCGACTTCCTGCTGCGCGAGCCGCCGCTGCCGCGTCCGGCGCGTCCCGGCTATCAGCTGCTGGCGCGAGGCGCGGTCGACCTGCTGCCGGGGTGGGCCCGCGACGAGCTGGGCCTCGCCCGCCCCGCGCTCGCAGCCCCCGCCGGTGCAGTGGGCACCCGGCTCGTCCGCTGGGGCCTCAGCGCCGTTGGCTGACCCGCCCCGCCCTCTCGCCCCGCACCCCCACCAGCCCCGCACCCGCACTCGCACCCGACGCCATTGGTCACCAATCACGTCCCAGCGGCCCTTATGAACGATCCAAAACGTCACTGGTGACCAATGGAGTCGGGGTGCGGGCGGTGCGGGCGGTCTGCGACCACTCTGGCTCACCCCAGCGACAAGATCAGGCGAGGCGCTCGGCCGGAGCCGCCGCCGTGGCCACGAAGTGCTGCGGCGCGCCCAGCCCCGCCTCGGCGAAGGCCCGCGCCACCGCGGCCGCCACCTGGTCACCGGTCCCGCGGCGCACCAGGGCGATCGCGGAGCCGCCGAACCCGCCGCCCGTCATACGCGCTCCCAGGGCACCCTCGGCGCGGGCGGTGTCGGCGACCAGGTCGAGCTCGGTCCCCGTGACCTCGTAGTCGTGGCGCAGCGACTCGTGGGACGCGTCGAACAGCCGCCCCACCTCGGCGAAGTCGCCGGCCGAGAGCGCCTCCACGCAGTCGCGGACCCGCTGGATCTCGGTGACCACGTGCCGCACCCGACGGCGCTGCACCTCTTCGTCCAGCCGGGACAGCGTCGACTCCAGCTCGGAGGACGCGATCTCGCGCAGCGACACGATCCCCAGCGCCTCGGCGGCGGCCTCGCAGGCGCTGCGGCGCTCGCCGTACTGGCCGTCCGTCAGGGCATGCGTGGCGCGGGTGTCGACGACGAGCAGCTCGAGGTCGTGCGCGTCGAGGTCGAAGGGCACCAGGCGCGTCGACCCGTCGCGGCAGTCGAGCAGCAGCGCGTGGCCCTCGGCGCAGCGCATCGCGGCGGCCTGGTCGAGCCCGCCGGTGGGGGCCTCGGCGATGACGTTCTCGGCGCGCATGCACACCTCGGCGAGCCGTGATCGGCCCTCGTCGGAGTCGAGCAGCCCGAGGCCGAAGAGGTCCGAGGCGGCGGCCCCCACGCAGCCCTCGAGCGCCGCCGAGGAGGACAGGCCCGCCCCGATCGGCACGTCGGAGGCCACGGCGACGTCCAGGCCGTGCACCTCGTGACCCGCGTCCCGCAGCGCCCACAGCACCCCGGCCGCATAGGACGCCCACCCGCCCGGCGTGCCGGCGGCGACGTCGGAGAGCTCCACCTCCGCGCGGCTGTCCGGTATGTCGGCGGACACCAGCACGAGCCGGTCGTCGTCACGCCGTCGGGCTGCGGCATACGCGCGGTGGGGCAGGGCGATGGGCAGGCACAGGCCGTCGTTGTAGTCGGTGTGCTCGCCGATGAGGTTGACGCGTCCGGGGGCCGCCCAGACCCCGGACGGCTCGGCCCCGAAGGTCTCGCGGAAGGTCTCCTCGGCGCGGTCGCGTGCGCTGGTCACGGTGTTCTCCTCACGGTGCGATCCTCACTCCGGCCCGGTGGGGGCAGCTCGACCCTACCGGCGCACTCTCGGCCGGGCACGGGCGCCTCGAGTTGCCCCCGACACCCCCTGGACACGAAAGTGGTGCCATGAGCCACGACGGACTCGCGCGCGCGCAGCAGGTCATGACCGACGCCGGGGTCCACCCCACGGCGATCGAGGTCTTCAGCCACTACTACGGCGAGCTGGAGGGCGGGGCCACCGGCGTCATCCTGGAGGACTCGATCCGGCCGTTGACCGACCCGCCGTCGTTGGAGGCGGCCGACATCGACGAGGAGACGGCGCGCGAGGCGCTGGGCCGGACCGTCGTGATCAAGCTCAACGGCGGGCTGGGCACGTCGATGGGCATGAGCAAGGCCAAGTCGCTGCTGCCCGTGCGGGACGGCAAGTCCTTCCTGGACATCGTGGTGCAGCAGGTGCTGGCGGCGCGCGAGCGCTACGGCGTGCGGCTGCCGCTGCTGCTGATGGACTCCTTCAACACGCGGGCCGACACGCTGGCTGCCCTGCAGCGCTACCCCGACCTGCAGGTCGAGGACCTCCCGCTGGACTTCCTGCAGAGCCAGGAGCCCAAGCTGCGCACGGACGACCTGACGCCCGTCGAGTGGCCGGACGACCCGCAGCTCGAGTGGTGCCCGCCGGGCCACGGCGACCTCTACCCCTCGCTGCTGTCCTCCGGCATCCTGGCGGCGTTGCTGGACAAGGGTTTCCGCTACGCCACGGTCAGCAACGGCGACAACCTCGGCGCCTCCCCGGACGCCCGCCTCGCCGGCTGGTTCGCGTCCTCGGGCGCGCCCTACGCCGCCGAGGTGTGCCAGCGGACCGCCATGGACCGCAAGGGCGGTCACCTCGCGATCCGCAAGGACGACGACCAGTTGATCCTGCGCGACACCGCGCAGACCGCGGACGACGAGATGGACTTCTTCACCGACGAGCACCGCCACCCGTTCTTCCACACCAACAACCTGTGGCTGGACCTGCAGCGCCTGCACGACGAGCTGACCGCGCGCGACGGCGTCCTCGGGCTGCCGCTCATCCGCAACGTCAAGACCGTCGACCCCAAGGACTCCAGCAGCCCCGAGGTCTACCAGATCGAGTCCGCCATGGGCGCGGCCGTCGAGGTCTTCGAGGGGGCCCAGGCCATCGAGGTGCCGCGCAGCCGCTTCCTGCCGGTCAAGACGACCAACGAGCTCATGCTGCTGCGCTCGGACGTCTACGACCTGCGCGAGGACGGCACGCTGGCGATGCAGGTCGACGCGGCGCCGGTGATCTCCTTGGACAGCAAGCACTTCAAGCGGATCGGCGACTTCGAGCAGCGGGTGCCGGAGCGCCTGCCGTCGCTGCGCGAGGCGACCCGGTTCACCGTCGAGGGGGACTGGTCCTTCGGGGACGACGTCGTCGTCAAGGGCGACGTCACGCTCCCCGACGAGGGCGCGCCCAGCCGCGTCGAGGACGGCGCCGTCCTGCAGGGCTGAGACACCGGCCGTATGCCGGGGACCGAGCGGTTCCGGCATACGGCCTGGGCTCCTGCCACCCCTGACCGGACCCGCCCGCACGACCCACCACCGCCCGGACCACCCCGCCCGCCCTGCCAGAATGAGAGCCATGTCCTCCCAGCCCACCGCCCGCCCACGCACCCTGTCCGGCATGCAGCCGACCTCCGACTCGCTGCATCTCGGCAACCATCTCGGCGCGCTGGTCAACTGGGTGGCGCTGCAGGAGCAGTTCGACGCGTTCTACTTCATCGCCGACCTGCACTCCCTCACGGTGGCGACCGACCCCGAGCTGATCCGGCGACGCACGCGCGTCACGGCGGCGCAGTACCTCGCGGCGGGCGTCGACCCCGAGCGCTCCACGCTGTTCGTTCAGAGCCACGTCTCCGAGCACACCGAGCTGTCGTGGATCCTGTCCTGCCAGACCGGGTTCGGCGAGGCCAGCCGCATGACGCAGTTCAAGGACAAGACCGCCAAGGGCCACGCGGCCAACGTCGGGCTGTTCACCTACCCGATCCTCATGGCGGCCGACATCCTGCTCTACGACGCGGCCAAGGTCCCGGTAGGCGAGGACCAGCGGCAGCACTTGGAGATCACCCGCGACCTGGCGATCCGGTTCAACCAGCGCTACGGCGACACGCTCGTCGTCCCCGAGCCGCACATCGTCAAGGAAGGCGCCAAGATCCAGGACCTGCAGGACCCGACGGCCAAGATGAGCAAGTCCGCCGCCAGCGACAAGGGCCTGATCAACCTCCTGGACGACCCGGCCAAGAGCGCCAAGAAGATCCGCTCCGCCGTCACCGACACCGAGGCGGTCGTGCGCTACGACCCCGAGACCAAGGCGGGCGTGTCCAACCTGCTGACGATCCACTCGGTCCTGTCCGGCACGCCGGTCGCCGAGCTCGAGGCTCACTTTGAGGGCAAGATGTACGGCGACCTCAAGAAGGAGACCGCCGAGGTGCTCGTCGAGTGGGTCACACCGTTCCGCGACCGGGCCAACGAGCTGCTCGAGGACCCCGCCGAGCTCGACCGCATCCTCGCTGCCGGTGCCGAGCGCGCCCGCGAGGTGGCCTCGGCCACGCTGGGTCGGGTCTACGACGCCGTCGGCCTGCTGCGACCAGCCGGGCACCGCTGAGCCTGGAGGAGTGACGGTGCCGGTCATCGGAGTCTCGATCGCCATCCCCGAGCCCTGGGGGTGCGAGCTGCAGCGCGCGCGGCTGTCCTACGGCGACGAGCAGGCGCGCGGCATCCCGACGCACGTGACGGTGCTGCCGCCGACGGAGGTCGACGACGCCGCGATGGACGGCATCCACGAGCACCTGCTGCGGTCCGCCGCGTCGGTCGCGCCGTTCACGCTCGAGCTGCGCGGCACCGGGACCTTCCGCCCGGTCTCGCCGGTGGTGTTCATCCAGGTCGCGCGCGGGATCCCGGCCTGCGAGCAGCTCGAGGCGACGGTCCGGCGCGGTGTGCTGGAGCGCGACCTGAGCTTCACCTACCACCCGCACGTGACGGTGGCGCACGGCCTGCCGGAGGACGCCCTGGAGCAGGCGTTCGTCGAGCTCGCCGATTACCACGCGCAGTTCACCGTCGGCGAGTTCTCGCTCTACGTCCAGGGCGACGACGAGGTATGGCGTCCCATCCGCCGCTACCCGCTCGGGGACGCCAGCCAGGCCTACGTCAGCTGCGGCAGCTGATCCTGCCCGCTGCGCTCAGCGCCCGCGACTGCTCAGCGCTTGCGCCCGAGGCGCCGCGTCAGGAGGGCGCCGGCGGCGAGCACCAGCACGGCGAGCACGCCTGCGCCCCACCACGTCTGGAGGGCGCGTGCCACACCCGTCGGCTGCGACGTCTGTCCCGCGGTGGGGGAGCTGGAGGTGGGCGCCGGCACTGGCGTCACCGTGGGCGGCACCGAGGGGGAGGCGCTAGGCGTGCCGGTCGGGGTCGCCGGCGGCGTCGTGTCCAGGGTGCCCACGCCGCTGACCTTGGTGCCGTGGGCGAACGCCCAGTCCATCATGGCGGCCACGTGGTGCCAGTCGGCCGTGTCGGAGCACATGAAGCTCACGACATAGGACCGGCCACCCCGCGTGGCGGACCCGATGAACGTGCGGTGGGCCCCCGTCGTGTAGCCCGTCTTGACCCCCGTCGCGCCCGGGTAGTTCATGAAGAAGTGGTTGAGGTTGGGCACGGCATAGGGCGTCACCACGGTGCCGTCGGGCTGCTTGGCGCCGGGGAAGGGCATCTCGCGCGTGCCGACATACGACCGGAAGTCCTTGCGCTGCATCGCCGCTCGCCCGATCACGACCAGGTCGTAGGCGCTGCTGCGCTGCCCCTGTGCGTCCAGCCCTGACGGGTCGACAGCCACAGTGTCGCGGGCGCCGAGCCCGGCCGCGGTGGCGTTCATGCGCTGCAGGGTGCCCGCGACGCCGCCCGGCGCCGACCGGGCCAGGGCATAGGCCGCGTCGTTGGCGGACTGCATCAGCAGCGCGCCGTAGAGCTGGTGCACGGGATAGGGGTTGCCGGCCACCATGCCGACCCGCGTGCCCTCGGCGGCCTGGTCGGACGCGGTCGCGGTGACGACCCGCTTGGGGTCGAGCTGCGGCATGACGGTGAGCGCGGTGAGGGTCTTGAGCGTGCTGGCGGGATAAAGGTGGGCGTGGGGGGCCTTGGCGGCCAGGATCGTGCCGGTCTGCTGGTCGGCGAGCACGTATGACGTCGCGTCGAGCTGCGGGGGCTGCGGCACGCCCGCGGGCACCGCCGTGACGATGCCGCTGGTGCCGAGTTGGTCGCCGCCGACGGGGTGCTCACCGGCTCGGACCACTGGCGCGGGGTAGTAGCTCGGGCTCGGGGTGGCCGTGGGCGTCGGCGTCGGGCTGGCCGTGGCGCCGGCGCGGCCACGGCGGGTGGGCGGTGCAGGTGGTGGCGGCACGCGCGTGCCGGCGCACGGGG